>CAMVMF010000026.1 GCA_947168515.1 uncultured Bacteroidales bacterium
CGGGCAGCTGAACTCGTCGGTGTCGGGGAGGGTGTAGATGGGGAAGACACATCGGATCCTATTAGTAGAACGAGTTCTTGTAATACGAACTATCTTAGTACTATCATCAACAGATACAATCAGCCCAGCCATGGTATCGTTGACAATAGGGGTATTATCACATCTTTTTATCCATTTCGTATGAACTCCTCGTACTAGCTGTCCCCATGGGATTGAATCGAAGACAAATACACCTAAGTAGGCAGAATCGGAAACAGCAACTGGATGTTCAAAATAGAGGGAGTAGACAGGAAAGACAGTGTCCCTAGGGTACATACAATTCGGGTGGTCAAAATTCATATAATGGTCACAGGGACGCATGCTATTGGAGAAGACAGGGCGGGTAAAATAGTATTCAGGATTATTCAAGTCGTTGTTGTGAATCTTTATCAATACCCCTCTTACTGCAATGGATTTTCTATGTGTTGAAGCGCTAAAACTCATAGCTATGTTGAGGCCTATTACTGTCGGTTGGGGTTGTGGCAAGCTTTGGAAATCATGAAGGGCACATAAACTAAACCCTACATTAAAAAAACTATCATTAGCCCATGTACCATCAAGGCCGACATGATAGTTGAATGCTGAATCTCTGATATAAGGATTCGTGATTGGGTCCATCAAGAAAGGGTTAATCGTGTCCTGCGCCCGCATTTCGAAGACAGAGATGACTAAAATATAAATAATAAATATTCTTTTCATGATATGAAATTTTAGGTGAGTACTATAATATCGTTTTTTTATGTTTTGGCCTTTCAGGGATTTTTTTATCTTACCGAATCTATTCATGCCGAGGCATAATCGGGATATTGCCCCCATGCCTGAGGGGACAAAATGCAAAAAAACACAACAATTAAGGATAAGAAGATAATCTTCATGGTTAAAAGAATTTTATACTTATTTAACAATCAAATGTTTTTTTAAGTTTTCGTCAGCTATGTATTGGGGTTTCAACACTGCAAATATAGAAAAATATTTTAAATAATGCGAAAAAAAAATACATAAAACGACAAAGATAGTTTCGAAGCAAGTAATTGTTCGTCTTCAACAGACGTTTTCTGGCCTCGGCATAGTGCAAACACTTCGTGATTTGCCCTCTGCACTCGGCTTATCGAAAACGGTCATATATATTTTTCATATAATTGCCACGTAATTGACCATCAATATTACAATAAAAAAGGAAAAGATGCGTTATATAAAATAATACAAAAAGGAGGAAGCATGAAAAAAAGAGCCTATTTTTTGATGATAGTGGCAATGCTGCTCTGTGTCGCATCGTGTGCGAAGGAGGAGCAAAACATCAAACACAAGATAAAGAAAGCGGAGCTGGGGACCGTGGAGTACACCGTGCGGCAGATAATACGCAACAGCGACGACAGCTGGAGTTTCTTCGGCGACCGGAAAGTGCTTTTCTCGGTGAAGGCCACCCTGAAGGCCGGCATAGACCTGGACAAACTAAGTGAAGAGGATATACGGGTGAGAGGAGAGCGCATCGCGCTGACGCTACCCCAGCCCGAGATTGTGGCGCTGAACATCAAACCGGACGACATCAAACTGGCCTACGCAAAAGTGTCGGCCCTACGGTCGGAATACACCCAAAAGGAGTATGACGAAATACTGACTGCAGGAGAGAAATCGATACGCAACGACGAGACCCTCCGGGCGAATATCATAGAGGATGCCAAAGCCAATGCAATAGAATTCTTCGAGATACTACTACGGGCCAGCGGATACACGGAAATAGAGATAGACTTTAAAGGGAACATCTAAAAAAACGAAAAATACGAAAATTTTAGAATTGCAAAGTATTGAGTAGCAATCTGTTTTTAAGATACTAGATTCTGTAATTCTCGATTAATAGAACTTACCTAAAGAAGCAGCATAGAGGCGGGGAATGATAACCTTATGAAATGCAAACACCATGGAAGAGACTAACAATAATATCAACAATATCAACGACAATGGCCAGGCTTCCCAAGAGGACTACAAGATAGAGGTTGTAGGAAGTGCGGGAGGTCCGGAAAGTGGTGATGGAAATACCGAAGAGGCCACTCAGCCCGGCCCGGGCAGCCATGACACAGCGGAAGGAAACACAGCGGAAGGAGACACAGCTGAAAAGGACTCTGCGGAAGGAAACTCAGCGGAAGAGGCTGCAGAGGAAGTGGGCGCGGAGGCTCACGCCCCTGGGGAGCCGACCGCAGGAGTTCCGAACGAAGATAAGGGACACCCCCAAGAAAGCAGCACCCTAGGAAAGATAGGGACACTGCTGGGGAGCCTAAACCAACTGGCCCGGACGTTAATTGTCCTGGCCGTGGTGGCGGTGGTGGTCTGGGGATTCTTCTCCATACGGCAACGAGCGAGACATAAAAAAGTGGTGCGTAGCATCACCCAGACCGTGATAGAGGTGAAGAAAATAAAGGAGTTTTGCACCGCCAACTACTACGAAGAGACCGTGGTGACCGCCACGCGCAAAAGACTCATGAAAAGCGAAGACCTGGCCATCATAGTGAAGGGGACCGTGCGCGTGGGTTTCGACCTCTCACATATGAACACTCGGCTCACGTCGGACACCTCTATCGTGATAGACCTCCCCGCCCCCATCGTGCTGGATGTTATCACCAACCCGTCGGACTTTGAAACCTTCCAAGAAGACGGCCACTGGGACCACAAGCAGGTGACCACCTACAAGAACATGGCACGCGCCATGATACTGCACCACGCCAAGGCCGACGGCATCATGCAGGATGCCGAGGAGAACGGCGTTGCCAAACTGACCCTGCTGTTCAAACGCATGGGCATGAAGCAGGTGACCGTCAACGTGGCGCAACCCGAGCCCACCCCCACCGAAAGCAGTGTGCCCTATGTCGGAGGGGCGTTCAAAATCCCTGAAAAACAGGACCCCGCCATCTGACAGTTTCGTTAACAAGTGGCCAACTGATCTTTTGGGATACGTTATTGTTCAAATATACTTTACATATAATTGCCATCTAATTGAACATTAAGGGGACTTCTATTAATAACTTTTGAACACGAATTGCACGAATTGCACGAATCTAACGAATTTATTATCTGAATCTTCATGCTGGCATGATAACGAATCTAACGAATTTTTAGAAGTTCCCTCAATTCTCAATTCTCAATTCTCACACTGTCCACCTTTTTAGTTTTAGGGATTTGGCAGCGGAGTTAAATCCACGTATCACACGTATCACGAGGATAAAAATACGTGAATATACGTGAGATACGCGGAGCTAATCTTCATAAACCTTTTAGTTTTTAGTTTTTACCTTTTACTTTTTAAAAAATCTCAATTCTCAATTCTCAATTTTTAGAAGTCCCCTTAATAGATGATTAATGGATAATTAATGGTAATTCGTGTAAAAAAAACATGCACATTATTTTTTGGCTGCTGACTTAATATACATAAAAAATACAATAAAACGTTTTTTTTTCGTATTTTTGCAAATTCTAAAAACGAATAAATCTAAGCCTATGAAACACATTATTATCACCTTTACGTTATTGCTGCCCCTGCTAATGACGGGCTGCAGCAAAGACTATTTCTCGGAGCTCAAACACCCGCTGGAGATACAGGGGAGCTTTGACCCTGTATATGGTTTTCCGTTGGCCAAGATGTCAGCCGACATGGCGACTCTGGTAGGGATGGTCGATACCAATCAGGCCATAACGGTTTTTGTGGGAGAGGACGACGTTGTGTCGCTGCGATACGACTACTACGAGCACACCGTGCTCTCGTGGGTGGCCGAGAAAGGCAAGACGACCAAAGGAGACAGCAAGACCGACACCCTACACAGCTACACGGTCATCAACGGAACAGAGTATATAGACATTTTTGAGAAGCTGCAAGACTACGACACTGGCACACTCAGGATCAACGAGTTTTATGTCAATTTAGAAGCCGACGTGCAGGGATTTGTCAACAATTCGTTCCAAGAAGTGTTAGCGGAAGGGTGCAACCTAACGTTCGACTCCCTAGTCCTCAAAATCAACTGCCTAGACGGGTATACAGAGACCCTGCCGCTGCTGATAGCCACCGAGAAAGTGAACGTCAACCAATTGTTAGCCACTAAGCACCTGCCGCTGCTGAAGGACTACAACCTTCGCCATGTGGTAGAGCACAAGCCCACCAGTGTGGAATACACCCTACGCCTATGTATCACCATTCCGGACAACCAGATGGCGCCCGGATCCACCTTCCAAGAACAGATCAACTACATAGGCGTGGACAGCATTGCTGCCGACATCAACGCGCGGCTGGAGTTGCCGTTGAACTTCTACAGCAGAAACATCAGATACGTGGACACGGTGGACCTAGACCTATCCAGACTGGAAGAGCAACTCCGAAACATAGACCAAGACACCCTGAGAGGGGAGAACTATACGGTGCACCTCAACGACACCAACTGCTATCTGGCCTTTGTGGTGGGCAACGGACTGCCGCTGGGGATGAATATAGACATTACCTTCCTGGACCAAAACGACGCGCCCATACTGAGCACCGTGTTTGATGGACGATTTGAGATACAGCCATCGCCAGTAGCGTATCTGCCAGGACACGAAAACACCTACGTATCCAATGGTTCGACCCCCTCGCAATTCAAAAAGCATCTCACATTAGAGAACCTGAGACAACTAAGCAACTCGCGCAGAATGGTATATGACATCAACCTCAGCACCTCCCGTTCGGGGCACTCTGGAGGGATGCCCTTCATAGCCATCCGCAACAACGACCGTTTGGACATCCGCACCTATGTTGTGCTATCGCCGCATGCCGATTTCAACATACCTGTCGACCTTACGGACCTTCCATTTTTCAAATAACAGCCGCCATATGAAACAGACAATCCACAGTATTTCAATAGCAATATTGCTAATGGTGGCCGCCCTAGGCGCCCCCGTCAGCGCACAAAGGATTACCGACAACGCCGTGTTCTACCACTCCATCCGCTCCCCCTGGTCGAACCGCTACAACCCATCACTCTTCCCCCGGGAGTCGGGCTGGTATTTCACCACGGCCAAGACCAGCCTACAGCTCTCCATACCGTTGTCGTACGAGGAGTTGAACCTACAGTACGACCCGGAGCGGAACGTGTCGGTGCTGAACATAAACGAAGTGCTCCTGAAGATGAGGGAGAACGGTTGTAATTTCTACAACAACAACGACATCAACTTGCTGGGCTTTGGGTTCACCAAAGGAGAGATCTTCCACTTCACGGCATCGGCCGGAATAAAGAACCTAACATCCTTCAATATCCCCCTAGGATTCATCGACTTTATCACCCAGGGCAACATGGGAGAGAACCGTCATGTGGAGTTTGGGGCCAAAGACATCTTCAGCAACCAAATCTTCGCCTATGCCTCGGTGGGAGCAGCCTTCAAGTTGCCCGTCATCCCCCTGACCATTGGCGGCAGAATCAATGTCCTGGACGGCATCTCAGCCCTCTCGATTGACAATCTGTCCATCGACCTCCATACCGAAGAAGACGTGAGCGTGATGCGGCTGACCTCGGACTATATGATGCGGATGGCGGGCATGGCGCAAATCAAGAAGACCGCAGACGGCAAATACGACATCAGCTTTGAATCACTGAAAGAAAAGGTGCCGATGAATTTAGGATTCACCTTTGACCTAGGAGCCAAATACACATTCAGCATTCTGGATTTCAGCCTAAGCATCGTCGACTTGGGCCCCGGCATCAAATGGAGACAGAGTCCCACGGCCATCGTGCCCAAACAGAAGGACATATCCATCTCGTTCAGCGGCATAGACCTCAGCACCATCATGAACCAAGGTACGGTGGACACCACCTTTATGGGCCGCATCAAAGACAGCCTGATGGCCATGATAGACTACACAGAAGAGGAGAGTGCCTACTGGTACTCGATCCCCACAAGGCTGTATGCGGGCGTATCGGCTTCGATAGGACATTTTTTGCGGGTGGGCTATCTCTTCCAAGGGCAGTGGTACAATGGGTGGCACAACAACCACAAATCAGACACCAACCATTTTGCCTGCAACAACACCCTGTCGGCCCACCTCAACCTATTCAACTGGATGGAGCTGTCCGTGGTCAACTCCTTCAGCTACGACGGCCAACATTTCTCGTTGCTCAATCCGGGATGTGCCCTCACGCTGAGTCCCGGACAGCGGACCCAGATCTTTGCCGCCATAGAATACCTCACGGACATGAATCCCGAACGGATCAAAGCCGCCCACTTTATGTTCGGCATCAATGTCGTAGGAGTAAAGAAAAATAACAAACAAAAACTACCGAAAATACAACAAACCGACCTCTAATGAGCAATATCGTAGCAATAGTGGGACGTCCCAACGTGGGCAAGTCCACCCTCTTCAATCGCCTGACCGAAAGCCGCAAAGCCATTGTTGACGAGACCTCTGGCGTGACGCGCGACCGCCAATATGGCAAATCGGACTGGAACGGCAAGAAATTCTCCATCATCGACACTGGAGGCTATGTGATGGGCGGAGACGACGAATTTGAAATAGAAATCCGCAAACAGGTGCAGCTGGCCATAGAAGAAGCCGACACCATCCTCTTCTTGGTAGATGCCCGCGAGGGGCTCACACCCATGGACGAAGACGTGGCAGACCTGCTGCGCAGAAGTCCCAAAAAAGTAATACTGGTAGCCAACAAAGTGGACAATGCCAAGGAAATGGAAAACCTGTCGGAATTCTACACCCTAGGCCTAGGCGACCCCATGCCCATTGCCGGCATCAGCGGTAGCGGCACCGGCGACCTGCTGGACAAAGTGGTAGAAGACTTCGACAGCGGCGAAGAAGATGAGACCGAAGGGCTGCCCCGCATAGCAGTAGTGGGGCGTCCCAACGTAGGCAAGAGTTCGTTCATCAACTTCATCACCGGACAAGAGCGTAACATAGTGACCCCCATTGCCGGCACCACCCGCGACAGCATATACACACGATACAACATGTTCGGTTTCGACTTCAACTTTGTCGACACCGCGGGACTGCGCAAGAAATCCAAGGTAAGCGAAGACCTGGAGTTTTACTCCGTAATGCGTAGCATACGCTCCATCGAGAACTCCGATGTCTGCATTCTGATGCTGGATGCCAGCCAAGGCCTTGAGCAGCAGGACCTGAACATCTTCTCGCTCATCCAGCGCAACAACAAAGGTGTGGTAATCGTCGTGAACAAATGGGACCTCATAGAAAAGGAGACCAACACCCACAAGCAATTCGAGGACTTGATACGCAGCCGCATAGCCCCATTTGAGGACGTGCCCATCATCTTCACCAGCGTGTTAAACAAGCAACGTATCTTTAAGGTGCTGGAGACCGCCAAGCAAGTCTATGAGGCCCGTAGCCGCCGTATTAGCACCAGCGAACTGAACGACCTGCTGCTGCCCATCGTCAAAGAGCAGAATCCGCCGCCCTCGGTCAAGGGGAAATGGATTAAGATAAAGTATATCACCCAGTTGCCCACGCGCTATCCGCAATTCGTGTTCTTCTGCAACCTGCCGCAGTATATTCGGGACCCCTACAAACGTTTTGTAGAGAACCGCCTGCGCGAGCTGTGGGACTTCCACGGGGTGCCCATCTCCATATACTTTAGAGCAAAATAAATTGTCAATGACTAAAGGAGAGTTCAATAAAATTGCTTTGAGAGCGCATGCTTCCAGCACGCTAAGATGTATTTACTTGGTACGCACCACACCATGGGTGTGTGCATATTGAGAGTATGCCTCTCTGAGGCAATTTATAGAAGCCCCTCAAAAGATATTACAGCAAGACTAACAAATCCACGATTCACATACAAACACCAAACAAACATCTATGAAATATAGAACGACGACCATTCTGACCATGACCCTAGCAGCCCTGTTGGCCTGTTCATGCAACCAAGTACGCGAAAAAGTCGTACAGAGTTATCCTACAGGAGAGCCCATGTTGGTGGTACTGGAGAAAGGCAAAAAAGACAATCCCACTCGCATAGGAGAAAAGATGTACTATCAAAATGGCCAGCTGCAATTAGAGAAGCAATTCAGCGGAAAGCCCGAAATACCCGACGGCATTTGGAACTACTATTGGGACAACGGCCAGCTGTTTGCCACTGGCGATTTCACGCAAAATCACCAATATGGCAGCAACTGGGTCTTCTACAACCGCAATGGCGGGCCCTACTATGACGGCCAGCTGGACTCGGTATCGGTCTCCGGCATGGGTCTGTACGGCACCCCCAGCACCGTATCGTTCTACTCCGGCAACAACCAGGACGTAATCCAATTCTACAGCAACTACACGGTCCGCAGCACCGAACGCCTCAGCAAAAATATGCGTGAGGGTAAGGTCTACTTCTATTTCCCCAACGGCAATATACAGGTGGAGGCCAACTTTGTCAACGGGCAGGAAGAGGGAACCTACATAGTCTACCACGAGAACGGAGTGCCATACTACCAAGGCAAATATGCGCAAGGCAAACGCGTAGGCATTTGGGAGTTTTATGACCAGGAAGGCAACCTGGTAGAGCAGAAAGATTATTCGAATTGATACCGGGATGGAGTGCCCCTTCATTCGTGTCAGGCGATAGGTAGAAACAGAGACAACCGCCAAACCAACGGCAGCCATAGTTTACATAACTAAGACTCTTCGGTTGTTTTATCCATTTCTATTTAGGTAAGTTCTATTAATCAAGAATTACAGAATCTAGTATCTTGAAAACAGATTGCTACTCAATACTTTGCAATTCTAAAAATTTCGTATTTTTCGTTTTTTTAGATGTTCCATTTCATGAGTCGTTTTCTCGCCTCAGCATAGTGCAAACACTTCGTGATTTGCCCTCTGCGTTCGGCTTAACGAAAACGTTCCCTTTATCAATTCAGAAGGCATACGCCATATATTAACATTAAATTACAAGAGGAACGTGGACGTCAAATTAGACAATCCCATTTATAAAATAGTAGGTGAAGCAGCCGACAGGCTGGGAGTAAGAGCCTTTGCCGTAGGTGGAGTGGTGCGCGACTATTTCCTGCAGCGTCACTGTACCGACATCGACATCGTATGCGTAGGCAATGGCATCGAGCTGGCAAAAGCCACGGCAGCATCCATAAGCCCCAACATCGAGGTGGCAGTGTTCAAAAACTTTGGCACCGCCGCCTTTCATTACCACCTGGGCGGCGAGACGTGGCAGATAGAGTTTGTGGGAGCCCGGCGTGAGAGCTACAACCGCAACAGTCGCAAACCCATAGTAGAGAATGGCACGTTGGAGGACGACCAGAACCGACGCGACTTCACCATCAATGCCATGGCCGTATCTGTCAACCACGACACCTTCGGCACCTTGCTAGACCCCTTCGGAGGCATCCGCGACCTAGATGCAGGCCTTATCCGCACACCCCTGGACCCCGACATCACATTCAGCGACGACCCTCTGCGCATGATGCGAGCCATTCGCTTTGCCTCGCAGCTGGGTTTCTACATCCAAGACAGCACCTTCGAGGCCATCCAGCGCAATGCCGAACGCATCAGGATAGTCTCCATGGAGCGCATCACCACCGAGCTGAACAAGATAGTGCTCTCGCCCAAACCCTCGGTAGGATTCAAGCTGCTGGAGAAATCGGGGCTGCTGAAGCTTTTCTTTCCCGAATTCTGCAATCTCAAGGGGGTGGAGACCGTGGAAGGACGCGGACACAAGGACAACTTCTACCACACCCTGGAAGTGGCCGACCATGTGGCCTCTGGCAGTAACGACCTGTGGTTGCGCTGGGCGGCACTGCTCCACGACATCGGCAAACCTGCTACAAAACACTACGATCCCAAGTTGGGTTGGACCTTTCATGGCCACGAAGTACGGGGCAGCAAAATGGTCAAAAAGATATTCACCCGGCTGCGTCTGCCGTTGGACAACAAGATGAAATATGTGGAGAAGTTGGTATTGCTGCACCTGCGTCCCATTATTTTGGCCGAAGACGAAGTGACCGACTCCGCCGTGCGGAGGCTGCTGTTTGACGCCGGCGACGATATCGACGACCTGATGACGCTGTGCGAAGCCGACATCACCAGCAAGAACGAAGAGAAGGTGCGCCGATACATGAAGAATTTCAAGATCGTGCGCCAAAAGCTGGTGGAGATAGAAGAGAAAGACCGCATACGCAACTTCCAGCCCCCAGTCAGCGGAGAGGACATCATGCGCACTTTCGGCATACCGCCCTGTCGGGAGATAGGCACCATCAAAGATGCCATCAAAGACGCCATCCTCGACGGAGCCATCCCCAACGACCGCCATGCCGCCTGGCAGATGATGTTGGAAAAGGCCGCAGAGCTGGGCCTGGAACCTGTAGGCAATCCGACAACGAATGCAACCAGCAGTCAGGACTCCCCTGCTGACAAAGCTTAAGAAGACCTCTAAAAATTGCCCCAGAGGGGGCAAACTCTCAATAACCCCGCACAAGGGGTCGCGACCGGAGGGAGCAACCACTTTCCGGTCGCGACCGGAGGGAGCAACCACTTTCCAATAGTGTGGGGTATACCGAGCAAATACATATTAGCGTGCTGGAGGCACGCGCTCTCAAAAAACAAATTAATAGGACCCACCTTAAAAAAGATCTATTATCAAAAGACTACATTTCATACTAGGACCCACCGCCTCGGGCAAGACCGCCCTAGCCATCAAACGGGCTAGGCAATGGGATACTGAGATTGTATCCTGTGACTCCCGCCAGTTTTATACCGAACTAAACATTGGGGTTGCAAGACCTTCGGAAGCCGAGTTGGCTGCTGCCAAGCACCATTTCATAGCCTGCCGTTCGGCCGTAGAGCCCTACAATGTCTATGACTATGAGCAGGAAGCACTAGCCTGCATAGAGAAGCTGTTTCAAACCCACGACACCGTAGTGGCTGTTGGGGGCAGTGGGCTCTACATCGACGCCCTCCGGCAGGGCATCTCCCTTCTCCCCGACCCTGCCCCAGGGTTGAGAGAAGAGTTGCAAAAGAAACTGCGGGAAGAAGGCATCGGCAGCCTTCGTACCATGTTGCGCATACTGGACCCTGACTACTATTTCCGAGTAGACCTAGCCAACGGAGTCCGCATCCAGCGGGCATTGGAAGTGACCCTCACCGCTGGCATACCCTACAGCCAGTTGGTCAACCAACCTGCACGGCCCCGGCCTTTTGAAATAACGGTAGAAGTCATCCACCGCGATCGCGACGAACTGCGGTGGCGGATCGACACACGCGTCACCCAGATGCTGGAGGAAGGACTGGAAGAAGAAGCCGCCAGCGTCTTCCACCTCCGTCACCTCAACACCCTCAACACCGTAGGATACAAAGAATTTTTTGCCCTATGGGAAGCCAATGGTGAGCCCTTCGTACTCACAGAAGTCCAACGCCAAGCAGTGGCTACTGCCATCAAGCTCAACACATGGCATTATGCAAAAAAACAACTCACCTGGCTGAAGAAAAAGGCATGATGCATAAAAAAACTGAGTCTGACGAACTTTTGTGCGTAGAGAAAACCTTCCGAAAAGCTCATCGGACTCCGAATCGCAACCAGCTGCCGTTCAAATAGTCGCAACAGTAGCGGCTACAAGACGCCGTATGGGTCAGTACCATTGAACCCACACGGCGCCCACCAGCTTGAGTCTCTTTTTTTGAGTCGCTGCCTAGTCTCGGAGAAAGGAACGTTTTCGTTAAGCCGAACGCAGAGGGCAAAACACGAAGTGTTTGCACTATGCTGAGGCGAGAAAACGACTCATGAAATGGAACACCACCAAGCTGGTGATACAGTAGGTACCGAACCATAGCCTGCGGCGAAGGGCGCGGGCACCGCCACGATGGTGCGGACGCTTTCATGCATCCGCGCCATCGTCTATTATCAGCCACTACGATTCATGACCACCGAGGCAATCAGGATTGCGGGGAGCGAATAAACCTATTTTTTTTAGATCGTCAGGAAACAGTAATCCGATAAGCTGCAGCCAAGAAAAAATCTGACAAACTGTCAGATTTATTTTGTATCTTTGCATTTTGGATTCCGACAAAAGGATTCGTCATAATACACACACAGAGAAATGATTAACAAGGAGACCATAGACCGTATAATGGATGCCGTCCACATCGAGGAGGTGATAGGCGAGTTTGTGTCGTTGAAAAAAAGGGGTGCCAACCATATCGGCTGCTGCCCCTTCCACAACGAGAAGACGCCCTCGTTCTATGTCTCCCCCAGCAAGGGGATCTTCAAATGCTTTGGCTGCGGCAAGTCGGGCAACGCCGTGGGCTTTCTGATGGAGCATGAGCACTACACCTACCCCGAAGCGTTGCGCTATCTGGCCCGGAAATACAACATAGAGATAGAGGAAGAGGAGATGACTGAGGAACAGAAAGAACGCCAGAATGAGCGCGACGGACTGTTCCATGTGAGTGAGTTTGCGCAGAAATACTTTGCCGACCTGCTATACAACGACGAGATGGGCCGTGCCATAGGGTTGAGTTATTTCCACCAGCGCGGCATGAGCGACGAAATCATCAAGACCTTCGGGTTGGGCTATTGCAAAGACCAGTGGAGCGACTTCACCGACCATGCCCGAAAAAACGGCTATTCGGACCAGGTGTTGGAAAAAACGGGACTGACCATATACAAAGAAGACGGCAAGGTGTACGACCGTTTTCGCGGCCGCGTGATGTTTCCGATATACAGTATCTCGGGACGTGTGATGGGCTTTAGCGGCCGTGTGCTCTCCAAAGAAAAGCAGGCGGCCAAGTATGTCAACTCGCCGGACTCTGAGATATACGACAAGAGCCACACGCTCTACGGTCTATTCCAAGCCAAGAACGCCATCAGCAGGGCTGACAAATGCTACCTTGTGGAAGGCAATGTGGATGTGGTGTCGATGCACCAGAGCGGTGTATGCAACACCGTTGCTTCCTGCGGCACCTCCCTCACCAATGAGCAGATACGCCTCATCAAACGCTACACGCCCAACGTAACGGTGCTCTATGACGGTGACTCTGCCGGCATCAAGGCGGCCTTGCGGGCCGTGAACCTACTATTCGAAGAGGGCATGCATGTGCGCGTGGTGTTGTTTCCCGACGGCGAAGACCCCGACAGCTACGCCCAAAAATACGGTTCGACCCAACTGCAGGAATATCTGTCCACCCACGAAGAGAATTTCGTCAAATTCAAGACCCGCGTACTGCTCGACGACGTGCAGAGCGACCCCATCCGCAAGACCGAAGTACTGAAGGAGATCGTCCACACCATTGCCTTGGTGCCCGACATGTTGGAGCGGCAGGAATATATAAGCGAAACGGCCTTCAGGCTGCGGATGTCGGAGCAGGTGCTCACCCAAGAATTGGCCAAGACCATGGCCAGCAATGCCCAAAAGGCATGGAAGGAGGAGAACCGCCGTCAGCAGCAGGCCCAGCAGGCAACAGGCGGGCAGCCCACGGCCAACAGCCAGCCCAGTGCACCCGGTCCCGGCATACCGCCCCCATTGATGCCTGAAGCCGACGACTATGAGGCCACGGTTTTCGCCAAGACCTACTCGGCCCCACCGCAGACAGTGCCCACGCAGAATTCGGCTGAAGCGCAGGAGAAACACCTTATCTCGCTGCTGCTGAACCACGGGGGCAAAAAAGTCTTTATCGAAATACTAAACGAAAACAACGAACCCGAAGAAACGGCCGCAACCATAGCAGAGGTGATTGTGGACGAGGTGAGCGGCGACGACCTGACATTTGACAACCCGGTCTATCAAAGCATCTTCACACTCTTCCGCGAAGCGGTGGACAGTCAGCGTCCGCTCCCCGATGCCAACCTCTTTGCCATGCACGAAGACAACATGCTACGCAACACGGCATTGTCGCTGATGATAAACTCATACTCCATTAGCAAACAATGGTACGAGAAGAAGCACATTGCCGTACCCCAGATAGAGACGCACCTGAAAGAGGACCTGGAGCAGTCCATCCTCTCCTTCAAACAGAAAAAAATAGACCAAAAGCTGGAAGCCAATAGTTATCAGCTGCGCGAAAGCAAGAACGAAGACGACATCATGATTCTCATGGCCGAACGCCAGCAACTGACCGAATTGAGAAAAGCCGTCTGCGAGAAGCTCAACCGCGTCTTTGCCTGACAAGCCTCAGCTAAAACTAAGATAAACCTGACCACTGACGAACGCTACAAAAGAAAAAACAAGATGGATTTAAACACACTGAAATTACGATACGGTATCATTGGCAACGACCCCAAGTTGCTGATGGCTCTCCACAAGGCCATCCAAGTGGCCCCCACCGACCTCAGCATCCTCATCAACGGAGAGAGCGGGGTCGGCAAGGATGTCTTCTCCCGCATCATACACGAAAACAGCCTACGCAAGCATGCCAAACAAGGCAAGGGGCTGGTGTCGGTCAACTGCGGTGCCATTCCCGAAGGCACTATAGAGAGTGAGCTTTTCGGCCATGTAAAAGGAGCTTTCACCGGAGCCGACCGCAACCGCAAAGGATATTTTGAAGAGGCCGACGGCGGCACCATCTTCTTGGACGAGATTGGGGAGCTGCCCCTGTCGATGCAGGTGAAGCTGTTGCGAGTGCTGGAGAACGGCGAGATCATCCCCGTAGGGTCGTCCACGGCCCAGAAGGTGAACGTCAGGGTGGTGGCGGCCACAAATGTGGACCTGGTTGCCGCCGTGCGCAACGGTCGCTTCCGCGAGGACCTCTACTACCGCCTGCAGCAGATTTCCATCGTCATACCTCCGTTGCGGGAACGCAAGGACGACATACCGCTGCTCTTCCGCAAATTCAGCAGCGACGTGGCAGAGAAATACCACATGCCGCCCATATTCCTCACCGAAGACGGACGCGAGTACCTGATGAACTATCCATGGTACGGCAATATCCGCGAACTGAAGAATGTCACGGAACAGGTGGCCGTGGTAGAAACCGAACGCAACATCAGCCGTGCCATTTTGGAGAACTACATGAGCTATGTGCCTGAGGAGAAAATGCCCACCATCTATAGTGGTGGCGGTGGGGGAAACGAGGGTAGCAGCATCACCGACCGCGAGCTCCTGCTCAAAGCCCTTTCCATGGGCCAAATGATCAATGAGCTGCGCAGCGAGATCAACGAACTGCGCCATGTTGTCACCCAGTTGGCACAGGGCATCCCTCTGGGAGAGAACGCCACAGCCGTCGCACCCAACATTTCCACGCCGGTGCATCCGGACTACTCACTGATAGAGTCGCCCCATACCACTAATGACAATGCCTTCCACGTCATCCATCCCACCCACTCAGAAAAGCCCGAAGAAGAGTTTTTCCAAGACTCAGAAGTTGTAGAAGACGAGCCCTTGGCACTGGAAGAGCGCGAAAAGAGAGCCATCCGGCTGGCCTTGGAACGCCATGGGGGCAAACGGACGGCTGCCGCCAAGGAGCTCCACATCAGTGAGCGCACCCTCTATCGGAAAATCAAGGAGTACGACATCGACGTATGAAAACCAACGACCTCCACATTGTTCTGCCGGCCTCGAAAAGTATTAGCAACCGCTGGCTGATACTCAACCATGTGGCTGGGTCGCCCTTTGTATTGCGCAAACTATCAGAATCGGACGACACACAACTGCTGCAAGCCCTACTGACACAGTTGAAAAACGGGCACTCCAATCGCTACTACTGTTACAATGCGGGCACGGTGGCCCGATTTATGATGGCGCTGCTGGCCCTCACGCCTGGCAAACACATACTCACCGGCGACAGCCGCCTTCTGGAGCGTCCCATGGCACCCCTCATTAACTGCCTGAAGGGGATGGGGTGCCAAATCGTATGCGAAGGGGAAGAGGGGTATCTGCCCGTGAGCATTGAGGGAAGCATCCCCGACCACAAGATGGCCGAGATAGACCCCGTGGCCAGCAGCCAGTTTGTCAGTGCCATGATGCTGGTAGGGCCGCTACTGCCTAACGGCATCACCCTTACGCTCACGGGGCGGGCATCCTCAAGACCTTATATAGAAATGACACGCTCCATCCTCAACTTTGCCGGGATAGAGACGACCGTGAGTGCCAACAACCGAGTCTACCGTGTGGAGCCTCTGCCCACCGTCAGGCTGAAACGCCGGGTGATAGAGGCAGAACGCGACTGGACGGCGGCCTCGTACATTTACGCCGCTGCGGCACTCCTGCCTGGGGTACGGATGCGGATGCAGGGACTGTCGCTGCACTCCAGCCAAGGCGACAAGATCGTAGCAGAAATCTTTGAACACTTTGGAGTGAAGACCCACGAAGTGAAGTCGCCCTACCATCCCAACATACACTCCATCACCATTGAGGGTACAGGCCTTCACGACAATATGTTCGAATATAATTTCCAAGACTACCCCGACCTAGTGCCTGCCGTTGCCACCACCTGCGCCGCACTGGGCATCAACGCACGACTCAAAGGGACAAAAAACCTTCGTTATAAAGAATCGGACCGTCTGGCCGCCCTGCAGACCGAGCTAAAGAAAATGGGAGGCCGGATGTCCATCTCCAACCGAGTTGCCGCCATCGCACCAACAGAGCTCCATCCCACAGAAACGGTGAGCGACCATAACGACCATCGCATAGCCATGGCTTTTGGCATTCTGTCGTTGAAATATCCCAACATAAAGATAGACAATCCCGACGTTGTGAGTAAATCCTTCCCCAAATTCTGGGAACAGCTCAAACTAATCCGTAAAGCAGCAGGCCTGCCAGCCCAGAGCCCAGCATGAGCCAAATAGGACTCTGTTTCCTCATTGAAAGAACGAAGACCAGCACAAAGATAACGATACTGGCTATAAAATGCAAACTGACAGCCGGCTGGCCAAAACTTTCCACCGTTGCCAGCTGCAAAGCAGCAGCGGCAATGATGCCCACCACCACAATGCGCAACAGCTGGAACACACTGTTGACGTAGTGGTTGGAGCGATATCGCTGCAGAAAACGCACCACACAAATCATCAGTAACACCGGCAACAATATGACAGCAAAGGAGGCCAACAAGGAACCCACTATAGCAAGTCCGTGGCCATAACCGGCGTTCAGTACAGCGGTATAACCCGTATAGGTGGCCGTATTGATGCCGATAGGCCCCGGCGTCATCTGCGACACGGCCAGGATATCGGTATACTCCTGCGTGGTGAGCCAATGGTGGTGCACGGTCACCTCATTCTGAATCAACGCCACCATGGCTGCCCCACCGCCAAAGGTGAAGAGACCGATTTTGAGGAAAGTCCAAAAAAGTTGGAGAAATATCATAAGGTACACAGGTTAAGGGGTAGAAACATCCGCAAGGCTATTATTTGTCATTTAATGGTTTTTGCAACTATTTTTTTACTATCTTTTACCTATTTTTGCCCATAAGATACCTAGGGCGATGGCAACTAAGATCACATAAACGGGATTGACCCCTAAGAGCCATATCAGCAAAGCAGAGACCACGGGAATCCAAACTGTTTTCCAACTGATTCCGGCGGACTGAGCCAATTTAAATACAGGAGCAGCAATCAACGCCACCGCGGCCGGACGCACTCCCATAAAGAAATGCTCCACCAAGGGGTTGGTTTTGAAGAACTGGTACAGAATGGCCAAGGTGATGATGAAAATAATGGGCATCATAACATTGGCCACAATAGCCACGGCAGCCCCCCGAAAACCTCTCAGCCTATAGCCTACCCCCGTGGCCATATTCACCGCCAAGACGCCTGGCATCGACTGAGAGAGAGCCACTTGGTCTAAGAAATCCTCCTGCGAAAGCCATCGGTGTCGGTCCACCAATTCCTGCTCCATCAGGGGTATCATGGCATAGCCGCCCCCGAGGGTGAAAGTGCCAATCTTGAAAAAAGACCAAAAAAGATCACAATATTTTACCATTTACTCCGTTATAAGAAAATTATTTTTTAACGCACACGTCTTATAACGCACGAATAGAAAAAAAATTGTAATAAAGATGATACTACTAGACATTACCAACGGTTGGAAGACCATTATCATGATTGTGGCAATGATTGCCGTGTTTTACTTTTTCCTCATCCGCCCCCAGAGCCAACAAGCGAAGAAAGAGGCTGAATACCGCGACAGCCTAAAAGCTGGCGACGAAGTGATGACAGCGGGCGGCATCCACGGTACCGTTGTCAACAACACCCCTACCCACATCACCCTGCAGATTGCCAATGGCACACAAATCAAGGTGGCCCGTTCCAACGTTCAACCCATCCCCGAGCGCAAGGCAAAAAAAAGATAAGGGTCCTTATCAAAAGCCGCAACAAAAAAGTCTCAGCAGTTACTACTACAACCGCTGAGACTTTTTTGACAGAAACGAAGAGGAAACACTTCAGTGAAGCAATCTACAACAAAGACATCCACAAAAACACGAAAGCGACACTCTACGCATCAGAAATACTGAATTCGGATTCAGGACAGAATAACTCATGATTTAGTTTCGTATAGGATGTATATTTCTTAAAGAAGCATAAAACTTTGAAAACTATTTTAGTTTCCAAAGTTTTTTTCTTATTTTTGCAGCCGTTTTTGCGCCGATCTGATACGTTTCAAAAAAAACATATTATATTGGCATACAGAAAGTAACAACGATAATGGAAGTAGAAGAAATAAAAGAAAAAATAATAAGAACTGCCACAGAACTCTTCATGAAGGACGGGTGCAAGCGGGTGACGATGGACAATATAGCCTCCGCCCTGCACATCTCCAAACGTACCCTATACGAAATCTTCGCAAACAAAGAAGAGCTGCTCATGGCCTGCATCAACACTATCCACGAAGAGATAGACATCAACAGAAAGAAACTCAACAGCCAGGTGGACGAGCCTATACTGTTGGCACTCTTTCTGATGCATAATACAGCAGTAGCCAACCACCACTACGACACCTTTCAGGAGGACATCCAACGCTACTATCCCCAAATCTACACCTATTTCTCTCAAAAACATACCCAACAGTTTCACCAAGAGCTCTCCAATGCGCTAAAAGAAGCTCAGGCCAAGGGCATTATGCGACCCAATGTAGACATCAACCAGGTCTTTAAAACCATAACCAACTACATGCACTCCTGCCGGAGCGGGGCCAACAAAGAAGAGAAGGACGAATGGCTGCTCAATGTCAGAGAGACCCTCTACACCTACATGCGCGGCCTGATGACCACCGACGCCATTCAGCGATACGATGCCCAAAAGGAGCGTTTCCAACAGTTATTTAACGTCAACGAAGAGAATAATCAAAAGAACAACATATAATAATGAAAGTAAAGCAACTAGTTTTAGCACTACTATTCGTCGGCTTGGGATATACAGTCCTTCAGGCCCAAGAGAAAGAGACGCTGCGTCTATCACTGCCCGAGGCACAGCAATATGCTGTCGAGCACAACTACACCCTACAGAACGCCAGTCTGGACGTGCAGAAGGCCGAAGCAGCCAAATGGCAGACCCTAAGTTCCATGCTGCCACAGGTCACCTCCTCTTTCGACTACAGCAACATGCTGGGATACAAAATGTCCATGGGTGGTTTTACCATTCCGTTGAACCCTTACGGTACCTTTGCCGTCACAGCCTCCATGGCACTCTCGGCATCACAAATCATGGGTACTCTCATGAATGACATCTCAGTCAAAATGAGCGACATCAACCACCAGCAGAGCGAGCTGTCCACCCGCACCGGGGTCAAGAGTGTTTACACCTCTATCCTCGTTATGGAAGATGTGGTCAAGCTGCTCGACTCCAGCCTCAACAACATGCTTACCCTGCAGGAATCCACGCGCAAAAGTGTCCAAGCCGGTGCCGTTGAGCCTATCGAACTTGACAAGCTGTCGGTCCAAGTAGCCACCCTACGCAACAGCATCACCTCCAACCGTCGTACCCTCAAGATGCTATACAGCTCGCTGATTTTGCAGCTGGGCGCCGATGGCAACACCCAGTTGGAGCTCACCACCCCTTTGGAACAAGTGATGGACATCAACGAAGCCGCCAAACTCACCATGGGAGGTTTCGACCTAGAGGACAACCACAACTACCAATTGCTCCAACAGAACGAGAGACTCTCTCAGATGCAGGTCACCAATGCTTGGTTGCAGTTCACCCCCACCATCACCGCCATGTACCAGTATAACGCCAAAACCTATTTCGGTCGCGAAGAAGGTATGAATATGACACCGCCCCAGATGATAGGAGCCTCCATCAACTTGCCCCTCTTCCAGAGTGGCAGCCGCCTAGCGGCAGTACGTCAGGCCAAAATCGCCCAGCAGGAAAGTGCCAATACCAAAAAACAGACCGAAGAGGCGCTGCAAGTAGAATACAACCAAGACTGCTACAACCTCATATCAGCCATAGAGAGCTACCAGATTCAGAAAGAAAACCTTGCCGTAACCAAACGGGTACTTGACAACACCAGCAACAAGTACCGCACCGGCTATGCTAGTAACCTCGAAGTCACCAATGCCAGCACCGACCTCATCACAGCCCAGAGCAACTATGTACAGGCTGTCATGGAGGTAGTCACCGCACAGATAGCCCTAGAGAACCTCCTTGGCAAAAAAGAATAAACCCATTCCGACAAAAAAAAAATAATAACAATATGAACAAAGCATTTAATGTTGCCGCCATCGCCCTGACAGCCCTCAGCCTGGCGGCCTGCGGTGGCAAAAAGCAAGAAGCCACTCCCTCTCAGGATAAAGAGGCAGAAAAAGTTATCGTCCAAGAACTGAAGGCAGAGCGCATTGCCAAAACCATCGAACTATCTACTACCTTGGAGGGCTATGAGACCATGAATGTCTCCCCCAGCATCTCCGGCCACATCGAACACATCTATGTTGAGGTAGGCAGCCGTGTGAGCAAAGGATCCATGTTAGTGCGTATGGACCAGACACAGCTCAACACCACCCGCATCAACCTTGCCAGCGTCAAAGTAGAACTAGACCGTGTGGCAGAGCTCAAGGCCGCTGGCAACGTCAGCCAGCAGGTCTATGACCAAACCAAGGCGCAGTATGACCAGTTGGTCGAGACCGAACGTTTCCAAAACGAGAACACCTTTGTCAAATCGCAATTCAGCGGAGTAGTCAGTGCCAAAAACTATGAGGATGGAGAGATGTACAGCGGTGCACCCATACTCACCCTCACCCAAATCAACCGTCTCAAGGCCCTCATCAACGTGCCAGAGAGTTACTTCCCCCTGGTCAAACAAGGCATGAAGCTAGACGTGGTCAGCGACATCTACCCCAACCAAACGTTCCCCGCCACCATAGAGATAGTCTACCCCACAATCGATCCGAACACCCATACCTTCCAATGTAAGCTCAACATACCCAATGGCAGCGAGAAAATCCGTCCCGGCATGTATGTCAAGACCAAACTGGCCCTTGGGGAAGTCGACGCCATCGTGGTTCCCTATCAGAGCGTGCTGAAACTCACCGGCAGCAACGACCGCTATGTCTTCACCTACAAGGATGGTATGGCCCACCGCGTGGCTGTCACCCTTGGCCAACGCTACGATGACCGCATTGAAATCATTCCTGTGCAGCCCGGCGAGCTGAAGGAAGGCGACCAACTGGTAGTCACAGGCATGGGCCGTCTTGTTGACGGCAGCCCCCTTGAAATAGTTACCGACTCCCTCTAAAACTCCCTTTTGAAACATTATGGCAATATACAAAACAGCAATTAACAAGCCCATTACCACCGGCTTGATATTTGTGGCCATCATCATCCTAGGACTTTTCTCCCTCTCACGTCTGCCCATTGATCAGATGCCTGAGATGGACCCGCCCTATGTGACCGTCATGACCACCTATGCCGGCGCCAACGCCAGCGACATTGAGACCAATATCACCAAAATCATCGAGAATTCACTCAACTCGGTGGACGGTCTCAAAAACATCACCTCCACCTCGCAGGACAACCTTTCCATAGTCTCACTGGAATTTGAATGGGGGAGCGACCTCGACGAGGCCCTCAACGACATCCGCAGCTATGTAGACCTGCTCTACGACAATCTGCCCGACGGTGTCAGCCGTCCCACCATTCTCAAACTCAACAGCAGTGCCATGCCAGTGTTGGTATATGGTTTCACCGCCAAGGAGAGCTATCCTGGGTTGGACAAAATCATTGAAGACAATGTCACCAACGAGCTCAACCGCGTAAACGGCATCGGCAACATCTCGGTCAGCGGAGCCCCCGAGCGATACATCTATATCGACCTCGACCCAAAACAGCTCGAAGCCTACCACCTCAGCGTCGAGGCTGTAGGCTCAGCTATCAGTTCCAACAACCTCGACGTGGCCTCCGGCACGGTCAAGATGGGCAAAGAACAGTACCAGATGCGTGTGAAGAGCGAGTATGAAGAGAGTGCCGAAATCAACGACATCATGGTTGCCAATGTGGGTGGCAAGCCCATATATGTGCGCGACCTTGCCACAGTGCGCGACACCATCAAAGACCTCTCCCTCGACGAGAAAATCAACGGACAAGACGGTGCCCGCATGACCATCTCCAAACAGACAGGAGCCAACACCGTTGCCATCGCCCGAGAGGTGCACAACAAATTGGAACAAATAAAGAAAGACCTGCCTCCCGACGTGGAAACCACCCTTATACGAGACGAGTCTGAAGAAATCGAGAACGCCATCTCCGGTCTTTTCAGTTCTATCTTCTACGCCCTGCTATTTGTGGTGTTGGTGGTGCTTATCTTCCTGGGCAACTGGCGCAGCACCATTATCATCGGACTTACCATTCCCATTTCGCTGGTCACCTCCTTCATCTATCTGCTTTTGGCAGACAGCTCCCTCAACATCATCTCCCTAGCCTCACTCACTGTGGCCATTGGTATGGTGGTTGACGATGCCATTGTGGTTCTGGAGAATATTACCAAACACGTCGAACGCGGAGAGAGTCCGCGCGAAGCCGCCATCTATGCCACCAACGAAGTATGGACATCGGTCATAGCCACCACCTTGGTCATTGTGGCCGTTTTCGTACCGCTGACCATGCTGCCCGGCATGGCAGGAATCCTTTTCAAAGAGCTTGGCTGGATTGTCACCATCGTGGTGTGCGTCTCCACCGCCACAGCCATCTCGCTGATTCCCATGCTCTCCAGCTTACTATTAAAAGAAAAGCCTTTCTTCCTGACAAAACTTGAGGAAGAAGAATATAGCCGCAAACACCAGCGCAAATCATTCAGCTGGGAAAATACCTTTGGGAAATGGTTCTCCAGTATCGAACGTTGGTATGCCGACGTGCTCATCTGGGCCCTCCATCACAAACGCATAACCCTGATTATAGCCTTTGCCATCTTTGTGGTCTCCCTCCTCCCCGTTTTCACTGGCAAAATCGGCATGGACTTCATGAAAGACCAGGACAATGGCCGCATCAGCATCACTGCCGAACTGCAGCGCGGCACCCGTATTGAGGAGACCCTCAAGACTGCCCGCAAAATGGAGGCCGACATCGACGAACTCCTCGGCGACATGGTTTTGGGTACCTCCACGTCTGCGGGTTCCAACGACGATGCCGGCTTTGGTGCCCTCTTCAACAGCACAACAAACAACAAAATAAGCATGAGTGTCCGCTGCGTAAAGAAATACGACCGCGACGTGACCATCTTTGAGATGCAGGAAATGCTGCGTAAGAGATTTGCCGAATACCCCGAACTGAACCGCGTCATCGTGTCGGAAGGCGGCATGGGCGGCGGCAATAACCGCCTTAGCATTGAGGTTTATGGATACGACTTCGATGAGTCATACCAGTTTGCTCAAGAGCTTATACGCCGCATCCAGAAGAATGTACCAGGAGCCCGCGACTGCAATATCAGCCGTGATGAGGACCGTGCCGAACTGAAGATTGTCTTCGACAAGGAGAAACTGGCCTACCATGGCCTCACCAGTGCTGCCGTGGCCACCAGTGTCCGCTACCGTGTCTACGGTATGAACTGCGGCTATCTAAAAGAAGACGGCGACGAATATGACATAGTGTGCCGCCTCAAAGAAGACTACCGCAGCAGTATCACCGACATCGAAGAGCTCCCCCTCACCACTGCCACAGGCCAGACCATCAAGCTGAAGGAGCTGGCCCAGGTTGAGGAATATTGGGTACCGCCAACCATACAGCGTAAAAACCGCCAACGCTACCTCACGGTCTCTGTCACTCCCTTCGGGGCTTCGTTGGGTGAGGTGGCACAAGGCGTTCAGAGCGAGATTGACAAGATGAATCTCCCTCAGGGAATCCACACCCACCTGGGTGGCAGCTACGAAGACCAGCAGGAGAACACCAGCAACATGGGCACCCTAGCACTCCTTATCATCATGCTCGTGTACATCGTCATGGCCTCGCAGTTCGAATCCTTTGCCAAACCCTTCATCATCATGTTCTCCATACCTTTTGCCATCACAGGTGTCATTCTGGCACTGTTGATTACCGGTACCAATCTGGATATGGTAGGATCTCTTGGCATCATCCTGCTTATTGGTATCGTGGTTAAGAACGGTATCGTACTGGTCGACTATATCAACCTCATGCGTGAGCGCGGTATGGAACTGTACCCTGCCATTGCCGCATCCGGACAAAGCCGTCTGCGTCCAGTGCTCATGACAGCCTTCACCACTATCCTAGGTATGGTGCCTATGGCCACCAGTAAGGCCGAGGGCTCAGAGTTGTGGACCACGCTGGGTATCGTCGTCATCGGCGGTCTGCTCGTCTCCACCATAGTCACCCTGGTGGTGGTGCCTGTGTTATACGGCATCTTTGAGCGTCGCGACGAAGCCGATAAACTTGCACGCAAACGCAAGAAATTCGTCTTCATGAACATCGACCTAGAAGACAAATAAAGAAAACCCACGTTAGCAAGTCTTCAGGAATCAACAATTCCAAACGCTAACCTCAAAAACAGCAAACTAATGAAAAGTATAATGATAGTTTTCAACCAGGCAAGCACCGAGCGTGTCGAGTACCTCCTCGACACCCTCGAGGTGCGTGGTTTCACTTTCTGGGAGAATGTCCAGGGACGAGGTCATCTCAATGGTGACCCCCACCGCGGCACCCACACATGGCCAGAAATGAACAATGCCGTCATGGCCGTCGTCGAAGACGACAAAGTCGACAGCATACTCCTAGCCGTCCGCAAACTCGACAAACGCAATGAAGAAGTAGGCATCAGGGCCTTTGTGTGGAATATCGAACAGATGGCATAGTGAGGATAAGGGAATGATAATCAAACAACACCTTATGTGATCGATTGATTATTATTCACCCCACTTAGCTACAATTAGTGATTCCCTTTCCTAAAAATCGCTGACAATGATTATTATTCGGATTTGAAAAAGGTAGTACTTTTGCAAATGAAAATCAGAGAGAATTCAACCCTTTTGTCATAACTCATAAGTCTTTGGTTTTTAGGATTAATAAATGTACGGCCGCCCCTCCTAACCCGAGGGGCGGCTGATTTTTGTTTCATACAATAAAACAAGCCTTATTCCGTTAACAAGAAAAAGAAGTCTCAAACTAGTCAGTCATGGATATGCCAATATTGACCAGCAGGATATTTCTATTAAATCGTTAAACGCATCCTCATGCCTACATGAAGATTCAAAAAAAATAAAAACGTGTGATTTGTGTTCAAGACAATCGATAGAAGATGCCTAGGCATTTAGACAAAGCACTCTAACACCAATACATCATGAAAAAAAACATACTCACTCTACTCCTCTTCGCCCTCCTTGTGCTGCCCACATTGCGGGCGCAGAACAACGACACCACCTTCACTGCCGAACAATTGCGTGAGAAAGGCCTCAATGCCGAGCGAATCGGCCTCACCGAGTTGGCCGAGCGGTACTACCGACAGGCTTTGGCAACCCCCGAAGGGGATCCCACAGGCCAAACCCAGCAACTGCTGGGCATCCTCTGTGAAGAGAAAGACTACTTTGACGAAGCCATTGTCCTCCTTGACCAGAGCGGCACCTCCGATGCCCTAGCCCATCAGGCTTACTGCCTCCTGCAACTCAATATGGTCGACAGTGCTAGTCATGTAGCTGCTCGTGCCATCGAACTCGACACCGCCTCGGCCCTGGCCATGACCATGATGGCCTATGTCGAAACCCAACGCGACAACCACATCAACGCCATCTCTTGGGCTAACCGTGCCCTCAAGGCAAAGCCCACATTTGCCCGCGGCGAGAACGTCATGGGATATATCCAGTTCCGCAAAGGCAACCATGCCGAAGCCATGCGCCACTTCAAGAAAGCCATCCAATACGACAGCACACTGGCTGATGCCTACTACAACCTAGGCACCCTCTACTGTATCCGCAATAGCCAAGAGATGGCCATCAAACTGCTGAAACAAGGCCTTAGACGCAACCCACGCAACATCAGACTGTACACCGCCCTTGCCTATGCCTACCGCATGCGCCGAGACTCGCCACGTGCCCTCGAGTGCTACAAGGAAATACTCGAAATCGACAGCCTCCATACACCTACCCTCAACCGTATAGGCATTCTTTACTGCGACCAGGGCCATTATGACCAAGCCATAGCCTATCACCGCCGGGCACTCAACATACGCCCCAATGATGCCACCGCATACAAATACATCGGGCAAGCCTACAGCAAATGGGGCAAATACGACAAAGCCATCCAGAGTTTTATCCGTTCCACCAACCTATGCACCACCGACCCCGAAACATACATGTATCTGGCCGAACTATACGGCAACCAAAAGAAGGGAGAGCGCAAACAGCAGTCTGCCTACAAGAAGGCAGCCCGCCTCGGCAACAAAGAAGCTCAAGCCTGGCTAGTGAAGAATGGGCTGGGATGGTAAAAGCGATAAAAAAACATCAGCAGGCATATCAGCACGCCTCGGCCAGAGGCATACACAACAGGTCATGCCCCCGCACAGGCGGAGGAAGGGCAATGGCCGAAGAGAGTTAACGTTGTAGGAATCCGGCTGCAAAGAAAAAAATTTCGCTATGTCAAAAAAAAAGTGTTACTTTGCAAACTCTTTTGCACAGACAATAAATAAATATGTAATAACAAAAGAGCTGATAGATATACGATTCCGACCGAGAGTGGAAAAGAAGAGAAAATAGAGAAAAATAAAAAAGTATAAGAAAGATATATGAAGAATCTTGTAATTGTTGAGTCACCCGCCAAAGCGAAGACAATCGAGAAATTTCTTGGCAAAGACTACGTGGTGAAGTCCAGCAACGGACACATCCGCGACCTAGCCAAGAAAGAGATGAGCATAGACATCGAGAACCAGTACGAACCCGAGTACGAAATCACTGAGGAGAAGCATAAGCTGGTGTCGGAACTTAAAAAAGCCGTAAAGGACGCCGACATGGTGTGGCTCGCATCCGATGAAGACCGCGAGGGAGAGGCCATTGCATGGCACCTGCAAGAGACACTAAAGCTCAATCCAGAGCGCACCAAACGTATCGTCTTCAACGAAATCACCAAAAACGCCATCCTTCACGCCATAGAGAATCCTCGCTCCATCGACCTCAACCTAGTGGATGCCCAGCAGGCTCGCCGCGTGTTGGACCGTCTGGTAGGCTATGAAATCAGCCCAATCCTTTGGACCAAAATCAAGCCCGCCCTCAGTGCCGGACGTGTGCAGAGCGTGGCTGTACGCCTAATTGTTGAGCGCGAGGAAGAGATAAAGAACTTCCAGAGCCATAGCTATTTCCGCGTCACCGCACAATTCCGTCCCGCCAATGGACGTATGCAGGTGTTGGCCGAGCTCAGCCGCCGCTACGACACCGCAGAGGAGGCTCAAGCCTTTATGCAGAGTCTAATAGGCTGTGCCTTCAAGGTTCAGACCATCGACACCAAACCCGCCAAGCGTACCCCAGCCCCTCCCTTCACCACCTCGACCCTGCAGCAGGAAGCCAGCCGCAAACTGGGTTTCAGTGTTGCACGCACCATGCAAATAGCCCAGCAGCTGTACGAAAGCGGATATATCACTTATATGCGTACCGACAGTGTCAATTTGAGCGACCTTGCCTTAGAGATGGCCAAGAATGAGATTACCAACCTCTATGGCGAAAACTACGTGAAGACCCGCCGCTACCAGACCAAGACCAAAGGAGCTCAGGAGGCCCACGAGGCCATCCGTCCCACCTATATGGAGAACACCACCGTTAATGCCGATGCCGCCCAACGCCGTCTGTACGAACTCATTTGGAAACGCGCAATAGCATCCCAGATGGCTGATGCCGACATCGAAAAGACCATAGTGGAAATCAATATCTCAGGCCACAAGGAAAAATTCGTCTGCCAAGGAGAGCAGGTGCGTTTTGATGGTTTCTTGAAAGTATATATGGAATCCACCGACGACGAACCCGAAGAAAACCTAGACTCTGGCCGTTCGCTGCCAAAGCTGGTGGAAGGCATGCAGCTCACCCTCGACATGGCCGAAGCAGTAGAGCATCACACCCAGCATGCCCCCCGCTATACCGAAGCCAGCTTGGTAAAAAAGCTAGAGGACCTTGGCATTGGCCGTCCATCCACCTATGCGCCTACCATCAGCACCATCCTCAAACGCGAATACGTCATCAAGGAAGACCGCGAACCCGTCACCGTGGAGTGCCAGACCATCGTGCTGAAAGACGGCTCGGTAAGCACCGAAAACCGCACTGAGAAAACAGGTGCCGAGAAGGGCAAACTCTTCCCCACCGACATTGGAACGGTTGTCAACCAATTCCTGATGGAACATTTCACCGACATCATCGACTACAACTTCACCGCCACCGTGGAGAAAGACTTTGATGAGATTGCCGCCGGCAAAAAAGAGTGGCGCAAAGTCATTGACAAATTCTACGTGCCTTTCCACAAGAACATCCGCCAGACACAACAGAACAGCCACCGCACCACCGGCAGCCGTCTCATCGGTGTGGACCCCAAGACCGGCAAGAACCTCTACGCCAAGATTGGCCGCTACGGCACCCTAGTGCAACTGGGCGACACCTCCAACGAAGAGAAGCCTAAGTTTGCCAGCATGAAAAAAGGCCAAAGCATCGAGACCATCACCTTGGAGGAAGCCTTAGCACTGTTTGAACTCCCCCGCGTGGTGGGCGAGTTCGAGGGCAACGAAGTGATTGTAAGCATTGGAAAATTTGGCCCTTATGTGCGACTGGATAAGAAATTCTACTCCCTTTCGAAGAACGACGACCCCTACGAGGTAGACCTCGACCGATGCATACAAATCATCAAGGTGAAGCGTGATGCCGAGAAGGAGAAGGAGCGCCTACGTGCCCTCTACCCCCACGAAATAGGAATTCACGAAGGCGAAGTAGTAAGCTCCAATATCGGACGCTACGGTCCCTATCTGACCTACAAGAACGAGAACTTCCGCCTACCTAAGACAGCAGACCCGATGACCATGAGCTTAGAGGAAGCTGTGGAGATTATCCAAAACGCTGGCGTGAAGAAACCCCGTGGCCGCAAAAAGAAAAATGAATAAAAAAAATGGTGACGTTGCCGCGTGGTAGAAGCCGCGCGGCAATGGTTTTTAATCCAAACTGAGTGCACTAAAGACACGAAAAAACGCCCAAAACAACGCCAAGGAAATTTCGGTTACTACCAACTGTCAACTACTAAAAAGAAAGAGATGCTTCTCAGCATTGTCATCGTAAACTATAACGTCAAGTACTTCTTAGAGCAGTGCTTGGAGTCGGTGTATAACAGCGACCTCACGCTTAAAGAGGTTCCAGACGAAGAACTTCGCCTAGAGGTGTTTGTGGTTGACAATGCTTCAGTGGACGGTTCGGTGGAAATGGTACGAGAAAAGTTCCCACAGGTGCACCTCATTGCCAATCAAGATAATGTAGGTTTCGCCAGGGCCAACAATCAGGCCCTTCGCATCTGTAAGGGTGACCTGATGCTGCTACTGAATCCCGACACGGTAGTTGAACACGACACCTTTAGCAAATGTGCAGACTTCTATGCCACCCATCCCGATTGTGGCGGTCTGGGGGTGAAGATGATTAACGGCGAGGGTACCTACCTGAAAGAGAGCAAAAGAGGATTTCCTACTCCTGCCGCTTCTTTTTACAAGATGAGCGGCCTTATCAGGATCTTCCCTCACTCGCGTCGCATAGCCGCCTACTACATGGGCCACCTGAGCGACAACCAGACCAACCGCATAGACATACTGCCAGGAGCCTACCTGATGATTAGTCGCAAGGCTATGAATCAAGTGGGGTTGCTGGACGAGAGCTACTTCATGTATGGTGAGGACATAGACTTCTCCTGGCGCATCAAGCTGGCCGGCTTCGAGAACTACTATTTCCCTGACACCCGCATCATCCACTACAAAGGCGAAAGCACCAAGCGCAGCAGCATGAACTATGTCTACACGTTCTACAATGCCATGGCCATTTTCGTCAAACGTTACTTCTCTGGCAGCAACGCCAAATTCTTCAACATACTACTGCATTTGGCCATTTGGGGCCGTGCCACACTAGCATGGCTCAAGCGAGTGTTGCAGGCCATAGCGCTGCCGGTGACCGACTTTGCCGTAGCCTTTGCAGGCTTTTGGGGCATCAAGCAGCTGTGGGCCACCTACTGGGCCTCCAATGTTCATTACTACCCACCACAGTATACCTGGATGGTTATACCTTTCTACATCCTGCTGCTGATGCTTTGCAGCTGGCTCTATGGCGGATACTTAAAACCCATAAAGCCCTTGCGTATAGTCAAAGGTATGGCGGTAGGTGCCGCAGCCCTGTTAGTATTCTACTCTCTGCTCAACGAAAGCCAGCGATACTCGCGTGCCCTACTGCTGTTAGGTTGCGGCTGGACACTGCTGTCTACACTGGGCATTCGTGGCATACTGAGTATGCTGCACCTGTCGGGCTACGACCTGCGTCCCAAGGCCATGCACCGCTGCATTATTGTGGGCAGCGAAGAAGAATCAGCCCGGGTGCAACAGCTTTATGAGTCGCTAGGATGTGCCAAGATAGAAAGCACCATTCACCCTATCCCCGACAGCCAAAAATTGGCCGACACCATCCATATTTATCGAGCTGACGAAGTAATCTTTTGCAGCAAAGACCTTTCGGTGCAGCAGATAATCAACCTTATGACCGAACTAAGCCAGCTACCCAGCCGCCAGCAGGTAGAATACAAGATTGTGCCCAGCGACAGTGATTTCATCATCGGTAGCAATAGCATTAGCAGCGCCGAAGACCTCTACGCCGAAGAGTTGCACACCATTGTGAGTCCCTTAAACCAACGCAACAAACGTCTGCTGGACATCACCACAGCCTTGCTGCTGATACTCCTCTCGCCCATCCTCTTCTGGTTCCAGCATCGCAAGAAACTCTACTTCGCACATTGCTGGAAAGTACTCATTGGCAAAAAGACTTGGGTGGGTACCCGCGGCAACGAGACCCGCCCAGGCATCTTCGGACCCGAACACGCACTCTCCACTCACCCCAAATACCTAAATAGCGAACTAAGACAACGACTGCATCTGCGGTATCTACGCAACTATAAAATCACCACCGACCTGCAGATAATTACCAAAAACATATTTAACATCTGACACGAAAAATGAGAAAACTCACCCTCCTCGCACTCCTCCTTTTAGCAACCCTTTCGGTTCAAGCACAGCAACGTATACAGGCTTACGTGAATGCTGGTGCCACACTTGGACAGGTGGAAGGCGATGAACTGAAAGGCTTCAACCACCTAGGTTTCACTGGAGGCGTAGGTGCATGGATTCATTTGGACAGTAAAGACCGCTGGGCCTTGGCTGTGGAGACCGACTACAACTGTCGGGGCATATCCAACCACAAGAGTTCCAGTGAGAACTACTATAACATCCAACTGGACCTACACTATGTAGACATTCCTATCTCCATTTTTTTCCACGACCCTTACGGTGGTCTACAATTTGGTTTGGGGATGGTCTACAGCCGACTAGTGGCGCAACCCCATGGCACCGTCACCTTCAGTCCCAACTACTTTATACCCGACAGCAGCAATATGGCTTTTCTGAAAAACGACCTCGCCCCTGCTGTTGAGTTTCGTTTCACAATATGGCAAAACCTCAAGCTTAGTTTCCGCTACCAACGCTCTATAATCCCAATTAAAAGAGATTGGACCTTTACCATGGGTGACAATACCTGGAGCAACAATTGCTACAACTCCTCAGTCTCCATGCGGCTATTATGGCAATTTGGGGAAGAGAATAGAAGAAGACACAGAAGATTCTGAATAACCCATCGGGTGGGTGATGCTCATTATGCACCAATCGGATAAGCGAATTGCCTCCCCACCCTCACGAAATCAGTAATCAGAATGAAAATCAAACCAAAATGAGAATCGCACTTTTTCCAGGTTCTTTCGACCCTTTCACCTCCGGGCACGAAGTAATCGTGAGGCGTGCCATGGCACTCTTTGACAAGGTATATGTGGCCGTGGGTGTCAACACCGACAAACACTACATGTTCAGCACAGAAGAACGCCTTCAACAAATAAGGTCCCTCTTTGTCGGCGAGTCACAAGTGGAGGCCATTGCTTTCAGCGGTATGACCGTTGACCTCTGCCACCAAGTAGGGGCAACATTCATCGTGCGTGGTGTGCGCAATGCCGAAGACTTAGCCTATGAACAAACCGTTGCTGCCGTCAACCAAACTCTCGACCCTGCCATCGATACCGTCATTTTCTTAGCCGACTTGGAACACAAAGACATCAGTAGCACTCTGGAACGAGAGCGTCTCTCTCATAAACCACAAAAATAAACAATTATCGACACACCCGTCCTATACCTGAAAGGAGTCGGACCTGCCAAGGCCGACATTCTCGCCAAAGAGTTTGACATTCATACCTTTGGCGACCTGTTGAACTATTTCCCTTTCAGAATAATGGACCGATCACATATCAGCACCATAGAAGACTTCGACCCCAACGAACCCTACCTCGTCTTCCGCGGCCGCATCAGCGACCTTCATACCATTACTTCGGGACGCTCCACACGCATAGAAGCCACATTTCACGACGGCACTGGCATGATGACACTGGTATGGTTTCAGGGGCTTAAATGGATTAAAGACACTATAAAAGCTGGGGTCATATACGATGTCATGGGTCATCCCACCATCTTTGGAGGTGACTATCAGCTGGCACACCCCGACATCGAGCCCGCCAACCTCAACGACGAGCAACCCGAGCATGCATACCTACCAGTCTATCGCACCACCGAGAAGGCCAAGAACCGTGGAGTCAATTCCAAAGCCATCGCACGCATGACCGAAAACCTGATGAAGGCCATGCCCGCCTACCTGCCAGAGACCCTGCCCGCAGCCATCGTTGCCAAATACCATCTGATGAACCGCACTCAGGCCCTGCGCAACATGCATTACCCCAACAATATGGAAGCGTGGCAGCAAGCCGTTTTCAGAGAAAAGTTCGAGGAACTATTCTATCATCAACTCGACTACCAATACAGCCTCATCTCCAGGCGGCTTCATTCGGTTGGGCGCGTTTTCGGCGTTGTTGGAGACTATTTCAACAACTTCTATAACAACAATCTGCCCTTTCCGCTAACAGGAGCACAGAAACGCGTCATAAAAGAGATACGCCAAGACATGCGCAGCGGACGTCAAATGAATCGTCTATTGCAGGGCGATGTGGGCAGCGGCAAGACCCTGGTGGCCCTGATGACTATCCTCATTGCCCTGGACAACGGCTGTCAGGCCTGCTTAATGGCACCTACCGAAATATTGGCAACGCAGCATTTTGCCAACTTCCAAAAGATGTTGTCCGGACTGGGCATCACGGTCGAATTACTGGTTGGTTCGCTCAAACCTAGTCAAAAAAAGAAAATCAAACAACAACTGGCAGCCGGAGAAGTGGACATACTCATCGGCACCCATGCTCTGATAGAAAAAGATGTAGTCTTCAAACAATTGGGCTATGTAGTCATCGACGAACAACATCGTTTTGGCGTAGAACAACGCGCTAAGCTTTGGGGCAAAAGCGATATCCCGCCCCATGTACTTGTAATGACAGCTACCCCTATTCCGCGCACGTTGGCAATGACCTTATATGCCGACTTAGACTGCTCGGTGATTGACGAACTGCCACCGGGACGCCAACCCATTCGCACCACCCACGGTACCGATGCCCAACGCGCCCTGCTGTTCAGTTTTATGAAAAAACAGATAGCTCTAGGACGACAGATATATGTGGTCTATCCCCTCATCAACGAAAGCGAGACATTAGATTTGAAAGACTTGATGGACGGATACGAAAGTATCTCGCGCAGTTTCCCCATGCCACAATATCAGCTGAGCATCGTACACGGCCAAATGCCCGCCGAGGCCAAGGCATACGAAATGGACCGATTCAAACGAGGCGAAACACACATTATGGTTTCCACAACGGTGATAGAGGTTGGCGTAGACGTACCAAACGCCACGGTGATGGTGATAGAAAATGCCGAGCGTTTCGGGCTGAGCCAACTGCACCAATTGCGTGGCCGTGTGGGTCGTGGCGGGGGACAGTCCTACTGCATTCTAATGACAAAAGACGATCTGAGCCGCACCAGCAAGCAGCGTATCGACACCATGTGCGCCACCACCGACGGTTTCCTTATTGCCGAAGCCGACCTCAAACTACGTGGTCCCGGAGACCTGCAAGGCCTCCAACAGAGCGGCATGCTAGACATGAAAGTGGCTGACCTGGTGGACGACGAGCCGCTGGTACGCGTCACTCGTGATGAAATCCGTGCCCTGCTGGAGTCCGACCCCGACCTACAGCAACCCGACAACCGTCCGCTGCGCAAGCACATCGCCCAAAGTAAGCTACTCCCCCACTGGGACATAATAAGCTAGTCCGATACAACAAAACAATAGTAGAATAATGAGAAGAGCGGGATTTGGCCCACTCCCAACGAAGACGAGAAACGTTTGATTGAAAAGAAACACCCTAAACAAGAACAGTAATGATACTAAAAGCACTGCAAGGCAACACACTCTCCTCCGGCGAACTGAAACTGTATGGATTCACCGAAAAAGACCAACCCGTAGGCTGCATAGAACTATACAATTACGACCCCATCAACCGGCGTGCCGCAGTGGGCATCGTTGTCTCCAACGAATACCGCCACAAAGGACACGGACAGGCCATGGTCAACGCCCTCACCCAGTTCTGCCAAAGCAACACCTCGCTACACCAAATCTATGCCGACATCGCTGCCACCAACCTACCCAGCCTGCTCATCTTTCGTCGCGCTGGCTATCAACATTGCGCCACCCTGCGCGACTGGGTAATCCGAGCAGACCAATTCGTAGACACCTACAGATACCAATTAATACTAGGGGACTTCTAAAAAATTGAGAATTGAGATTTGAGAATTGAGATTTGGGAACATCTAAAAACACGAAAAACACTAAATTAAATGTGTGGTTTTATTAAAATTGAGAATTGAGAATTGTGGGAACTTCTAAAAATTCGTTTCATTCGTAATCATGCCTGCATAAAGATTCCGATAATAAATTCGTTAAATTCGTTAGATTCGCACAATTCGTGTTCAAAAGTCATTAATAGAAGTCCCCACTAGAATAGGGTTCTTTGAGAACTGAGAGGGCAGTCCTAGTGCACTAACTAAACGTAAAAAGTCTCCAAACAAGAGGTAGCGATTATATAGAAAACAAAGAATTACAAAAACTTCTATCATACAAGAAAAAAGAAAAGTGAAAAAGAAAACAACTATTATCATCATTATCGTCGCTGTGGCAGTGGTTCTGCTGACGGCCTTGGGGCTTGTAGCCATATCGAGTCAGAAACTGCATATTGCAGAGCCAACCCGTGTGAACGTCCCTGACAATGCCAGCTACAACGACCTAGTAGACAGCCTTGATGTCCATGGCTGCATCCCCAATCACGCGATTTTCAACGCATTGGCAAAGATGCGTAAACTGCCCACCCACATCAAACCCGGCAGCTACCGTTTCACTCCTGGCGAGAACATCATATTTGTCATACAAAAACTATACAGCGGCAACCAGACACCTATACGGGTTACCATCAACAAAAAACGCACCGTCAAACAACTATGCGACTACCTAGGCACAAAGCTAGAACTCACCAGCGACAGCCTTCTATTTCTCATGGAGTCCCCCATCGTTTGCCAGCAGTACGGGGAAACGCCGCAAAGCATCATCGGCATGTTTCCTCAAAACACCTACGAACTCTATTGGAACATCACACCCAAGGCACTGCTGAATCGGATGCTGAAAGAATCGGAAACCTTTTGGAACGGCCGCGACACCCTTTTGAAAGCCGTTGGTCTTTCCCGCCAGCAGGTACTCACACTGGCCTCCATAGTGGAAGAAGAGACCAACTGCAACGAGGAAAAGCCCGACATTGCCTCGGTCTATCTCAATCGCTACCGCTGTGGCATGCCCCTACAGGCCGACCCCACCGTGAAATTTGCCATTGGCGATTTCGGCATACAACGCATCCGGGGAAACATGCTCGAGGTGGAGAGTCCATACAATACCTATAAATATGCCGGACTACCCCCGGGCCCCATCTGCATACCCTCAGTTGCTTCCATCGACGCAGTGCTCAAAAACAAAAAAACCGACTATTTTTTCTTCTGCGCGAAAGAAGATTTCTCAGGCAGGCACAATTTTTCTTGCACTCACGAAGAGCATTTATCTAATGCCAAAAAGTTTCATAAAGCACTCAACGAAAGAAACATACGATAAACACGCCCTCAATAGCCCCAATGGTGGTTGCAGAAAAAAAATAAAAAAAACTTGTTGATTTAAAAAAAAGTCGTACTTTTGCAATTGGGTAAGTCTTATACGACCAGCTCCCATTGAATCCCCCAGGGTAGGAATACAGCAAGGGTGTTTGGTTGTAGCGGTGCGATATAAACAGCTTACCCTTTTTTTGTGTACTTATGTCAACAACAATTATACTATCTTACGCCCTCATCATTTTGGGTATCGTTGTATGGGCGTTTCTCATTCCGGGCCGTCGGCATGTGTCGCCGAAACTGATGAACTACATCAATATTTTCGGCGGTGCCTTTCTTTTTGCCTCTTGCTTCATCAATTTAGTACCCCACATGTTCCTCGGCGAGGACCCCTACCGTTTCGTCACTCCCAACCTCCACTTTAAGATCGCTGCCGCCGTTATGGTAGGATTCCTCATCCAACTACTGTTGGAGCGGCTGACAAGCGGTGTAGAACACGGACAAGGGTGCCCGGAGGACAACCATCCCTCGGCACCCAAGGGCCAACACGCCATTGCCGCACTCCTGATAGGCCTTTGCATCCATGCCTTCTTGGAAGGTATGCCCATGGTGGACCTTGACGGCGACATCCACCAGGGGCTGCTCTACGGCATTGTGTTGCACAACATACCCATTGCATTGGTGCTAGTGGCACTTTTCATGAGCCACAACTACAGCTTCTGGCGCTCCCTATCGCTCTTAGCAATCTTTGCCGTGATGACCCCCTTAGGCTCCATCTGCAACCTGTTCCTTATTCCCGAAAACGAGATGCTACAAAGCCTCATCATGGGAGTGGTGATAGGCATCCTGCTGCATGTGAGTGTGAGCATCCTTTTCGACCATCACCACAACACCTTCTCATGGGGCAAACTGGCCCTTATCCTAGTAGCCTTTGTAGCCGCATACCTCACACCCGGTTGCCCCGAAATATACGGTATCTATTGACAAGTGGCCACCTCTTCCCAACCTCGCCCACCCTTTTAGTTTTTAGTTTTTACCTTTTACCTTTAAAAAATTCTCAACGGCCCCGCCCACCCTTTTAGTTTTTAGTTTTTACCTTTTACTTTTAAAAAATTCTCAACTCTCAACTCTCAACCCTCAACTCTCAACCCTCAATTCTCAATTCTCAATTTCTCAATTCAAAATGACTTTATGTGTTACGATGCTCTGGGACGTATGGAGACGCAGGAAGTAGTGGCCACGGGGAAGGGTGCTGACGTCGATTTCGGCCGGGTTGCCGTTGATTTGGCGCGACAGCACGGTCTGGCCCGCAGCATTGACCAGTTCGGCCATGCCCTTGCCTTCCACACCGCCTATGGTCAGTCGGCTTGAGGCGGGGTTGGGATAGACGGCTATGGCCGTTTCGGGCGTGTCGGCTATGCCGTTGCAGTCCTCATAGTATTTGTCGGCAAACTGCCCCCAGTACACGTCAGTCAGCCATGCGTCCAGGCTGCCGCAGGGGACGACGATGCTGTCCACATCAGTCATGTACAGACAGCCGTATTGTGGTTCGGTGGTGACGGGCGGCACGGTGTTCTTGAAACGCAGCATGGTCAAATCCAGTGCAGCGAGTGCTTCCACCTCAATGGTGTCTACAGGAGAGGAGAAGATGACCCTTTTCAGATGTCCGTTATTGTATCCACAGAAAGCGCCCATGTGTACAGCATGCAGGGTGGATGGCAGCTGTAGTTCTGTGAAAGCACATCCGCCGAAGGCCGACGAGTCTATGACCTCGACGGCATTGCCCCACGTGATTTGAGAGAGCGACTCGCAGAAATAGAAAGCACTTTGGGGAATGACGCGCAAACCATTCGGAATATCTATCGAGGTCAAGTTGGAGCATTCCTCGAAGACACCTTCTCCCATTGTGTCGAGAGAGGCAGGCATGCCAACATGTGTCAGTGATTGGCAATAGTAGAAAGCATATTCATCAATCAAATCCATCTGTGAGGGCAGGTCGATACTCACCAGCGAGCTGTTGCCGAAGGCGTTATCGCATATTTCGGTCACGCCTTCGGGCACAAGGGCATACTTGATATCGTGGTTATTGTTGAAGCCGTCCACCACACGCAGGGTAGCAGGAAGAATAACTGTGTCGGCGCTCTTGTGACACGACACTAGGGTGTCGCCAGCGGCTGAGTATATCGCCATGCCATCCATATAATAATAATTGTTGTTTTCTGCAAGGGTTAGATTGTTGAGTGCGGAGCAGCCAGCGAAAAGGTTGTGTCCGATATGCAATACCGTTGCGGGTATGGCTATGTTGTTAAGTTGGATGGCATGCATGAATGCGACATTGCCAATGCTGAGCAGGCTGTCGGGAAAGGTCATTCCTGTGATTGTCTGACAATAGGTGAAAGCATAGGGGGCTATATGCTTCGTGTTATGTGGCAAGGAGACGCTTCCACTCTTTTTTATCGGGCATTCAACTATAGTTGAGGTGTCCTTGCTAAACAGCATACCATCAATCGACCTAAAATAAGGGTTGTCTTCGTCCACGTTGATGGCATTCAGGTTGGTAGCCGCGAAGGCCAGAGGTTCAATGTTCATCACTGAAGCAGGGATGGTGATGGACGACAAGCCTCTGGCAGCTAGAAAGCATCCGTTTTTTATTTGCGTGACTGACGATGGAATAGAGATGCTCGTGAGCATGGCTCTATAAAAAGCCTCTTCACCCAAAGCAATGACATCATATGTGATGCCGTTGTGAGTTACAGTGGCTGGGATGGTGATGTTGCCCCGGTACAAAGCGCACGACGACAGTGGCACCACCTCAATAGTATGTTCAGTGGTTGACAGGACATTGTAGGCGATGCCGCCTGCTTCGAAATATTGTGCTTTAGCTGCAAAAGTAAGAAACAGCATTGCGATGACAAAGAAAAACACAGGTTTATTCATATTATATCTTTTAAAATTTCATGAATAGGGACTGGAAGATTAATTCCAGTCCCTGTTATCGCCATTACAGGATAGTGTCCAAACAAATACAAACAACACTATCACCTTTGTATGTTGTCAAGTATGTTGGGTATCTCCCCGCAGGGATAAGATCGGTGCCAACTGTTTCAATAAGACTTTCAGACATCAACTCAAAGTCAGAATGGTACGTCATGGCACCAGTGCGTGCACTATCTATCAATTCATTGACATGGTTTGCCAATAGAAAAGCGGTGGGCAGATAAATTCTACATGGGTTGTTCTTATACATCATCAACCAACATGTCTCGTCACCATTAAGAATATCATCAATATAAAAACCACAGAATTTGCCAGACGGTTGATCACAAAGCTCTAAAGGAATAGAAAGAAATGATGTGCGCCACTTAAAATGTGGATAAAACTGTTGTTCCCATGTCAAATGGGGTTTTTCTTTTGACTGGGTTATTTCGTTTTCAACGTTTCCGCTGCTAATTGTGTTTACCTCTTTGTTGCAGCTATAAAAGATTGATATAGATGCAATCATAACTATACCAACCAGGGCTAAAAGATTTTTCTTCATTGTTTATATCGTTTAATGAGACTCTACTATCGCGAGAGCTATTGCGGTTGCTGTAGTGCTGTGTGTATTTGCGCAACATTTCTACTGTCACACAATAAAGTCAGCCAATACACGTTACCTCTATTATATAGGGCGACTGCTCTATGCCTTGGGTGCGGTAGCGCAGGGAAGAGTGGCTAATGAGATTCCTATTCAAAGACTCTCTCCCTGCTTCGGCACCCTCTCTTTTTATGCCCCAGCACAACGGCGCACCAAACTTGTGCGGGGCTTCGTCAGATGATACACATACGTTTAAAGGGTTTGTGCAAACTGCACAATGGTGAGTTTGCTGTTTTTATTCATCCTATTTGTACGCAACACAAATGTACATACCATTTTTGAATGTCACATCAACAGTGTAACCCTCCTCTCCTTTTTCGTTTATCCACGCTACGGCTTCGTTTTTATCTGTTGTAGTAAAAACTTGTTTATCTTTTGTTGCCAGTGGAACTAATGATATGCTCATGTTTGTCATATTCACGCTGTGTCCATCTTCAGCCAATGAGACTATTCTTTCAAGAAAAGACACCCACTCGTCGTAGCCATTAAGCTTAATGAAGTGGGTTACACCATCAACTGAATATCGAACTATACGTATGGTACAACCTTCCGAGAAAGCAGACGGAGTCATTGCAATGTTTTCTTTTTTACAGCCAACTGGTATCGTTGCCAATACAATGAAAAGTGCTACAGTAATTATTCTTTTTGTCATATTTAAAAATTTAACGGGGTAATTCTTCTAATTTCTTATAAAGGACTTCATTAATCTGTTTTTTGTCAAGTAAGTGAAAAATACAAATTGTCATTTCATCTCTTGAAAATATACATATATCTTTTTTTGCATTATCAGGTTGTTCTGAATTATCCTTTTTCTCATTAACAATAAAAAAGCTGAAAGCTTTTGATTGTTTAAACAAATCCTTATATTCGTCAGGTAATTCGGGAGGAGGTGGTACATTTAAATCATCTGCAATCTCACACCAATTATCTATATCCTTGGCATGAAGCATGGTGACATCGACAAAGACAGAGTCATTGACTTTGTAGCCTTTGATAAACGTGGCATCAACGCCATCCATTTCTGCATACTTCTTGTATAGGTCGCTGACTTCGTTGGACGGGAAGATATATTTCCACTGCCAGACAAGGCCAATGACTATCATCTCGGCAACAGCCAAGAGGGCCACTATCAGCCAAAAGCGTTTTTTGTTGAACGTTTTCTCACTGAGCCGAGTGGAGGAAAGCTTGCTTTCATCCCGAGGCGCGGAAAACGAGGGTCTCGAAGAATCCAATGGACGTTTCATAGCTGCTGGATTATATTGCCCACGGTGTCGCAAATCGCGGCGGCGGTATGCTCGGTGGTGGTGGTTACATTAACATAGTCGCGCGTGGCGGCAAAGGCCTTGTCGGCGTTAAGAGCAATGATCAGGAAGATGCAGGCCGCAATGGAGTAGGACGGGATGCGGAGGCGGAAAGTCTCTGCGCGGCCCTGCGCCCCGACGGAGGAGGCACCGCGGGGGGTGCCTTTCTCCGCTATCGCTATCGAAGCCCTCCACTGGAGGCCTTCTTCACCCCTGAGGACGAGCCCCAGCCACCAGCGGCGGCGGCGAGAGAGGCGGCCCAACCGGTCGGCATAGCGCGCCATGCGGTAGGGCTGCTGGCGAAGGCGCCACGTCTGCCTCATAAGCCACAGGCTGCGGGCTGCACGCTGAAGAACCCAGCCATCGGCAAGGAGAAGGACGACGATGGCGACACCCAAGGGCGTGACTCCCGCTGGGGCCATATGCCACAGCAGGCTGGCCCCCAGGGCGAGGACGAGGAGGCTGAGGACGAGCAGATAGCGGTCGGCCTGACGGCGGAGCCGGAACTGCGTGGGGCGGTCGCCGCCAATCAACTCATGGACCAGCTCGGGGGGCAAGGGCGGTATTTGCCTGGCCGCCTCGTCTATGTGGTTGGCTGCATGGTGCAGCCGGTGATATAGGTCTTGGTTTCTATTCATACTTTTATTTTTGTCTGGATTGATAGATCATCTTTTTCAATTTCTTTAATAGTCGCGACATGCGTTTGCGTGCGCCCGCTTCGGTTATGCCCTCGGCTAGGGCGATGGTGCTGTAGGAGTCGTCGTTGAGGAAGTGGCTGAGTAGGTTGCGTTCGCGAAGGTTGAGGCGCTCCATGAGCTCGTCTAGCAGGTGCCAGTCGTCGGAGGCTTCGGTGCCGGTGAGGGTTTCTATCTCATACGGGTCAGCGATGGTAGGCAGCTCCTGACGCTTGGGGTTGCGGAGGTAGTGGACAGCGGCATGGTAGGCAATTTGGTATATCCAGGTGGACTCGGCACTGTCGCCACGGAAACGGCTGAGTCCGTAGCGGCTGTATTCTTCCCATATGGCCAAGACACACTCCTGCCTGAGCTCTTCGAAATAGAAAACATTCTGCCCACAGCACCGCAGACAGATGCTGTTGATGATTGGGTAGTGACGTTTCAGCAGTTCGCTGAATTCTATCTCTTGCTGCTGTGTAGGCATAATGTTAGCATTTACGCCCTATTGGAGGCAAAAATTTTTGAAATATGTGACACCTTTTGTAAACTATAAAGTAAAAACTAAAAACTAAAAAGTTTATTGGCATAGCA
>CAMVMF010000027.1 GCA_947168515.1 uncultured Bacteroidales bacterium
CCACTGGACTTTCTTCATATGCTGAGGCGAGAAAACGTCTGTTGAAAACAAACGATTTTTTAGAAGTCCCCATGAATAGAAGCGGGTCACCCCGCAATGGGGCGACCCGCTTTTACAGTATTGACCAATAATTATTAACAGTACATTACTAATTATCAATCATGTTTGTTGTGCTATTAGCGCACAACCAGTTTCTTCACCATGTTCACATTCTCACCCGTGATCTTAACAAAGTAAGTTCCCTGGGCCAAGTTGGCTACATCCATGGTCTTCTCGCAGTCGCTGCTGCACTCGAGGGTCTCGGTGGCAACGGTGCGGCCATTGATGTCAACCACGGTGATGCGTACCTTGCCGTTGGCGCCGCTCACGCTAATGGTGGTGACGTCGCTGGTGGGGTTGGGGTATATGGTGCAGAGGGCGTTGCCAGCCACTTCCTCGATGCCCTCGGTGCTGTCGGCAGCAAAGGTGGCGGTGAGGGTGATGTTGGCAACCACGGTGAAGGTGTAGGGATTATCCGTCACGCCGTTGCTCCAGCTGACGAAGTGGTAGCCGCTGTTGGGCGTGGCCGTAACGGTGCAGCTCTGGCCGGCGCGGAAGGAGCCGCCGCCGGTGGCAGAGCCCATGGCAGCGTCGTTGACAGTGACGGTGACGGTGTAGGTAGGATCGGAGGCAGTCAGAGTGGTGGCAGAGACGTGTGCCCATCCCTCGCTGTTCCAGTCGGTGCCGCAGATGGCACGGACGTAGAAGTCGTAGGAGCTCTCGTCTTCGAGGCCGGTGACCACGTAGGAGTTGACGTTAGTGGTGACTCTGGTGCCGGTGCCCTGGGCAAAGCCGGCGAAACCGTACTCAATCTGCCAGCTCTCGGCCATGGGGTCGGCGGTCCAGTTCAGCGTCACGCTGCTTTCGGTGACATTGCTGGAGGTAAGCCCGGTGACATCGGGGCAGGTGGCAGTGGTGAAATGGATGGTGTCGCCATAGTCGCCTTCAAATTCATCGACACCGCAGATGGCACGGATGGCAGCATTGTAGGTGACGCCGGCCGTGAAGCCACTCACAGTGGCAGGATTGGTGGTGACGCGGTAGACGGAGTCGAGACCGCCGGTGTTCCAGACATGGATGTCCCAGAGGGTTTCGTTGCCTATCGGTGACCATGCGAAGGTGCCTTCGGCATTGGTCAGGTCGGAAACGGTGAGGCCAGTGGGAGGCAGGCAGGGCAGGTCGTCGGTGGTGAAGACATCGGTAGCCCAGTTGCTGTAGGAGCTGTCTTCCACACAGTGCTGACGCACACGGTAGATGTAGGCAGTCTCGGGCTGGAGACCAGTGAAGGTGTAGGTGTTGCCAGTGACAGCGATATCGGTGGCAGGCCAGTCGATAGCGGAGGCTTCCTTGATGTTGACCTCATAGTCGGTGCCGGTACCAGACCAGGTGATGGTAGCGCTGTGGTAGTCGTGGGTAGCAGAGGTAATGACCGGCTGCGGGCAGGATGCCCCATTGCAAGCGGTCAGGCGCATCACTACACGCGAAGCGTAGTAAGAGGTACTACCAGAGAAGCCAGAGGGAGAGGTGACGTCTGGGTTATAGGTGTCGCTGTAGTAGGTGATGGTCTTGTAGCCCGTGCAGGAGGCTGTCTTGAAGACATAGGAGGAGCTATTGTAGTCATTGGAGTTGTCATCCACGATGATCAGCAGGTTGCCTGTGCCGTCGTAGCTGTAGGTGGTGTCAAAAACAAACATGTTCCATCCCTGAGAGCAGTTGAGCGGACCAGTGTAGACAGGGACAGCAGTGGCGGAGTCGAGGGCCACCATGTCGGTCGAGCTGGTGAAGACGCTCTTGTTGGTAGGCTGCAGGTAGATGGTGCAGTTGGTCTTGTCAGTGGTGGGAGAGGCGTAGTCATAGTAGTAGCTGATGGCGGAGATTTCCTGCGGACCGTTCATCTCGGCACTGTCGATGATGGTTTCGGTGAGGGTGTAACGGTAGAAGTTGTTCACCGGATAGTTGTAGGTGGTGGAGGTGGAGGTGGTACTGCCGATGGAGACTACGCTTGCATTGTCGCAGAAGGCCGTGGAAAGCCGTTCCATGCTGTAGCGGCCGGTGTCGGTGGCAGAGCAGATGGGCTTCACGTAGAAGTCGTACTCGGTCAGGGTGTCGAGACCCGTCACGATGACGGGGTGCGAGGTGGGATAGAGGACCGTGCCAGTGCCGAGAGTGAAGCCATGGGGACCGTACTCGACGACGTAGCCGATGGCCGGAACCAAATCGGTCCAATCAACCTCTAGGCTGGTTATGTTGGCAACGGAGGCATGGATATCGATCGGGGCAGGGCAGGTGTTGTGATACACTTCGACATTGTCGATAGCAGCAGGAGGATTGGTTCCTGAGCTTCCATCATTGGCCCACATGAACACCAGATTGTAATCACCTGGTGTGGTGATGGTGACGTCGGCTGAGGAGGTCTGCCAGCTGGACTGGAGGTTCTGCTTGGTACCTCCGTCGAGGGAAATCCAACCCGCAGGAGAGGAGGAAGTATAGCTAGAGGAAGAGGTGCTACCATCGGGCAACAGGCCTGGTGTAAACTCGAAATCTGCGGGAGCAAGCCAAGCACGGAGGTAGTCCCAACTAGACTCACCATAGGCCTTCCAATTGTAGTAAATGCTGTAGCTGCCAGCATTTAAACTGAATGTGCGATAAGCATATACAAAGGAGGTCGAACTGTTGGTGTAACTATTGTTGGCACCACCATCGTTGGAGATATAGAGCGACTGGTTGTCGCCGGAGCCGTAGTAGGTGCTATTGCCTAAATACCACTTGTTGGTCTGTGTTCCGTTGACTGGTTCCCAAGCGGTAGCCATAGCCGAATCGGCGAAGGTGCAGATGTAGGGGAATGTAGTGACCGGAGCTGCGCGGAGGGTTGTGAAGGTGAAGAAGGTAGTATCGCTTGTCTCCGTAGCACTGCACTGGCTGACCAGGTAGACGTCATACTGGGTCAGAGGTGTGAGACCGACAAGGTTTACACTGTTGGTGGTGCTGGTAAGAGTGGTGCCGGTGCCGGGAGTGAAGCCGTGGACACCATACTCAATGCTGTAGTTGGGGGCGGTGCTAGTGGACCAAGCAAGGTCGGCTGCAACATTGGTGAGGAGGGTGGTAACCACGCGCTGGGGAGCTATGCAGTTGGGTACACGGTCGATAACAAGGTTGTCGATGTACTGGTCGGCATAGGCAGCACCAGCAGTGTTATAGGAAGCAATGGCAATGCGGGTATTGCTGCCAGTGTATCCGTTGAGATAGGACACCACGTTGAACTCATTGCCGCTACCTTGGAAGGGGATGGTGTCGATGGGTTCGAACGAGGCCTCGAAATTGGTGTCGGCACTGCTGACGGCTCCAATAATCAGACCGTAGGTGCTGGGGGCGCTGTTAAACTCATGGAAGCTGATGCGCAACGAGTCGAGAGGAATGCCCATCTCGGGCAGTGCGGCAATACCGATGCCATCGAAATAGAAGCAATACTGCTGTGAGGGGGCATGGGTGATATCTGTGGTGTAGAACACATGGGGCTGCTCGTAACCAGTACCGGCAGGCAGCACCTTGGAAGCCCAGCAGTTGGGAACGATGTTGGTGGCGGTGGAACCGGGGTCGACAATGTTCTCAAAGTTCTGGACATAGGGCAGCGTAGTGATGGGTGCACACTCGGTAGCGAAACGTGCCACTTGCGAAGCAATGGAGGTGTCGCTAGAGCTGGCGCAGACAGCGTAGACATAGACATCGTAGGAGGTGCTATGAGTAAGACCCGTGAGGGTGGCAGGGCTGGATGCTGCGGCCTGGACGGTGCCGGTGCCGGCAGCAAAGCCGCGCGGACCATACTCCACTAAGAAGCTGGTGGCTGCGGTGCCCGAAGTGGTCCAGCTGACGGTAGCCGAGTTGGCATCAGTGGCGGTGGCCACGACCTCCTGCACACTGGTGCAGTTGGGAATGTATTCCACCACAATATTGTCAAGGAAGCTGTAGTTGTCGTTGAAGGCATCCCAGAAGGTCAGATGGCCCGTGGTGTCAGAAATGCCGTCAAGCGGATAGGTGACATATACATAGGCCGATGTGGTATCGTAATTGGAACGGATGAGGGTGTCGATAGGACGAATGGTGGCAATGGGAGCCAGCGGGTCGTCCATGATACCCATGATGAGACGGACATTGTCGCCACCCTGGACAAAGTTGAAGCGGATCTGCAGTTGGTTGAGCGGGGCATCCATCTCAGGCAGGATGACATAAGCACCGTTGTAGAGCAGCAGCAACTTGTTGGGGTCGCCGGTGAGGTTCACAACGGTAGGATAGGGATAGGATGTGCCCAGGTTGGTGGTGCCGGTGAACCAGCAGTTGCGGCTGAATGTGCCGGAGAGGGATTCAAAGTCCTCGGTATAGGGCAAAGCCACAGGAGCACAAATGGTGGCCGTCTGGACAGAGCCGGTGAGGGTGACTCCATTGCAGTCGAAGCTTACGCGGATAGCATAGTTATAGGCTGGCAAAAGGCCAGTAATGTTGCAGGTGCCAGTGGTGTTGGCGGAGTCGGCAACAACCCACACGTCGGTACCTTCGCGCATATACTCTACGGTATAGGCTGCACCCGAGTCGACGTTCCACACCACGTCAATCTCGTTGGCATAAGCGCCGGCAACCATCACGATGGGCGTGTTGCAATCGGGGATGTCGCAGCTGGGGGTGACAAGCTTAATTTGGTTGACGTAGTTGACAAGAGCATAACTGCTTGCACTAGGCGAGGCAGGATCGATATTGGTACCATCCTGATAGAAGTAGATGGAACGGTTGGCAGCCGAAGTGGCACCAAACGGAACAGAAGAGACATAGGAGCCAGTGTTGTCATCGGTGGCAACGACCAGATTGCGTCCAGGTGTGCGTACAAAGAGGGAGTCGAACGTGATATTAATCCAGTCAAAGCCAGACAACGGGCCAGAGTAGACCAGTTGCAGACTGTCTACAGGAATGTAGTTGCTTGTGCTGGTGAAGGAACTCTGGTCGGTGTTACCCAAGTAAATCTGCACATTGCGCGAAGAAATGCTGGAGGTAGCATAGAAAGCGATGCCGGAGATGGTGTCCATTCCTGTGCCAATCTCAGCATCAAGGTATATCTGCTGGGTATAGGAATATCCGTAGTAAATATAAGTAGGCAGGTACGAGTTGGTGGTGCCGCCCTCGGTAATCACGCGTCCGCAACCCTGAGTGAAAACGGTGCCGGAGACACTTGCACTGGCAAGGGTGTCGCAGATGGTGGAAACACGATACTGATATTCGGATTGGATGTTAAGACCACCCACATAATAATAGAGAGTGCTGACCGTGTCGGAAATCCAAGCGGACGAACCGGCAGCCCTGTAACTGACTACATACTCTGTGGCACTCTCACCAGCAGTGGGAGCATCCCAGTTGAGACCGAAGGCGTGGTAGTCGGTGGCCACCACATGGAGGTTTTCAACCGGAGCGCAGTCGACATCGGTGGTGAAGTCGCACACCACAACGCGGCTGTCCTCGTCAGAGCAGACTGCCTTGGCAAAGACATAGTAGCGCGTGTTGCCCCTCAAACCAGTGAACACATGAGATGTGGTGCCGACACTGACGGATACGCTGTCAAAGGCCATGGCCATATCGTTCGTGGTGGCGATATAGAGAATCACCTCGGAGTGGTCGGCACTGGTGTCGGACCACTCAATGGTGGCCATGTTGTTGGTGTGGCTACTGCAACGCAGCAGGTCAACAGCTGGGCAGCTGGAGGCCACAGAGACCGACACATTGTCCAGCCAATAGTACCAAACGGAGGAAGTGCCTGCCTGATGCCACACCAGGTAAACGCTGTCGGCGCAGGTGTCGTTGCTGAGGTCGAACTCAAAGTGATAATACTGACCCGTACTGGCAGGACTGAAGGAAGAGATGACCACCATGCTGTCGATGGAATTGGGGTTGCGGGTGTAACCAAACTCCATGTTGCCAGAAGAGGAACCTTCTTTCTGCAGGTCGAAGGATACAAACAAACGGTTCAGCGGCATGGGCATACGGGGACTGATGATGGAGGCACCGCCACCCGACTTGATACAGTGGCCGTAGTCGGAGATAATATAAGGATAGCTACTGGAATTGATGATGCGAGTCCAGCACTCGGGATAGCTGTTGGAGGCGTAGGAGTCGAAATCATCATTGAAGGGTAACGGAGCCCATTCGCTACAGGGAGTGCGCAGGCTGATAAAGGCGGGCATGCTGGTGTCGCCTTCGTCGCAGAGGGCATAGACAGTAAAGCTGTAGTTGGTGGAAGGAAGCAGGTTTTCGAACACGTAGGTGGTATCGTAAACCACATCGCTGATCGAACCGCCGTCGGTCACCAGCCAGCTTGTCTCGCTTCCGCCTGGCTGCCATTCGATAATAACCGAGTCACCAGTGACATAGGTAGCCGTAAGGTTACGAGGTGCGGGGCAGGAGAGCTGTAAGAAGTTCACATTGTCAACAGCCATCGGGGGCTGGCTACCGCCAGAGGCATCGTTGGCCCATGCGAAGACCAGATTGTAGGTACCGGGAGTATTGATAGCGATTTCTCCCACGGCAGTTCTCCAGCTGCTGGACAGCGACATAGTTCTCGGTGAGGAGAAGTTTTCTGTCAACTCAACCCAACCAGCAGGTATTCCCCAGGAGGAGAAGTTGTACGTGGAGCTTGCAGGATTGACGCCAGCCGTCCATTGATAGCTGGTAGGTACCAAGAAAGCGCGGCAGAAGTCGTAGTAGTGGCTTTCGCCCTGACATTTCCAGTCATAGGAATAAGCATATACACCGGTATCGGCTATATTAAGGGTGCGGATAGCATAGGTATAAGAGGTGCTACTAGTATTGTATGCATTGCTGGAGCCGTTGTCATTGGATATATACAGGCTTTGGTTGCCGCCGTTATTGGTGGCAGAACCCACATGCCATTGGTTAGTCTGTTCGCCGTTGAGCATTTCCCAGCCATTGTTGCCCGACTGCTCAAAAGTGCAGACGAAGGGCATTTCAGCAGGAAGTGCGCTGAGCGTGGAAGCAACGGTAGAACAAGCCTCGCTGCCGCAGTCGGCATAGACATAGATGTAGTAGGTTGTGGCAGTGTCGAGGTTGGTGAGGGTTTCTGTGGTAGAGGTGGCGGACACCGTGTTGGCGATATTCATACCCAACAGGGAGTCGGCAATAGGCACAGTGTCGTACTCTATCGTCCACGATGTGGCACTGCCATTCTCAGTCCAGGAGAGTGCTATCCAATCGACGCTGGAAGCGGTGGCAGCGAGGTAAGAGGGAGCAGGACAGGTGGGGGCATAGTCCACGGACAGGTCGTCCATCATAAGGGTATAGCTGCCCGCAGCGGTGACACGCATGGCTATGCGGTCGCCCGTACCAAGATAATTATTGAAATAAACCGTGTAGGGGTAGTAGGAGCCAGCCCAGTTGTTGCCGCTGCCGGCAGTGAGCTGCACCGTGTCGACGGGAACAAAGGAGGTGTCTTCCATAACGCCCACCTCAAGCACGAAGTTGATGTTCATCACAGAGGCATAGAACGACAGGGCCAACTGGTTGATGTTGTCCATTGGGGGCAGCGCAGCTATCTCGGTCTGGCCGCTGCTGCTTTCAAACTCGAAATAGACACTGCTGCTGCGAGCATTGCCTGCATAAGCATAGGCGGCGGGGAAGGTGGAGGCAGAGCTGCTTCCCATGGCTACCTGCTGCCAGCAATTGGGAATCTCGCCAGTGGCAAGATTTTCAAAACCGGTGGAGTAAGGAACCTCCTGCGAGCCTACACAGGCCGAGACGAAAGTGACGGCATTGGTCCAGCCGCTGAAATCAGTGGAACTGCAGGCGGCACGAACATAGACATAATAGAGCGTATTGGGGTCAAGGCCGGTCACCGTGTAAGTGGTGTCGGTCGGATAGTTAGGACTTACTGTGGAGAAATCGGTCACTGCCGTATCGGAGACCACAACCTCCCAATCAGTGGCAGTGCCGTTTTCGTGCCATGCGATAGTGGCCTGATCACCGGTGATGCCGGCGACAGCCACCTCAGAGGGTAGTGCACAATATAAGGAAGTAGAGGTGATGCCCAACTGCATGATGGGCTGGAATGAAGAGGTGCTACACGAAGGAGGTGAGGCCAGTGAATAAGGGGAGCCGTCATTATATTGATATATAGAACGGTTGCCGTCCGTCATATTCTGACCATAGAAGTATGGGTAGGAACTGACATAAGAACCAGTCTGATCAATCACGCAGATGACCAGGTCTGCGGAGTCCTGATAGGTGAACGTGCTGTCCAGCGGTATGGTCACCCAGCCCGGTGAGCAGTTCACCGAACCTGAAAAGACCTGTTGAAAATTGGACTCTGGCACCGCATCGCTACCACTACTGAAAGTACTGTGCGAAGTCTCAGCCATGTAAACAGTCCATGTGCGGGTAGTACTGTTGCTGCTCACATTGAACTTCAACGTGTCAATCACGCCATCAAGACCTACCTCATTGGCATGGTAGATAAACTGCGTAAAGCTGTAGTTGTAGTATGCGTTGGCAGGCACATACTGCGACGTGGCCGCACCCGCACCCACCGTAAGAGTGTAATGTGTTTGCGCTTCTGTCAGCTGTGGCAATAATCCTATCGCCAACAGCAATGGAATAAGGAATTTTTTCATGTTAAAAAAAATATTAATTAAACAATAAGTGATATCTCACAAATAGTGCTAAATAATTTTATTCTTATTTAAATCAATGTTTTAAAACATAATTCATAACGAACATCTTCGATTATTACGACCTTCAAAGATAAGATTTATTTTTCAATCCTCCAAATTAAGCAACGAAAATAACCATTTTTAACAAAGCAAAAAACCTAGATGACCCCAATAAAGCACCCCACGGTGCTGAAACTAATAATAACACCATACCCTCACAAGCCGCAGTGCCGCGCCAACCAAACGCCCTAGAACTGTGACCAGAAGGGTGAAGAAATGTCATTGATTCTTTGAAAGCGTCAGCACAATAGTAAACGACATCTATATAGGATTATGGAATCCACCTAATACCAAAGGTGGAGGCCAGTCTTGCGACCGGCCTCCACCCGTAAGAGTCTGCTGAACTTAGTGTTCGGCTTTTATGAAACTATCTAACAACCAGTTTTTTGACCATATTCACATTCTCACCCGTGATCTTAACAAAGTAAGTCCCCTGGGCAAGGTTGCGGGCATCCATGGTCTTCTCGCAGTCGGCGTTGCATTCGAGGGTCTCGGTGGCAACGGTGCGGCCGTTGATGTCGACCACAGTGATGCGTACCTTGCCATTGGCCCCCTTCACGCTGATGGTGGTGGCATCGCTGGTGGGGTTGGGATAGATGGTGCAGGTCACACTTCCGTCGGCGTAATCAATACCTTCGGTGCCGTTGGCGGCAAAGGTGGCGGTGAGGGTAATGTTGACAACCACGGTGAAGGTGTAGGGGTTATCGGTCATGCCGTTGCTCCAGCCAACGAAGTGGTAGCCGCTGTTGGGCGTAGCCGTAACGGTGCAGCTTTCGCCGGCCTGGAAGGTGCCACCGCCGGTGGCAGAGCCCATGGCAGCGTCGTTGACATTGACGGTGACGGTGTAGGTAGGTTCGGAGGCAGTCTGAGTGGTGGCAGAGAAAACAAGCCTAAGAAACGTCCGGCCTCCACTGCTGTCCATAACGTCGATCTAGTATAGTATGACAATAAGAATAGGAGAAACCCATAACATTGAGCTAAACGCTCACTAGGGAAAGACAGTCGTAAAGCAATACAATTGACAATAACAGGTAACAATTACTCCTTGAGACCTCTGAATGCCTTCGGCGCAAGTGCGACTACGGTGGATCCACATCTGTCCTCCTGCGCCCTCCCCTACTCTACCATCTATAGGGTAACACGATAAACCAACTGATAGTGTTTTGGCCTTTGCTAACGTAAAACAAATTCTTTATTTTCCACGTATCACATGTATCACGAGGATAAAAAATACGTGGTTATACGTGAGATACGCGGAGCTAATCTTCAAATTAATAGTGGAGCCTACTGTTATTGACAAAAACTATGATGCGTCGGTTGAAAAAAGTCAAAGCCATAAAAAGGGATTGTGAAGTAACTCCGATTATGAATTATGGCGTTCACAAAACCTTTATCTCAGCATCTCCGATTAAATCATCGGCACCGAGGACTATTTTTTCATCCCTGTATAGTTCTTTCCCTAAAGCGGCAGCCTCTTCTTTAGAGTTTGCCTCTATTTTAATCTGACGACAGAGTGTTTCAATGATTTCTACTGTGTATTTCATAAAAGTATGTTTGAAGAAAATATCTCAATTAGAAAAGGTACACATTATACTACAAAATATTTCCCAACAGAGTATCTTTGTACCAATGCTTATATAATGAAACCATCTTATACTCAGGTAAACTCTCAAGATACTCCAATTCGAAAACTAATCTGGCTTCATTGTCGTTATCTTCAGGATGCACCTCTGCCTTACTCCCTATACGGGCCACCTTGATGAGATAGAGGTCTTTAACACCTTTCCCCTTGATATATGGCATAAAATAATATAATTTGTTGAGAACAATCGTGGATGGAAACGAGCTAGTTTTACCAGTGTAGTATATCTTTGTTGGTTCTTCCTTCATGATATACTCTTCGTTGTCTTTCTTTACGAAGCCTATAAGAAGGTGTTTTGTGGGGTCGAGTTTATATTGTTTCTTTGGACGATTCACTACAAACGGAGACTCGGCATATGCAAACAGATTAAGGTCTAACATTGGAGTAGCGTTTCTGACTGTGAAAATAGGACGAGTTGATGTCGGGGCTTCGTCATACATTAATTGGTATAAACTCCTCCCAACACATTCAACAATTCCGCAAACCAAGGCATTCCCCATTAGAAATGCACGTCTTCCTTCTGATACATCAGGATGAAGAGTGTGATTATCGGGGAACATATTCATACGTTCCAGTTCAATAGGCAACAAACGCCGATAACGTCCAGACTTGGTTTTTATCACATGTTTGAATCGTGAAGGTGCGCTACCCCCTTCGCCTGTAATTATTGTCCGGGAGGGTTGGTCGAGAGGGTCAGGGAAAGCCATTCCTCCTTCCGAGAAGACATATTCGTAACCTTCTTTCGACACCCTGTTTATTTTTTTTGCACCTTTCTCATATTGCCACTTAGGGAGTTCGCTCTCAGGGATAAAATAGCCTTCAGGAACGATATTTTCATCCACCAAATTCCCTCCCAATGTCTGGCGGGTACCGTCATATATCGCCTCAGCGTCAACAGTGTAAACATGTCGGCTCCTCATTAAACCAGCATTACCAAATGGACTATCTTTCCTTCCTATATTAAATTTGGCTGACACTTCTTGTATTGAACCATCTATATCAAACTCAGACTTGCTTTCAGCTTTAGGCCTAAATTCAAAGGCTTTAGCCATTACACCATCATATAAAACCCAATCTTTCATTTCCTCGACCTTTTGAGCAACCACAGAGTCTTGCTGGTAACCAACGATGAAGATTCTTTTCCTACGTTGAGGCATTCCATAGTCGGCAGCGTTTACAATACGCCATTCTACTACATATCCTAAATCTGCAAGTGATGCAAGAATAATAGCGAAATCGCGGCCACGTTGAGTTGCTGGGGAATTAATCAATCTGTCCACATTCTCGAAGAACACGTACTTAGGTCTTTTGTCTCCCTTTTCCTCAAGAATACGATAAATCTGCCACCATAGAACACCTTTCTTACCTTCGATGCCACCCGACTTATTTAATGTTGCCGCTACAGAATAATCCTGACAAGGAAAACCTCCCACCAATAAATCGTGGTCTGGTATTTCTTCAGTATGTACTTGGTTGATATCTTTATTTGAATGTCCCCTCGACCCAAAACGTGCCTGATAGATAATGGAGGCATCTTGATGTCGTGTGGCTGGTTCCCACTGATTATTCCATATGGTTTCGTATGCATCAGACGCGCCTTCTAGACCAATGCGAAATCCTCCTACCCCAGCAAATAGTTCTACTACTCGTATTTCATGTTTAGCCATTTTTTCTTTCCTTTAATCTATTTTGAACAATTTCCTTCACAAAATCATTGTTAAACCAATAGCAATACTTTTTGGCAAAGTTGCCGTTGTGAGTGGGTGAGACATCAGTCGCTTTTTGAGCCTTCGGTCGTACATGGAATTTCTTCTTATCGGACCCTTTCCACCAATACTTATCAGAAATATGACCGGCCAAGACTGTCTTCTTAATGTGAATCCAGTATTTTTCAGCCCAATTCAGGTCGGATTGTGACATTGTCCAGAAAAACACATCGTCAAGTACATAATCTTTTTCCCCTTGATTAATTTCTTTAAAGACCACAAACATAAACCGACTGGAAAAAATTTCATAAAGACGAGAATCGAACCAGTCTTCACACTCAGCCACTTCTATATAGTCAATGTTTTCAAAAGACATTGCTTCTTTAATAATGCCGTTCGCCTGAACTCTGATGGTTTTCATCGTCATACCTGCTTTTTTGAATTCCTCGGATTGGTTGACGTTAGCACACTTTTTTGAGGCAGCGATAGCATTTGCAATCATTGCAAATTTGTTTTTGGGATTATTTGTCAGGTCAACCCCTTTTCGTCTCGCGATTATTTCATAGTTTTGGCCAAGAAAAGGGCGGAACCTGCTTAAAATTATTTCCTCAAACCCATGCTTTCTAAGGCCTGCTATGGTCACCAACTCAGATTCAATCCCTGAAACATTTGAGACAGCATTTTTTCCACTATTAACCACATATGCTAACACATTACGCATATAAGCCAACTTCAAACAAAACGCTCTTCTAGGTGCACCCGTCTCAGAAAAAGGCTGGTCCATTAAACTATCACCCTTTTGTCCTTTTCTGCATGCACCTAGATACATAGTATCGCCCTCTGATAATTCATGGGCCTTACCCTGCCTAATCTTGTCAAGGATTATCTCATAATCGTGTTTGATTATCAGTAAATCTTTTCGTGGTATTCTCCATAGTACAGAGAAGATAAATTGGAGGTCTAATTTATCGACATTGCTATTATGCAAATAAAAGAGAAGTAGCATCAACTGGCATTTTAAATAAAAATGTGAGTGTTCGAAATCCTCTTTCACTACTTGTCTGTAGTTAATCATACTGCATACCAAACGCTCTTTTATAAGATATTCATGTTTTTTGGATGTTTTCAATGGTGAACACTTCAACTCCATACCTGCCTCAGAAAAGTCAGAAGCTGGATTGTTGTTAGTTTCTAGGAGAAAGAAAATATTTTCTACCATTTGACCCAAGGCACCTTTTCCTTTCTTTGGTTCATAACCATCCATCAAAAAGTCCCTAAGAGTTTTTCCCAAAAGACTTTTACTATAATTATAGATGCTAACAGCATCTGACTTATCATATGGTAGCGTTGATATCATTTTACTCTATCGCTAAATCAATATACTATCCTTCTATTTTAATATTTGATTAAACATCTAATACTGCTTATCTCGGTGTGCAAATTTACAAAAAAAATTTGAATTTGGAGCAGGTGAATCGATAAGCCATACTACGGAAATTTGGAATTCAAATACTTATAGATTCTATTAATAATAAAAAGTCAAATGATTTGTACAAAAAACAACAAGGCGGGTGCCCGGTTTAGGGGGCACCCGCCGTTATTGTTAGTGCAGTTGTTGCAAGAAACTAATTACCGTACTACAAGTTTCTTGACCAGGTTGACATTGTCGCCAGTGATCTTGACGAAGTAGGCACCCTGAGCCAGATTGGCAACATCGATGGTCTTCTCGCAGTCGGCGTTGCACTCGAGGGTCTCGGTGGCCACGGTGCGGCCGTTGATGTCAACCACAGTGATGCGTACCTTGCCATTGGCCCCCTTCACGCTGATGGTGGTGGCATCGCTGGTGGGGTTGGGATATATGGTGCAGGTCACACTTCCGTCGGCGTAATCAATACCTTCGGTGCCGTTGGCCTCGAAGAATGCCGTCAGGGTTATGTTCCCGGTGACGACGAAACTATAGGGATTGTCGACGGCTCCAACACTCCAGTTGACAAAGTGGTAACCGGGATTGGCCGTGGCCGTGACGGTAGCCGTCTCACCAGCATGGTAGATGCCACCGCCCGTGACGGTACCCATAGTGGCATCATTAGCCTGTACGGTGACGGTATAGTTTTCGTCGGGTACGGAGGTTGTGGTGGCCGTTACATGTGCCCAGCCTTCGCTGTACCAGTCGTCGTCGCAAATGGCCCTGACGAAAAAGTCGTAGGTCGCCTCGTCCTCAAGACCATTGACCACATAGCTATTGACATTGGTGGTGACGCGGGTGCCAGTGCCCTGGGCAAAGCCGCTGAAACCGTACTCGATAAGCCAGCTCTCGGCCATGGGGTTGGTGGCCCAGTTGAGGGTGACGCTGTTAAAGGTGACACCACTGGCGGTGAGGCCGGTGACATCGGGGCAGGTGAGAGTGGTGAAGGTAAGTGTGTCGCCCCATTCGGAGACACTCATGGCACCGCTGCCGCAACGGGAACGCACAGCCGCATTGTAGGTGACACCGGCTACCAACCCAGTAAGGGTAATGCTGCGGGTACTCACCTCCAGCAGGGTATCGTATGTGCTGTTGAAGACATGCAATGCCCACTGGCTCTCATCGGCGCCACGATTCCAACTAAAGGTGGCTGAGTTGTTGAGAACCCCAGAAACCGTGAGACTGTCGGGGCTAAAGCACAAGAGGCTGTCGGTAAGGAATGTGCCCTCGGCCCAGCCACTGAAGTCGGTGGCAGTACATTGCGAACGTAGGCGGTAGACGTATAGTGTGGCTGGATTGAGACCGGTAAAGTGGTAGCTGCTGTCGGCGGCAGAGAGCGTGTAGGTGGTCCACAGCGGGTTGCTCTGCTGGCGCAGCTGCAGCTCATAGCCCAAGCCAGCTTCGTTGGTACCCAACCATGTGACGGTAGCTTCGTCAAAGGAGGTAGAGGTAAAGCCCAACTGAGGCGCGTTGCACTGCTGGCTGCAGGCCACCAAGCGCATGGTAGCACGGTTGATGGTGCGCGTCATGGTGGTGGTGTTCGCCATGATGGCAGGGTCGATGGCGGTGGAACCGGTCTTGTAAATCATGCGGTAGTTGCTGCTACCGGCACTCTCGTAGGTGAACTTGCGCAGGGTACCGTCGTGGGCACCGCTGCGGTCGAGGAAGGCCACAACGATATTGCTATCGCCATTGTAGTGGAAGATGCTGTCGAGATAGAAGGTGTTCCAACCAGGATGGGTGCAGTTGAGCGGGCCGCTGTAGACCAGGCTGAGGTTGGCGAAAGGCACACGGTCCGTCGTAGAGGAGAAGGACGACTTGGAGGTGTGGCCCATGTAGATGTAGACGCTGTCCTTGGCGCGCATGACGCTGTCGGAGCCGTAGTGGAGGCGCAGCTGGTTGAAGTCGCCCTGCATGGCACTGGTGAGCTCACTGCGCAGGATGATGGTCTGACTGTAGGAATAGTTGGTGTTTTGGCTGAATGGGTACTGATAGCTGGCGGTAGTGGAGGAACCGTCGCCCGTGGAAGCCACATTCTGGCCAAAGCAGTAGAGCGTGGTGAACTCTCCCACATCGGTGGCAACGCTCAACTCGCTGGCGCAGTCCTTGCGCACATACCAGTAGTAGGTGGTGGCGGTGTCGAGGTTGCGGAGGGTGATATGGTTGGTATTGGTGATAGCATACTGGTAGTTGCTTTGGTTGGAGGTGCGGTAGTAGACGCGATAGGTGGCAGCCTCGGGGCCTTCCCAGAAGAGGGTGGCACGGTCGATGCCCACAGTGCTCACCTGCGGGTTGAGCGGGCGCGGGCAGGTCTCGTACTCGATGCTGACATTGTCCACCGCAGCGGCATGGCCCATGAAGTCAGTGGTGCCAGTGGACTGGCCGAACCACCACAGAATGACGCGGTGCACACCGTGGATATTGTCGATACTGCCCTCATAGGTAACCCAGGTGCTGTCGCGATGGATGAGGCTCATGACAGGATGCAGGGCATTGACCTGTCCCCAAGGGGAGCGCAAGGCCTCACCCTGCGGGGTCACCAGGGTCTGCGAGTTCTCCACCAGCACTACCAAAGCATCGTAGCTGTGGCTGAGAGTGCCACCGGTTTGCGAGGTGACGGAGATGCGGAAGGAGGAGTCCACCGGACCAAAGTCCACATCGCGGTAGGCGAAGGCATTGACGATGGAGTTCATGGCAGCGTAGACAGTGGCACCGCTGTCGGGCGAGACATAGATGGAGTACTCGCTGCTGTCGGCAGCCAAGGCGTTGCCACGGACAAACAGATTGCCATTATTGCTGATGGAGGTCCAGTTGTTCCACTCGGCAGGGTCTTCGAAGTCGTAGAAGTAGGGCAGCGTGGCAGGCACCTGCAGGGTGGCGAAGGTGCAGGGCACCGCCGACCACTCGCTGGTATCACCTGAGCACACAGAACGGACATAGAAGTCGTAATAGGTCATCGGTTGCAGACCTGTGAGGGTTTGGCTAGGCGTGCCAGTGACGTTGATGCGGGTGCCGTTGCCGAGGTAGAAACCCTGTGGGCCGTACTCGACCTGCCAATAGTTGGCACCGGCGCGGGGGGTCCAGCTGATTTGGGCAGAGTAGGGCTCGGCATGGTCGCAGGTGAGGTAGACAGGCATGGCGCAGGGTGCCACCTCGGTGACGACGATATTGTCGATGTAGCAGTAGTTATAGAGGGTGGAGTCGTTGCCAACCACATTGGTAGTGGGGTCATAGCTGGTGTAGTCGCGGAAGGTGATATAGTTGCCCGGCACGGTGGCGAGGTCGAGGTAGACCTCGTGGCTGGTCCAGCGGTTATAGGTGGCCAAGAAGGTGTCGATGGCGTGGAAAGTATTGATATCGCCCGGAACGGTACACAGACCCACTATAACGCCGCTGCGATAGAGTGAAAGCGAGCTGGTGATCTTGGTCAAATCAAATTTGAGCTGCAAACGACTGATAGGATAGTTGACCGGGTCGAAAGCAGGCAGGGAGAAGCCCGTGGCCACACTATCGGGAGGCATATTCTTCTTGCTCTGAATCATCTTATAGATGTAGGCACCCTTGGTGGCAACACCATCGACTGTGGCACTACGCACCTGGGGATACTGGGGCGAATAGCCACTGATGGGAGTCCAGCAGTTGGGTACCTGCATGAGGGTGGTGGAGGCAGTCATGTGCTCATAGTCTTGCGTATAGGGAAGAACATCGATGGCACCACAAGAGGTGCTGGCACAATGCGGGAAGGACCAGCCGCTGTAGTCGCCAGAACACTGAGAGCGGATGTAGAAGTCGTAGTCGTGGGCCGTATGCAGGCCGTTGATTGTGTAGGTGCTGCGCGTGGAGGGGGCTACGGCAGTGCTGGGAACATAGATCTGCGTGCCACTACCCAAGGAGAAGCCTTGCGGACCATATTCGATGGTGTAGTTGGGGGCTGTGCCGGTCCACGAGATGGTCATGCTGTTGGTAGTGACGGAGTCGACTCTAATGCTGTCGACACGCGGGCAGCTGTGGTAGATGTCCACGGAGAGGTTGTCCAAATACATATAGGTGGTGGTGCCCGGCATGGTGAAGAAGGCGATATGGGCACCAGTGCCCGTGTAGCTGGTTAGGGGCACGATGAAGTTCTCCGAAGCCGTGGTGGTGGAGGGGGTGACGGTGTCGATAGGCACAAAGGTGCTGAAGTCCTCGGGGTTTTCCATGCAACCCACCATGATGCGGTAGCTGGCTGAGGTTTTGCGCAAGGCAAATGTCACTTCCAGCTGGTTGAGTGCCGAGGCAAAGGCCGGAGTGACAAGACCCGAGAAGCCCGAAGTGGTGCCGTAGAGGTAGATGGCATTGGGCGTGGAAGTGGCATAGGTGCTGCTGGTAACATAGGGGTACCGCGTAGTGGTTGTGAAGGTGGAGTAGCGGTGCCAGCAGGCTGCCAGGTCGGCGGTGGTGCTTGCTGTCCAGGTGTCGAAGTTCTCACTCCACGGCAGCGAGGTAATGGGGGCACAGAGGGTCTGCGTCTGCACCTCGGTGTAAGCAATGGTGTCGGCACAGTTGGCTATCACACGGAAGAAGTAGACCGTGGACGGTTGCAGACCGGTGAAGAGTTCGCTGCGTGTGGTGGTCATATTGGCAAGGGTGTGCCACACGGGGTTGGCCAGCGTGTGGTACTGCACATCCCATGAGGTTTCGCTGCCTGTGGGGGTCCAACTGAGCTCAACGGAGGTTTCCGTAACCGCGGAGACCACCACCAGCGGAGGCGTGCAGCCTGCGGTGTCGGATGTGGTGGTGAACGTGAGGGTCTGCCAGTTGGTGGCAAAGGTGTCGCAAACGGTGCGTAAGGCAACGCTGTAGTTATGTCCCAGCGTCAGGCCGCTAAAGAAGTAATGCTGGTTGGTGGTGCTACCAGAGTCCACCAAGCCAGAGGCATCGCTCAGGCGCAGCTGCACGGTAGGCACGGTGCTGTCGGCTCCCAGATAGGACCAGGTGACCGCAGCAGCGGTGGCGGCAGGCTCCACGGCAGCCTCTACAATAGAGGGACAGGTGGGTGCCGGCACGCAATGCACCTGCAGGGCGAAACCGACATCGGTGCTGTTGACAAGGGCATTGGTGACAAACTGGAGGGTAATCGGCCCTTGTGTGGAGGTGATGGAGACAGCGTTATCGTAACCATAGAGCTTGGCCAAGCGGTCGCTGGTGACACCGGGGCCGTCGAAGACATTGATGTAGTCCAACGAGTCGTAGGTGTTGACCATGCCCGTGATGGAGATGAGCGAGTCGTTCTTGGGATAGATGGTGACAATGCTGTTGCAGCTGTTGCCATAGCTGCCACTGGCACCGCCGTTGTCGTAGAGGGTGCCGCTGCAGGTGGTGAAGGCAGCTGTGCCGGTAATAGGCATCGTGTAGGTACCCGAGGTGAAACTAACCGGGGTGCTCCACTCGCTCTCCTCATCGGTGCAATTGGCACGCACATAGACATTGTAGACGGTGCCGGGGACAAGGTTGCGGAGCGTGTAGACGGTAGTGTCGATATGTTCGACGACGGTGGCACTGTCAAAGGGTTGGGCAACGGGGTGGTAAGCCAACGACCAGTCGGCAGGAGTGCCCATGGCCTGGGTCCAGCTCACCACGGTGCTGTCGATGTCGAGGCTGTTAAGAACCTCAGGCAACGAGGGAGCCGGACAAGATGGGATGCGGTCGACAGTGAGGTCGTCGACATAGGTATAGTTGATGGCACCGTCAGGGGTGTAGAGGGCAATATAGCGCCCAGTGTCGGCGTAGTTGTTGAAATAGATGTCGAAATGCTCCCAGGTGGAAAGCTGCGACACCTGGATGCTCTGCACCAGGGTGAAGGTGCTGATGTCCATAGGGTCGGTCATGACACCGATTTGCAGATGGCCATAGTTGGCAGAGGTTTTGTAGCCCCAGAAAGAGACCATCAGGTTCTGCACACTGTCCTCGAAAAGGGGTAGTACGGCATAGCTATAGTAATTGGCTGAGGTGGAGCTGTAGAAATACAGGGCATTGCCAGTGGGGCCATGGTGGTAGGTGGCACTAGGATAGGGGTAGGAGGTGGTGCTGCCATTATAGCCATAGTAGCGGGTCCAACATGGGTTGAAGGGGTGGTTGGAACCGCTGAGATAGCTGTCGAAATTTTCGGTGTAGGGAAGCGAGTCGGTGGGGACAGGAAGGCAGGCCGTGGTGACAGTCTGCAGCATGGCGGCACTGAAGGAGGTGCCACACTGGGCACTGAGGTAGAAGTCATAGGTGGTGTTGGCATCCAGACCGGTGATGGTGACAAATGTGTCGGTGACACTCAGCAAAGTGCCCTCTCCAGGGTTGAAACCCGTGGTATCGTACTCCACAGTCCACACCGTAGAGGCATCGTGGGTGCTGTCGGGTGTCCATCTGAGGGTGACGGAGCTTTCGGTGACATCGACATAATCATAGTCGGCGGGACGGCCACAGTTGCTGCGAATGCCCACAGTGACATTGTCCACCATGAAGTAATTGGTGCCGGTATTGTCGTTGAGGATGGCTATGTAGCGACCACCTCCGGTATAGTTCAGGAAGTCGACAGTGTAGTTGTTGCAGTCGGTGATGCTGGTGGGCAGGTTGATGGTGTCCACTGGCACGAAGGTGTTCTTGTCGGCAGGATTGGACATCACGCCCACTATCAAGCGACCGCTATAACTGGTGGTGGTGCTGGTGCGGCGGGCATCGAAGTTGATTTCCAAGGTGGAGAGGCTGTCCTCGAAAAGGGGCAGGGCGACGTAGCAGTAGTAGCTGGTGGTGCTATAGAAATAAAGTCCGTTGCCGATGGGTCCGCAATGTTGGGTACTATAGGGATATGGGTAGGCCGTAGTGTAGTTGGTGCCACGGTACCAGCAGCTGTCGATGGCAGCAGTGCTGCCGCTGCCATAGCTGTCGAAGTCCTCGAACAGCGGCAAGTCCGCTGTGGCAATGGGTGTACAGGCTGTGGTGAAGGATATGAGGCGGTAGTTGCTGTGGGAAGAACCACCGCAGATGCCGTAGAGGTAGAAGTCATAGGTCGTATTTGCGTCCAAGCCCGTGAGAACGACATTGGTGTCTGTGGTGGTCTGCTGGATGCCGGTACCCGGGGCAAAGCCGTCGGGACCGTATTCATATTCGTAGGAGGTAGTCAACGCCGAGGAATCGGCTGGCCATGTCAGGGAGACATTCTCATTGTCGATGGCAACAATGGTGGGTACAGCAGGGGTGGGGCAACTGTTGTAGGTGCGGACAGTGACGTTGTCGATGGCAATGGTATTGTAGTAGTTGGTGTCGTTGCTGATGGCAATGTAGGTGCCACTGCCGCTGTAGTCGCCGAAGGTGAAACTATACTCGTGCCACAGGGCATCGCCGGGCAAGTAGACCCGGGCCACCTCCTCAAAGGTGCTGTGGTTGGTGGGGTCGGACATCACGCCTACAATCAGCGGGCCGGTGTAGGTGGTGGTGACACGGCGTGCCACGAAGGTCAGTTCGAGGGTGGCTAGGCTGTCCTCGAACTGAGGCAGGGCAGCATAGCAGTAACCATATGTTGAAGAGGTGTAGAAATAGAGCCCGTTGCCCGATGGGCCGTAATGATAGGACGAATTGGGGTAGGGATATTGTGTGCTGGTGCTGGCCGTGCCTTTGTGCCAGCAGGGATGGATGCTACTGGTGGAACCGGAGGTGTAGCTGTCAAAGTCCTCCAAGTAGGGCAGTTGGCCGTGGGGAATGGGTGCACATCGAGTGAAGAAAGACAACGGGGCCAACGTGCTACTGTCGGTGGCAGAGCACAATGCACGGACATCCACGTCGTAGCGCGTACCCGGGTTCAGACCCGTAAGGGTGACGGTGGTGTCGTTGACAACCATAGAGGTGGGGATACTACCTGAAGGACCATAGCTCACACGGTAGGATGTGGCAGAACCGTTCTCATGCCACGACAACGTGGCGCTGGTAGTAGTCAACGAGACAGTGTCCAGCTGGGTAGGACGCGGACAAGTGGGCATGGAGTCCACCGTAATGTCATCAATATAGATGTAGTTGAGCACATCGGCAAAGCTGAGGAAGGCCAGAAAGCGACCAGTGCCGTTGTAGCCAGCCAAAGGCACCTCAAAACGTTCCCACGTCGAGAGGTCCGCAACCTGGATGTCTGCCAAGGTATCGAAGGTACTGAGGTCGCCGGGGTCGGACATTACACCTACGGTGATATGTCCGTAGTTGGCAGAGGTCTTATAGCCCCAGAACTCCAACTGCAACGCATTGAGGTCGGCATCGAAAATCGGCATGGTGGCCCAGCTGTAGTAGCGCGTGGCTGTGGTGGCAGCGTTGTTGTAGAAATAGAGGGCGTAGTTGCCACTATGCTTATAGGTGCTGCTGGGATAAGGATAGGCCGTAGTGGTACCTTCGCGGTAACGGCCCCAGCAGTTGTTGATTTCCTGGGCGGCTCCGGTACCGGTGGCATCCTCGAAACCGTAGCTATAGGGCAGCGAGGTAATGAAAGAGCAAAGGGTGGTAAAGGTGGCGGAGACGGTATCGCTGTGGTCGCTGCCACAGTCCAACGAGAGGGAGAAGTCGTATTCGGTGTTGGGGGTAAGCCCAGTAATCACGGCGGTGTCGCCAATACCTGTCACCGTGGTGCTGCTCCCGCCTAAAGTGGGGGCATATGTGAGGGTGTAGCCTGTGGTGCTACGTCCTCCAACCCATGTAAGAGTGGCGGTGGCATCGCTGGGGGTCACCTCCAGATTTTGCGGGGCCATGCAGTCGGGCAACGCCTCTACCGACACATTGTCGATGGCAAAGTAGTTGGTGGAGCCTACATCGTTGAGAATGGCCATGAAACGGCCTGTGCCGGTATAGCCTCCGAAGGTGACACTATAGTTATAGCAGTCGGTGCCAGCGGGAAGGGTAAAGGTGGCCACCTCCTCAAAGGTGCTTTTATCGTTGGGATTGGTCATAACGCCGACTTTGATGATGCCGCTGTGGGTGGAGGTGGTGGTGCTACGACGAGCATCGAAAGTGAGCTGCAACTGCTGCAGACTGTCGGCAAAGAGAGGTAGGGCCACATAGCTGTAGTAGGTAGAGGTGGCGTAGAAATAGAGACCGAGTCCCGACGTGCCACAACGGTATGTGCTGGAAGGATAGGGATAGGCTGTGGAGTTGTTGGTGCCTTTGAACCAGCACAAACCTATGGGGTTGGCGGAGCCGGAAGTATAGCTGTCGAAATCCTCTGTAAAGGGAAGGCTGCTGTGGGCTATGGGCGAGCATGGGGTGGAGAAACGCACCATACTGTAGTTGCTGTAGCCACTGTCGCTGCACTGTGAGCGAACGAAGATGTCATAGTCCGTAACAGCCGTGAGGCCTGAGAGTGTCACCGTGGTACCACTGACGGTTTGGGTGGTGCCGGTGCCAGGAGTATGGCCTTGTGCACCTAAGTCTACTTGATATTGGCTCACACCGCTGACGGCAGGCCAATGGAGGGTGACACTATTATCAGACAAGGACGCAATCGTGGGATTGGGCGCATCGCAGCCGTAGACGGGCGCACGCATCGAAAGACGCATATTGGGATGATAGGTGCTGAGAGTACCCGTGGTGGTGGGAAATGCATTGGAACCTGTTTTGTACAATGTGACTCCAGAGGTGCCCGCTTTATAGTAATACTTGGGTGCATTGGCCGAGGTCACCGCCGCGGAACGGCTCTGACGAACTACCACGACAAGATTTTCGTAGCCGTTGTAGTAGAAGGGCGTCTCCAACACAATAGGAATCCACCCCGTGGCATCGCCGTGGGTGAGGATATCGTTGTAGACAGTCGAGAGGGCAGAATCCGGCACCCACGCAGAATTCGAGGTGGCACGGGTCATGCCGGTATGCCCCAACTTGAGGGTGATGTTGTCCGTCATGGCGTTGGCAGTGTGGCATTGGAACCATACCGTGTCGATATAGCCCGGACCTCCTACCTCTGCGGTAGTGTAGATCATCTGGGTGTAGGCGGCAGTGGTATTGCAATAAAAGGGCGCGTAATACCCTACCGAATAGAGTGAGCCATCGTCGATAGATGCAAGTCTATACTGCAATGGCTGAGCCTGAAGGGAGTTCGCCAGTAAAAGCGGAACTACCAATCCAAAGAAGTACAGAAACTTTTTCATACATTATTTATTTTTAATGAGACATTTTTTTTCATCCAAATAATACTATTTTTCACAAGTCATATCGTAAAAAAATGGTATTTTCACAAACTTATGGGATGTTAGATTTATCAATTAATTATTTAATTACAATCATTTACAAATATACACAAACGATAATTTCAATCAAAAATACGCTATCAAAACTAGTACTTTTTTTTCAATTGTGCAAATAGTGCAAACAATTTTAACATATAATTGGGGAGTTAGACAGCCACGTAATGAAGGAAAAGAGGTGATAGAGCTGAGACCTAGGCATTAAGACACAACTATAGCAAAAAGAAAGCGGGCAGCCCGAAAATGGGTTGCCCGCTTTCTTTTGGTTAAATTAGATATTACTTCACCACCAATTTGCGGACTGCGGTGATATTGTCGCCCGTGACACGGACGAAATAGGAACCGGCTGGAATGTTGTTGAGGTCGAGCAAATAGGTGGGCTGGGCAGCAGCATCGGCAACGGTGTGCTGGTGGAGTGTACGTCCTGCAATATCCATCAGAGTGATGACAGCACGGCCCTGAACGCCACTGAGGGTGACAGCAACACTAGCGTCGGCAGGATTGGGATAGAGCTGCAGACGTGCATCATCGGCAATGGAAGAAAGGCCACTGAATGGAGTCTCGATAGTGATACCATTGGACCAATGTTCGCTGTAGAAGTTCTGCCCGCAGATGGCACGGACATAGATGTCATAAAGGGTTTCGCCAGTGAGACCGGTAATGGTGTAGGGATGATGGTCGACAATGATACTGGTACCTGTACCTTGCGAGAAACCTGCTGGTCCATACTGGATTTCCCATTCTTCGGCACGACCGCCTTCAGTCCAGTCGATAACAACACTGTTGCCTTGGAGGTCGCTGTAGGTGAGGTTGGTGGCATCGGGGCAAAGATCGGTAGTGAAACGGATGGTGTCGCTCCAGGCACTGGGGTCATCAAAGCCCTGACAAATGGCCTGAACAGCGGCATAATAGGTGACGTTTGCCTCGAGATCGCTCACGGTACCGTTGTGGATATAACGCGTGATGGTACGATCGTAAGAGCTATTGAAGACATGCAGTCGATAACCGATGTTGTTCTCTTCAGTATCCCAGTTGAAGGAGGCTTTATTGTTGGTGAGGGAAGTGACTTCCAGATTCATGGGAGACAGACAGGGAATATCGCTGGAATTGAACGAACCTATAACCCAATTGGAAAGAGCTGTGGAGTCGCAATACTGGCGAACGCGATATACATAATCGGTGTTGGGATAGACACTATTGATTGTGAAGAAGGTATCGGTAGTAGTGACGGTAGAGAGCCAACTGGAAGTTTGAGCACGGCGGTAGCTTACCTGATAGGACTCGGCGGTGTTGCGCCAACGGAGTAGGACTCCGGTGCTACGAACGATGGGCTCACGAACGATGGGCATCGGGCAGGCATTGGGGGGACAAATCTCAACAATCATCTGGGTACGGAGGGCACTGACTTCGGCACTGCCGGAATAGGCCGCAAGAGTGGCGCTGGAGGTGGCATCAGGATTCTGGCTGTCGCTATAGAGTGTGATGGCACGGGTGCCGCTGCACGGACTTGCATAGAATGTGTATGTGCTGGAGTTGTAGTTGCCGCTATTGTCGTCGATAGCAATGACCAGATTATCGGCACCATTATAGATGAAGGGGTACTCGAGGATGAAACGGTTCCATCCCTGTCCACAGTTGAGGTTTCCGGAATAAACCATCTGGAGCGAAGCGGGGTCAACAAAGTCGTTTCGGCTGGTGAAACTACTAAGGGTGGTATGGCCCATGTAGATTGTGCAGTTGGTCTTGGCTGTCATGGCCGTAGAGGCTGAATAACGGAAGTTGATGGCAGAGATTTCTCCACCAGCACTGAGTTCGTCAGCCGTGATGATCTGCTGTGAATACGTATAATTGAAGTTATTGGCTACAGGCAAAATAGAAGATGTCGTATTGGTGCTATTGTCACCAATGGTGTCGATGTAAGAATCGTTGCAGATAAGGGTAGTGAAGGATCCAGGCAAAGAGAGCTGGGAGCTATCGGTGGCACTACAAATACGGCGGACATAGACGTTGTAAGTGGAGGCAGGGGAAAGACCCGTGATGCTGATGCTGTTGGTGTGGACCAATTCGTTGACAATGATGGATCCGTGGATTGAACGGCAAATAACACGGTAGTCGCCATCAACAGGCCCATGCCAAGTGACTGTAGCGGAGGCCATGGAGACATCGGTGGCACGCACACCAGCAGGACGCGGGCAGTCGATATACTCTATTCGAAGGTCGTCAACAGCACCCGGACCGCCTATAAAGTTACCTTCAAGAGAGGCCGTATTTTGGTTGAACCAATAGAAAGCGAGGCGGTGTATGCCGGTAAGGGTATCCAAGATGGCACTGTAGGTGTTCCAGTTGGTACTCAGGCGGACGAAAGTAAGATATGTCATATCCTGCACGTTGCCCCAAGGAGTTTCTAGATTGATACTGGAGGGCAAAACCTCGACATTGGGGTCGACAAGGAAGACCATTAGACCATCATATCCGGCAGAGGTGGTACCGCCAGCCTTGGCACGGAATGTGAGCATGTAGCTGGAGTCTATGGTGCCAAAGTCGAAATCGCGATAAGCGGTGGCGTTGACAACCTCGGTATTGCGTGTGCCGTAGGTGGCACCGGAGTCCGGCGAAACAAACATGGCGTAGGAGCCTGTGGCATCGAAACCATTGGTACCGTTGCCCGCAGCAGTGTCGCGGAACCAGTTGATACTGGAATTAGAAACAGTCTGCCAGTTGTCCCACTCGGTGGAAGTCTCGAAATCGTAGAAGTACGGTACGGGAGCAGGGTTCTGCATAGTGGAAAAAGTGATGGGAGCGAGGCTCCACTGGGAGGTGTCGCCAGGGGCACATATACTACGGACATAAACATCGTAAGTAGTGGAGGGCAATAGACCGGAAATAGTGTAGGGAGACGTCGTTGTGATGGCACGGGTGCCAGAGCCTATGGCAAAACCATGGAGGAGCCACTCGACTTGGAATCCCATGGAAGTATTGCGGTCATTCCATGTGATGGTGGCACTGTTGGGAGACAAATTGGAAACTGCAAGGTTGTTGGGACGCTGGCAGTCAGGAATTAGTTCTACAGCAATGCTGTCGATGTAGACATAGTTGTAATTGGCTCCGCCAGTGCTGGTGGAAATGAAAGTAACATACTGACCGGCGCCGGGGAAGGCATCAAAAGCCACCTCGTAGTCGGTAGGTACGGTGGCAAGCGTGATGGTGTCGACAGGAGTGAAGGAAGTGATGTCGCCAGGAATGGCACTAAGGCCGACGATGACATCGTGAGAGTAGGAGGTGTAGGCGGAACTGTTGGTCCATGCCCGGAATACTGTTTGAACAATATGGCTTGGATAAGAGACGCTGTCGAGCTGTGGGAGCATGGCATATACCTGATTGGAGCCATAGGAGTAGAGATACAGTGTGTGGCCAACAACCATGCCGCTATCATCGGTGACATTCATGATATAGGGATAGTTGCTATACCCACCGCAGGACCAGCAGGCAGGACGTGCTCCGGAGCCTGAACCCCAGCCATCGAAGTTCTGGGTGAAGGGCAGGGTATCGATTATGCCGCATTGGGTATTGAACGTGTGGACGAAAGACCAGTTGGAGGTATCGCCAGAGATGCAAAGACCGCGGACATAGACATCGTAGGGACTGGAATGAGACAAGCCATAGAGGTTGACACTATCGGTAGAGCTAGTAATAAGGATGCCTTCGCCGTGGCTGAAGCCTGCGGGACCGTACTCAATCATAAAATAATTGGCTGAGGAATCATCCCAATGGACGGTGGCAGTTGTGGTGGTAATGGAGGTGGTAGCAACATTGGTAGGACGTGGACATCTGGGGAGATAGCTGACCTCGATATCGTCGATATACATATAATTAGTACCCCCAGTGGCAGCGAAGGCAATGTATTGCCCAGCGCCGCTATAGGAAGTGAGGGGCACCTCAAACATTTCCCAATTATTGAAGTTCTCGGGACTGAGGGTGGCAACGGAAGTGAACGTGGTGAAGTCGTCGGGGTCGGTCATGACACCTACTTGGATGGAGTAGTTGGCAGAGGTTTTATAAGCGGCAAAGCTGACCTGCAGCGTATCGATTGGGGCAGCGAAGTTGGGTAAAGCCAAATAGGAGTAGTAACTGCCACTGCTGTAGAAGTACATGGACTTGGTGCCACTGTAGCTATAGGAGGTGGAGAGATAGGGATAACTGGGGTAGCTATAGTTGGTGCCGCGATGCCAGCACTGAACTATTGGGGAACCAATAGAAGAAGAAGCGGTAAAGTTTTCAAAATTCTCAGTGAAGGGCAGGGTTGCGATAGCCACACAGGGGGTAGTGAAGGCCACCTGGGCAAAAGTGCTGCCATTGCCGCAGTTGGGCACCACGCGGACCTGATAAGAGGTCATAGGCGCTAGCGAGGTGAAAATATACTCATTGATGGAAACGTCAGTGGCTTCGGTGGTCCATGTTGCATCCCCGTCGGCCTTATAGAGGATATTCCACGAAGTTTCCTCGTTGCCCGGGATCCAAGAGAGCGCTACGGTGTCGACATCAAGTCGGTCGAGGATAACGGTGGGAGCAGCACAGGTGTCGTACTGAGAGCAGCCTAGTGTGTAAAAGGTGATAGAAGGACGGTAGGTACTGCTGCCGCCGCTGCCTGCTGTGGCGTTGGCAGGGGTATACTGTTGACCATCTTGGTAGTGGTAGATAGTGTGCATGGCTGACGAGCTGGTGCTATAGCCATAGAAACCCGACGAGGAGTGGCTGGAGCCGTTGGGCTGATTCATCATAGTGGTGATGACGATGCTGCTTGAGCCGTCCCACATGAAGGGTGTGGTGAAATTATAATGGACCGTGCCGCTTGTATTGAGAGGATGTGATGCGGGACCATAGACAAGATCCTGCGAACGCACTGCCACCATATCGGCTATGCCGGAAAAAGAAGTACGATCGGAGGTAGTGATGTAAATACTGAAGACCTTGGCGTAAGAAGAATTGTTGGTGAACGAATAATCCACACCCGATATCATTCCAGGAGTAACGCCCATGCTTATAAGTTCCGAAGCAGTGTAGATACTCTGGCACACGGTGTTGCCCCAAGAACTATTGACTGGCACACCAGACGCTTGGTTGGTACCGGAACTGAAAACGATAGTATCGGTTTGCGTGGGGTCGATAACTGCACAAGGCATATTGTGGGTGGAGAAATTGACGCTGTCCCACGCGCTAAGACTGTCGTTGGTGCAAAGGACATTAACATAAGCCCTATAGGAACCAGATGGTGCAAGACCGGTGACCATGCAACGGGGGGCGGAGACCGTAGTCTGGAAGAGTATAGTAGAAGAGTCGGCGGGCCTTACCTGCACTTGGTAACTGGCAGGTTGGCTGGGGGTGTTATTCAACACATCCCACGAGAGCAATGCTCCTGAGGTTCCCACCTCGGTTGCAACAAGGTTGTTGACCGGAGAACAGGCTGGGGTGCGTTCGATGACAAATTCGTCAAGGCAGGCATACCAGGTGGCTGTGTTTGAACGTGCCATGACGGCGAAGAAAGAACCCTGGCCAGCATAGTTGCCCATAGGGACGATAAACTGTTCCCAATTGGTGGAAGTGATATTGACGGTGGCGACAGGTACGAAGGAGGTGATGTCAGCAGGATTTGTCATGACACCCACCTCAAAAACTGGGGAATAGCTACTGCTGGTGGCACGTCCCCAAAAAGAGAGTTGCAGCACACGGACTGGCGCAATATCGGTATCGACACCGGGCAGGACGACACATTGGTAAGAGCCATATGTGGGTAGAGAAGAAGAGTTGAACCAATAGAGGCCCTTGGAGCCACCATTGTGGGAATAGGACGAGGAGTTGGCAACATATGGATAGCCATAATAGGTGGTGCCGTCGTTAATACGTTTCCAACAATTGACAAAGGTGTTGGAAGTGCTAGAGCCTACAAGGGCACTTTCAAAATCCTCGTAATAGGGCAGCGAGTCAAGAAAGTTGCAGGGGGTGTGGACACGATAGAACAGCGACATGCTGGTGTCGTAGCCGCTACAGACTGCGCTGATATACAGTGTATAATCGGTGTTGGGTGTGAGGTCGGTGAGTGCAATAGTGGTATCGTAAACAGTATAGAAAGTTCCTTGACCGTGAGCCTGATTGGCTGAGTCAACCTCCACGACCCACGACATGGCATTGCCACCGCTGTTATCGGACCAAAAAAGATCGAAAGAGGTGGTGGAAAGATTGCTGATATAGGGGGATACCGGCTTAGGACAGGTGGGCTGGGTAAAAATGATATTGTCGACCGCAGCAGGGGGATTGCTACCAGCCGAACCATCGTTGCACCACATGAAAACAAGCAAGTAAGTGTCGGCCACAGAGACATTAATCTCCGCAGAATAGGTCCCCCAAACGCTAGACATGTTAAGACGGCTGGCCCCATCGAGGGCTATCCATCCGGCAGGCACAGTGTTGGTGTAAGAGCTGGTGGATGTGGAGCCATTGGGCAACTGGCCGGGGCTGAACGTTGCTGAGCCGGGGGCCAAAAAGACACGCAAATAGTCGTAGTTGGTCTCCCCATTAGCCTTCCAGTCATAAGACACATAGTAGGAGCCCACAGTAAGGTCGAAGGCACGATAGGCATAGACGATGCTAGTAGAACTATTGACGTATGTGTTGGAAGAGGAATCGGTACCGGAAATAAACAGGGCGCGACTAGTGGTGGAACTGGCATCTGTGCCAATATACCACTTGTTCGTTTGAGTGCCATTGGCTAAAATCCAGCCGGCCGAATCGTTCGCATCATCAAATGAGCAAGAATAGTTGATGTTTTGCGACCGAGCAAAAAATGGTAGCAGCAGAATGGTTGCCAACCATAACATTTTTACTGTCTTTTTCATAGCAAAGTTATAATTATGTATTATTTTCAATTTCAAATATTAAATAGATTGGCGATGCAAATATACAACTTTTTTTTATTATATTGCATTTTTTTGCTACTTTTGCATCCAATATTGATATTATCATTATGCACCCAACGTATGAAAATTGGCTCAATTGCTACTAAATTATTGTTGACGGCAACGTTAGTCATGACAACCTCGACAGCGGCAGGACAGGTAAGCGTGACCAAGAGCGGAACTGCCGTTACCCCAATGGACCACCCCCGCGCCACCCTGCCACTCCGACAGCTGAATCAGAAGAGCGCCTCCACCCTATCCGCCCCAACGGCAGGCACCTATATGGTGGTGACTCGCGAGGATTTGTTGCCGACCCTTGCGCCACTCTTAGACTGGAAGAGGCAACAGGGCTACGATGTAGAGACGTTGGTGATGACTACACGCGAAAGCGACAGCATCCGGGCGGCCCTGCAGGCACGCTATGACAACGCTTCTGCACTACGACCCGCACAAAAATATGTGTTATTGGTGGGCGATGTGGACCGACTGCAGTCCTGCCAAGGGCGCTATGCTCCCGGTGGTCTTGAAAACAGCGTTACCGACCTTTACTACGGCGAATACACAGGAGATTATGTGCCGGAAGCACTAGTTGGGCGGCTGTCTGTGCGCGACAGTACAGAACTATCCGCCGTAGTGAGAAAAACCATCGATTATGAACAAGGTCGCTGGGCAGCAGCAGAAAAGATGCTACTGACAGCTGGGGCAGAACAACGCGCCAACGCTGCTACTACAACCAATGGGCAGGTGCACTATCTCTCCCATTTGGTGGCAACGTACAGACCCGAACTAGACACAGTTTGTTTTTACAATCCTGCCTCGGGAGATCAATTAGACTCAATCGTTAGGGCTTTGGACAGGCCCAATGCCTTAATCAACTACACCGCCCACTGCACTATGCAGGGGTGGAGTAATCCTTCAGTGAAATACCCCACGATAGACACCTTGGAAGGAGCTGTTCCCACAGTATGGGTGAATAACTGCTGTCTGAGCAACGCCTTCGGCACCACCTGCTTCGGAGAACGACTGCTACGCAATGCTACGGGCGGGGCAGTGGCTGTCATAGGGGCCACCAACGAGACTCTTTGGGACGAAGACTACTACTGGGCCGTAGGGGCTAAATACCCACCAACAGAGAACCCTATATTTGACAGTGAGCGGCCAGGAGCATTCGACCATATTTTGACAGGGAGGGACGTGAGCGAGAGCGGAGACATTACGGCAAGTGGTTGGGTGACGACAGGTCAAGGGAAAAACAACACTGGCGAAATGCCTAGACAATACGATGCTGACGCCGTGGCCATCGGTTCACTAATCTTTGCTGGCTGTAGCGCGGTGACCTTGGTTGGGTCGCCCTATGACGCGTTCTACTGGGAAACCTACTGCCTGTTGGGTGACCCTTCATTGAGTCTGATGCTGGGGGCCGTTGATACGCTGGCGTTGGATGTCGTTATGGGCACGCTACCAGAAACCGTCGATAGCCTATCGGCAGGTGCAACAAGTGTGACAGTCTTGGGGTCTCCTTGGTGTCGTGTGAGCGCAACTCAGAATGGGGCACTGCTCGGCACCACTTTGACCGATTCAGCCGGATGGGGTACAATCCATTTTTATCAAGGCCTATCAGGCGATAGCCTAACCCTGACGGCGACAAGACCCGAGAGCATTTACAAACAGATAACGTTGCCCATCAAAGCACCACACCAAGGATGCATCGCCGTAACCGAAGCAACGTTGAACGCAGAAGAAACGAGTCTAGAACTGAGACTAAGGAACGTCGGGCAGACCCGTGTCCTAGGGCACCACCTAACCCTGACTCAAGCGGCCGAAGATAGGGCTTGCGGTGCTGCCTTGCTAGCTGATAGTTTGTCGGCGACTATAGACTCTTTGCCCAGCGGGATGGAAATGTTGCTGACCTGGCCTCTGGGCGAATACTCAATTGGACAAATGCCCCTGTTTCTCGGTCGCGTGACGCTGAACGACGGCACAGAGAACTATTCTACACTCCAGCTTGCCCTAGAAATGGCCGATAAGCGGCCGCAATTGGCAGCATGGCTACTACAAGATGAGATGGGCAATCCTGCAAGGTGTATCGAGTCGGGAAAAACTTATACCCTAGGTGCCCTTCTGTCCCACGGGGCCGACACGGCTCAGCTATGGCTGGACGGCAACCCGATAGCAATTGCCACGCAGTGTGACCAACTATCGAGCCACTTCAGCACCAACGAAGAAACAGACCATCTGCAGGTGGAACTGCTGGTGAACAAGGACCGTTGGAGTTGTCACTACAGCAAATGGTTCTTGGCACACAACAACATGGAAGATTTTGAGAGTGGAGACTGGAACAACTACCCATGGCAAATCACCAATCTAAATCCATGGCAGATAGACAGCACAGCCACTCACGGCGGGGCTTTCTGTGCTCGGTCAGCACCTATTGGCAACAACCAGCGATCGACGATGACTTTGGAGCTGGAAACCCTAACGGACGACAGCGTGGTGTTCTACTACTACGTATCAAGCGAGGGAAGCGACTGGCTATACTTTTTTGTTGACGGGCGGCGACGTGGTTATTGGAGCGGAAATAGCGGGTGGCAACGTTACGCCCGATTTCTGCCGTCAGGTAAGCACACGCTACAATGGATTTACCAAAAAAATGCTTCGGGCCATGAGCGGGAAGATTTAGGACGCATTGACGACATAAGGCTGCCGTTGGCAATGTGGAACCAACCTTATGGGCACGGGGTGAGAGACAGTGTGGCGGTCGGTTTGGACTTAGACTTCTGCCTCGAAGATGACTTTAGCGTTTGGCCTAATCCAGCTGGCGAAAGGGTGACGATTGCTCACGGAATCAAGCCTTATGATCGAGTGTTGATAATCTACGATGCTTATGGTCGCGAGGTAGATAAGATAAAAATTGAAGATAACAACGAAACGACACAATATTTGACCCACCATTTACGTTTTGGTATATACACACTGGTACTGCACAACAAAGAAGGCAGGCTGGTGAGGAAACTGACAGTAACGAAATAGAGAGATGTTGCAAATAGACACATTGCCAGCTTATGCACCCACGGCGGAATCTGCCACACTGAACACGCTCACCCACCTAACCGCTGAGTCTGCAGCGGACTCGACAGCGCTGGATTCGGCTACTATGGCCCAGTTGCCAGAGATAGTGTGCGCTTACGACACTATTTTCACCCCACTAGAAGCTAAGGAACCCACCCTACATAAAAGCCTTTTTACTCATCACGAGTTGCAGGTGAAAACCAGCCACGAGAAAGCCATCATGCGCGAAGACGCTCCTGGATGGATGTTCGGTGTGATAATGATTGCCTTATTCTTAGTTTTCAATTTCATACGGCGAAAACAAATCAGCACCGTCGAGCTATTGCAGTCAGCCATTGACCACCGAGCCCTAGACCGACTGCTGAGAGACACCAACCTAACACACCCTACTTCGCTAGCTCCTATAGCAATAATTATGCTACTGCCAATAACGCTTATGGGCTACTACTCTTTTATGTCCCACAGCAGCAAGATGCTGTCCGACCTGTTGACATACTTGTTAGTACTGGTGGTATGCTTGGCACTCTATTTCATCCGCAACGGAGCAATACGCCTAGTAGGTAACGCTTTCGGAAACAAAGAGTCCACCTACTTCTATTTGGCAAGCAACTACATCTTCCACCTGCTGTATGCCATCGTAGGCTCGGTAATGGCCTTTTTTGTGTGCTTCACTGGTGATATGGGGAAAACCTTTTTTTTCATCGCTTTAGGATTGCTAGGTCTGCTAATGACTGTGCGCTTTATCAGGGGAATGCTAATAATTTTAACACTTTCAAAAACATCAAAATTCTATTTATTTTACTATCTTTGCATCCTCGAAATTGTACCAATTGTGATAATTGCAAAGGTTGCAACTTCATTGTAGACAGATTATTGTGTAAATAGATTAAGATTGCATGAAAGTTAAGAAAATCCTCATTTCGCAGCCCGCACCTGCCGATTTGGAGAAGTCCCCCTACAAGAATTTGGTTAACCAATACGGTGTCGACATTACTTTTTATAAATTTTTTGAGGTCGTTGGGCTGACAGCATCTGAGTTTCGCAAAAGCCGCATCCACCTGTCCGAATACACCGCCATCATTTTCAATAGCAAAAATTCGATTGACCACTTTTTCCGCCTGGCCAAAGAACTACGCGAAGTGATTCCTGACACGATGAAGTACTTCTGCACCTCAGAAGCCATCGCCCTCTATCTGCAAAACTATATTCAGTACCGCAAACGCAAGATTTTCTTCGGAGCACAATATTTTGCCGACCTTATCGAGGTCCTCAGCAAACATCGTGATGAAAAATTCCTCTTCCCCTGCAGTGATGAGAAACAGACCGAATACACAAAACTGTTAGACAAAAACAAATTCAAATACACCAAGGCAACGATGTATACCTCGGTACCCAGGGATTTGAAGGATTTCAAACTGAAGGACTTCGATGTCATCTGCCTCTTCTCCCCCATCGGTGTGCGGTCGTTGCTGAAGAACTTCCCTAACGTGGCAGAGATGAATCTAACTATTGCCGCTTTTGGCACTTCGACACATGCCGCCCTGAAAGCCGCCGGTATCAAACTTACCATAGCAGCCCCCACCAAAGCCTCTCCCTCAATGGCCATGGCCATCGAGAACTACATTAACGGCAAGGGGCAGGACGACGTGGTGATTTCACGTCCGTCAGGATTGAAGAAAGACGGGCACTCGTCACGAAGCGCTGGTTCGGCAACAGGAACTGTGAAAAAGACCAAGTCGGTGTTCGCCAACAAAGCCAAATACAAACAACTGCAGGAAGAGCGTAAGGCTCAGGCTGCCGCCCGTCGCGCCGAACGTCAGGCTGCCAAAGCAGCAAAAGAGGCCGAAACAGCAACCACCATAGCAGCAACCAGTGCTACCAAAAGCTCTACCACAAAAACTACTGCTGCTAAGAGCACTACCAAAACAACCGCTGTAAAAGGAGCCTCCAAGAGTACAGCCACCAAGACTTCAACAAAAGTTACTAAGAAATCAGTATAACAAAAGATAACACCAAAAGGGCCCCTCTAACTAAGAAGGGCCCTTTTATAGCACTATCATGAGAGCAAATCACGGACAAGGCAGTGCATTCTCTAACTGTTTTCGACATGCCGACACCATGTGGCAAACACAAAGTTTCTGCTCTATGGCAATGGGAGAATCAGGTAGTAAATAAGAAATCGTATCTTTCAGCGAATACAACGCCTCAATTTCCGTTTTTGACATTCACACCATGGAAGGAAAACAACATACTCTGGGTAAAGAAGAACATCTATGCAGCAAGAAACTGACCGAGGAGCTGTTTAAGACAGGACAGCGCCTGATGGTGTTCCCATACAGCGTACACTGGAAGATTTGTCCTAAGGCATTACTGCCTAAAGATGTACGTGTCCAGGTGTTGATATCCACCTCCAAACGCTATTTTCACCATGCCGTGGACCGCAATCGCGTGAAACGTCTGACAAGAGAGTGCTACCGAATGCACAAGCCCGCATTGTGGCAGTTGTTGGAAGAGCATGATGCAGCATTGCTGCTGGCACTGAATTATGTGCACAACGAGATTTTCGACTACAACCAGCTGTACCACAAGTTCGACAAGCTGACAGGACTGCTGGCATCAAAGCTTAGCCAAAGGCTAGAACCCATTTCGCAAGATGATTCCAACGAGGGAGAGAAATGCACGAACTGAGATTAATATGGGAAATGTTCAGCCGGAGCGTTTATTCCGTTTGGCGGCTGGCATGCATGCTATTGTCAAAAGTGATGCTGGCCCTGCTGTGGTTTTATCGGCATTGCATTTCTCCTCTAACGCCTGCGGCTTGCCGGTATACTCCCACATGCTCGCAATATGCCGTGGAGGCAATAAAGAAATACGGCCCATTTAAAGGGGGCTGGCTGGCCCTAAAACGCATCTTGCGGTGCAATCCCTGGGGCGGGTCCGGATACGACCCTGTGCCGTAAAAAAACACGCCCCATCCATAAAAAAGTGATGGCCATTCTGCTGACAGATCGGCCATCACTTTTTTTCATCTTCTTATGTGGTATCAATTCGATGCTCTACTATTTGAGGAAAGTCTCATAGTAGTCGAACATTTTCTCGTAAAGGTGGATTCGGTCGATGCCACGGACATTATGCTCATGATGAGGATAGACGAAATAGTCCACCTGTTTGCCCGATTTGATACAGGCATCTATAAATTCGATACTATTCTGCCAAACAACAGTGTTGTCCTCTGCACCATGAATGACAAGCAGACGACCGTCTAGGTTTTTGGCTTTGGCAAGAAGGGAGTTGTTGGCATAGCCCTCGGGATTCTCCTGAGGGGTGTCCATATAGCGTTCGCCATACATGACTTCGTACCATTTCCAATCAATGACGGGGCCACCGGCACAACCAACTTTGAAAATCTCTGGATGGGCCAGTTTCATGGTAATAGTCATAAATCCTCCAAAACTCCATCCCTCAACACCCATTCGGTCTTTATCGACATAGGGCAGCGACTGAAGGAACTTAACGCCCTCTAGCTGGTCGGCCATCTCTATTTCGCCTAAATGACGATGAGTGCAACTCTCAAATTCGAAACCACGATTGTCGGTACCACGATTGTCGACAGTGAACACCACATATCCTTGTTGGGCAAGGTAGAGGAAATAGAGGTTGCCACCGCCTAGCCAAATGTCGGTGACTAACTGACTATGAGGACCTCCATATACATATACCAAAGTCGGGTATTTCTTACCGGGTTCCATGTGGGGAGGAGTGATCAGGCGATAATAGAGGTCGGTAGTGCCGTCGGCTGCCTTGATGCTACCCATTTGGATGCCCGGCATTGCATATTCTGCCAACGGATTCTCATTCTGATGAATCGTGGAGAGCACTTTACCCTTCTTGATGTCAATAACCTGAACGGTGCCAGGGTTGTCAACACTGTTAAAGACATCAATGAGGGCACTGCCAGCCTCGTTTACAACCACGCTATGGGTACCCTTGGCAGGAGTAAGTAGCGTCATTTGACCACTCTTGAGGTTGACCATATAAGCGGCACGTCCGATGGCTGACTCTTTGTTGGCATAAATGAAAATATTCTCTGCCTTGCTGTCGAAACCTATAAAACCTTCGACTTCATAGTTGCCAGAAGTAACCTGACTCAGGAGTTGCCCATCGGTATTGTAAAGATAAAGGTGCTTGTATCCGTCTCGAAGGCTGTACCAAAGAAACTGATCGGGATGCTGTGGTACGAAAATCATGGGGTCACACGGTTCGGTATATCGAGCATTCACCTCTTCGAACAAAACAGTGTCGAAGGCACCATCCTCAATATCATAGCGCTCCAGCCACATATGGTTCTGTTCACGATTGATTTTGGCAATATAAAGATACTCTTCCTCGGGATCCCATGCAAGGTTGGTGAGGTAATTCTCTCGTTCTGCCAGGCTTTCGTCGCGACGAGTGTCGAGATAAAGAATGGAGTCGGTGTTGGTGTTATAGATTCCAACAGTGACCTCGTGGCTCTTCATTCCGGCCATCGGATATTTGAAGGGTTGCTCACGGGCTATGCGGGCGGTAGTGTTAACGAGGGGGTAATCGGTCACCATAGACTGGTCCATGCGGTAAAAGGCCAAATAATTGCCTTTAGGAGACCAGAACGTACCCTTCTCGATGCCAAACTCATTGCGATGAACCGACTGACCATAGACGATATCCTGATCGGAACTCTCTATCGCACGGACCATGCCATTATTGAAAATAAAAAGGCTATTGTCAACCGTGTAGGCCGACTTAAAAGTCGTTTGCTCAACATCAAGGTTGTTGGCATTCTCAGTTGGGTATTCGGCCAGTTTGGTGAGTGTTTTCTTAGATAAATTGTAGCAAAGAACCTTGCCTTGGGTGCTAAAACGGAGCTCTTTATTATTAAGGAATTTTACCGAAGGAAGATTACGGAGCGACTCAAAACCCGAAGCCGTCAAGACCTTGTTGAGCTGGCTGAGGGTGAGACAGGTTTTTACCTTGCCCGGCTGACCCGTATAAAGGACGGTGTCTTGGATATAGGCTATCTGGTTGCCTTTGCCCACAAACTGAAAACTCCTCATGTGGGACTGAGGATAAAGGTTATAGGACATGAGCTGCTTGGAACTCAGCATTTTGTCCTGTGCAAAAACGCTGACTGAGAGAGCCAGCGTTAAAACCAAAAAGAAAATCTTTTTCATATTCTTTAATATCAATAATTTTTCCAATTGCGCAACCTAAGATTGAAGACTCCGAAAAAGGCCTCTTTGAAAATCTTCATGCTCATCTTCGAAGTACCCAAAACGCGGTCTGTAAAGATAATGGGGACCTCATATATTTTGAAACCGAGACGGGTGGCGGTATATTTCATCTCTATTTGGAATGCATAGCCGACGAACTTGACTTTATCAAATTTAATCGCTTCAAGAACACGACGGCTATAGCAGACAAAGCCTGCCGTAGCATCCATAACCTTCATGCCCGTAACGGCACGTACATATTTGGAAGCATAAAAAGACATCATCAAACGGCCCATTGGCCAATTGACAACACTGATTTTGCCATCGACATAGCGCGAGCCTACCACTACATCGCCCTTGCCAGTGGAACAGGCCTCGTAAAGACGGGGCAGGTCTTCGGGATTATGAGAGAAGTCTGCGTCCATCTCAATCATGTACTCATAGCCATGCTCCAAACCCCAACGGAAGCCGTCGAGATAGGCGGTACCCAGACCCAGTTTGCCTTTGCGCTCTTTGATGAAAAGCCTGTCGGGAAATTCCTGCATAAGGCGCTTGACAATATCGGCAGTACCATCGGGGGAGTTATCCTCAATAATCAACATATCGAAAGCCTTGTCCAACGAAAAGACTTTACGGATGATATTCTCTATATTCTCTTTCTCGTTGTATGTTGGAGTGATTACAAGTGTGTCGTTCATAAGAATGCCTTTCTATATAAAGAAATGATAATGTTTACAATAAATGCAAGACTTATTTTGCGTTGGTTGTCTTTTTCCGCATGATTCTGCGATGACGAATCATTATGGGGAGAATGGCCAGCCAACCTATAAAGATGCCAACACAATTGGCTACAAGGTCATTAACATCATAGCCACGGTACGGCAACAAAGCCTGTACCCCTTCGGTGATCAGGCCTACCAATATGGCTGCCAGAAAAACCCACACCGAACGCTTATCAAGCCAGTCTGCCAAGAAAAGGGGGCAGAAGAGAAAAATCGATGCATGCAGGAAATGGTCGACCCGAAGCCCAAAGATATAATTGTCCAGCACAGGGGCCAGTCCGTTCAAGGGTGCCCACATGAGCACGGCCAAAAGCACAAAATAGGCAATAGCCCACATTTTTCGTGCTTTCTGGTTGGTGAACCGAAGTACAGCATTTTTAATCTTGCGGCGGCGCAGCACCTTGCGAGAAAGGCTTCGCCACTCTTCGGTTTCGCAATTAACAATGGTACCGTCTTTTTTTTCTATGACGATAAGTTTGGCAAGGACATTCTGACGCTCTTCATGCTCATAAGCATAGCAATTGTCGCCTCGGAAAACATAATCATCACCATCGATGCGCATAAGACGATGGATGATAAAATGACCTAAATGACGGAAAAGATAGACCTCGCCCACCACGCATTTCTCATCCTCTGCCAACGGACGTAGTTGAATTTTATCGCCCTCGCCGTTAATAAGAGGAAGCATACTACGACCACCGAACAGCATAGTGACTGTATGGCCCTCTTTAAGCCGTTCGCACATCTCGACCAATATGAAATTATCGAGACTATTAGGTAAGGTAATCTGAATTGTCTTCAATGGCTATTTCCTCGAAAAAGTGGGAAAAAGAAACTATTTTGAATGACCAAAGATGGCATCGTGGCTCGTCCATGCAGCGGCCTCATCGGGAAGGCACTCAAGGTGGTAAACAGGAGCCACTGTAAGCACTTTCGAAAGCATGCTTATCATCATGTCCTGGAAATAATCATCCTGCGCCAAAGCAGGCGGGAAAGAAGGATGAAGGGATGAGAATGCCTCAATGGTGCTAAGCAGACGAATCTTGTTATACGGAGCCTGTGAAAGACGTATGGCTGCAGCCAACGGAAAACGAAGCTGATGATAATGGTGGGTCTTGCCGCTCCACGGCGAGCCATAGACCACAGCCTCGCCATTCTCAAAAGCTAAAACTGGGCTGTCGTCATTCAACAGGAAACTGTCGGGAATATACTTAAGCCACAAACGGGTATGTGTGCTTTTTCCAGTGCCTGATTCACCTAAACACAGAACAGCCTTGCCCTGATGGACTACACATGAAGAATGGATCAGCACCATGTTACTTGAACACGAAAGCATACCTACGGCCATCCATAGAGCAAAACGAAGCATCATGGGGTCTGAACAAACAGTACCCTCTAGCAGCCCGCTGCCCCTCTGATAACGCATCAACAAAGGGGAATCGCTAGGACTGTAGGGATCCATCGAAAAATAATACGTGTCCCCAACCTTTGCCAAAGTACACGACATCGTACCTATTTCGAACTGGAAATGGTACAAAATAGTCCAATCTTCAGGTTTAGATATTTCACGGCCAAAAACAATCTGCCACTCTGGCTCCCTATCTTCTACTACAAAAACAGGAAAACCTGGAATGTTTCGAAGAGTAGCACACTCCTTATCACCCTCCACACGGATAAGATGATTAGCTATGGAATAAGTAATCGAATCAGCCATATTGGAACAATATTACTCAGCTAAAAAAAGACCGTTCTCCTTAAGTGTAGCAACCCAATTCTCTGCATCAGCACGAGCAACAGACTCTTCTACATCGTAATTGTCAAGCAGAACCTTGACAACATCGTCGATAGTAAAGTCCTTACCCTGAAGGTTATCCCACATTAATAAAGCAGAATCATTAAAAGCAACGACGCGGGTCATGTCGCCGCTATTTTTACCTTGTAAAAGAATAATATTCTCGCCCGCAACTTTGCGGACCTTATAAATCGGATTAATTTTCATGCTGCAAAGATACAACTTTTTTTTGGATTAATAAGAAATGCAATATAAAATAACGATAAATAGCTAATAACAAAGGGCTACTTAAACCAAAAACAGAAACAACTAATCGACTGAATAGAAAAAAATAAACAAACCAATATAAAAATCCCCCTCTATCAAATCTATCAAATCTATCCCCTCTATCAAATCTATCCTCCCTATCCCATCTATAAAAAAAACAACAAAAAAAGGGAGCCAGAAACTGACTCCCTCTATAAAAGATTGGCGGCGA
>CAMVMF010000028.1 GCA_947168515.1 uncultured Bacteroidales bacterium
TTATTGAGATTAAGCCTCTCCGAGGCTTCTTCGGTGCAATGCGGATAGTCATAATCTTTATTTTTTACCCCTTCGATTCTCCAATATCGAGTGATGCGCATAAGAGAGAATGCACAAAAAAAAGAGCCTGCTCATGCAGGCCCTTTTTTCTATCGTGATCAAGAAAACTTATTTCTTGATGACTTTCTGAGAGGAGATACCGTTGTTGGTGATCACGCGAACGTAGTAGACACCGTTGGCAAGGTTGCTCATGTTGATGCTCTTGGTGTTCTTCACGTTCATTACGGTGCGGCCGCTGAGGTCGACAACGCTGACTTCCTGAACGCCATCAGCCTCGATGTTCAACACGCTGGTGGTGGGGTTAGGATAGAGAACCACGTTGGTGGCTTCGGTGGCATCGATGGAAACGGGGGTAGGAGCGGTCTCGCTGGTGGTGGCCTTAATCATCCAAGTGTACTGGAGGTCAGGGTTGAGATTATAGATGAGGTCCCACTGATCCCTCAGGCTGACATAGCTGCCATTGGGGTCACCGCAGAAATCGGTGCCAGTAGCAGGATAATCAACAGTGGAGCAGGTCAAAGAAACCCAAAGGTCTTTGCTGTTGTCGAGAGCAACCACTCGGTCCAAGGTGAGGGTGGTGTAGTCCTCAACGCCGGTAACATTATAGGTGTGCTGATAAATAATGTCGCCGTTGGAGGGGGAGGAGGCATTGGTCTGGTAGACTTTGAGGGTGTAGTTGGCTGTAGTGTTTAAATAAGCCTTTACATTCTCAAGGTAGTTACGGTTGGCCATAAAGGCGGCAGGGAATTTCACGCCCCAAGTGATTTCGCTACCGTTACCGATGCTGGCTACATATGCACCGTTGCCGCAGTAGGACATCTCGTTGCCCCAGTTCCACTCGATGACGTTAACGTCGAGGGTAGCGGTGGTGGAGCCAGAGGCGTTGGTGACGGTGAGGGTTACCTGCTGAGTACCGGCAGCGTTCCAAGTGGTGGTAGCGGTCTCAGTGCTGGCGGTAGCGGGGGTACCGTTGCTGAAGGTCCAAGCAATAGAGGTGATGGGGTCGACGCTCACAATGTTGGCAGCAAACTGGGCGGGACTGCCTTTGACAACGGAGGAGTTGCCCAGAATGCGAACAAGGGGAGCCTGACCGGCGCGAGGATAGCGCTGAACAAGAGCCTGGACGTTGGCGATGGAACCGGCAACGTTGTTGTAGCTGATGAAGCCCTCATCGTTGTAGATGCTGCAGAAATAGCCGTTGGGAGCGATGAAAAAGACGGAAGGAACATAGCCTTCGTAGAGGCTCTGGCAGGTAGCCAAGCAGGTGCTCTGGGCGTCGTCGTCGATGATGGGGTACTCGATGGAGTCGCCGTTGGCAGAGTGAGTCCAGTCACCGAGAGTTTTGTCGCTGTAAGAGCTACCGCCGGCAGGTCCAAAAATCTGAGCGGTGGTGTTGCTGCTTTCGCTTTCGACCCAAATCACTTGGATGTCGTCAAGAGCGTTGAGCTGCTCAAGAAGGCCGCTGGTGTGGAGGTTCCAGCAAGGAGGGCACCAGGTGCAGCTGTAGTCGATGATGACGCATTTACCAGCATCGAGGTAGCTCTGCAAACTGACGGTGTTACCGTAAATGTCAGTAGCGGTGAAAGGGGTGCCAATCTGATCCCATACGAGATTGTCGACCATGTCTTTGGAGTTGAGGTCAACAAAGGTGGAAACCTCTCTAACCTGACGGTCAGCGCTCTTGGAGCTCTTCAGCTGATTCTGAGCAAAAGTCATGCTGGTCATCAGTACGGCCAAAGCAACTAATAAGATTTTTTTCATTTAATTATTCTGTCTTGTTATAAGCCATTAGACCCATCGGCTTTGATTATTAATTAATTAGAGTGTTTGTTGATTATTTTTCTTTTATTTCGCAAGTTGCAAAAATACACTTTTTTTCGGATTTGTGCGCCTTTGACCCCTATTTTTTTTCTTAAAAAAGAAATTTGTCTTCATTTCGTCCAATAGAACCTATAAACATACCATAAAGAAAAATAGTATATGACTATCCGCATTGCACCGAAGAAGCCTCGGAGAGGCTTAATCTCAATAACCCCATACAAGAAAATCTCCGATTTTCGCAGTGTGGGGATTGGAATCAACCCCATAAGTGCGTCTCGGAGAGACGCGATTTCATATTTCGGACGATAGCGGATAATCATTAATAGTATTGTTTCCGATCAGGAAATAAGCCTGATTTAGATGTCCTCTGTAATGGCAAAACAGAATAAAAGCGATGCCTAGAACAGACCGGCTAATGTTTTTCTGCTTGTAGCAGAAAGAGGAAGGTGCTTTCTTTTTTGCTGCGTTCCAGTAAGGTGCGAATTGTATTGGTTGGGGGCGGTGAAGGATGAGCGATAGGCATTCCCTAACCTAATTATGAATTTAAAATCATACCCTACACAATATTTTTTTTGTGTGTTCGTTATATCCAAATACATGAAAAAGTGCCTACTCATAATACTGTTTTTTTTGATGGCTCTGGTGCCTGTCCACGCAAGCTATTTGCTCATTCCTATGGACGAAGCGCAGAAGAATCACCTCAAGGCTTATGGCATTGCCTTTTGGGCACTCCAGCGCGATGTGGAGGTGACCTGGCTGCTCAACTATCGGGGTGGCAGTTTTATGATGAAATATGCCGATGCTCTTGAGCGCGAATGTCGTCTGCGCGGCGTGAGTGCCGAAGTCATTGCCGACGGCCAGTCCTCGGCCATCCTCTCCGAGATTGCCGACCCTGCCGTCAACATGGATGCCGTCAAGCTGCAGAAAGCCCCCAAAGTGGCTGTCTATTCCCCCAAGAACAAACTGCCATGGGACGATGCCGTCACCTTGGTGCTCACCTATGCCGAGATACCCTACGATGTGGTCTACGACGAGGAGGTCATGGCCGGCGTGCTGCCCACCTATGACTGGCTCCATCTGCACCATGAGGATTTCACGGGTCAGTATGGCAAGTTCTGGGCCAACTATCGCAATCAACAATGGTACATAGAGGATGTGCGCGCCCAGGAGACCATGGCCCACAATTTGGGATTTAGCAAAGTCAGCCATCTAAAGCTGGCTGTGGCCCATAAGATACGCGACTTCGTCATGGGCGGAGGATTCTTGTTTGCCATGTGTTCGGCCCCCGACAGCTACGATGTGGCCCTAGCGGCAGAGAATGTCGACATCTGTGATGTAATGTTCGACGGCGACCCCATGCAACCCGATGCCCAGGGACAACTTGATTTCGACAAGACTTTTGCCTTCAAGGATTTCCGCATTAGCACCAACCCCAACGAGTACGAGATTTCCACCATCGATATTGACGACCGTGCGCGCATGAAGCAGGTCAACGAGAAGAATGACTTTTTCACGCTCTTCGACTTCTCCGCCAAGTGGGACTGGGTGCCCACCATGCTCACGCAGAACCACACCCGCATCATCCATGGCTTTATGGGACAAACCACCGCTTTCCGGCGTGAGTGCATCAAGAGTTCAGCCGTCATCTTGGCCGAGAACAAGGCGTTAGGTGAGGTGCGCTATCTGCACGGCGAGTACGGCAAAGGCACGTGGACCTTCCTTGGAGGCCACGACCCCGAGGACTACCGCCATTTTGTCGGCGATCCGCCCACCGACCTCTCGCTCTATCCTAACTCTCCTGGCTACAGACTTATTCTCAACAATATACTATTTCCTGCTGCCAAGAAAGAAAAACACAAGACGTGATTATGAAGACAACCATCCTCTATACTCTTTTGCTGCTCGTGTCCACCACCATGATGGCACAGAAGTGGACTTACTACACTCCTAAGAATTCTGACATCAACGGCGACAATATCCTCGCTGTGGCTCCTGATAACCGTGGCAATTTGTGGGTTGGCACCACCCAGGGTCTCAATCGCTTCAGCAATGGGGTGTGGACTGATTTTGCCGACTTTAACGAAAAGCTCAAAGACCAGTTTGTCAACTGCTTGGTGGCAGACGGCAACACCCTTTGGATAGGTACCGACGATTATGGTGTCATCGAATTCAACGATGACAAATGGTATGAGCATGCCGAAGAGACCCGACGGCTCAACATGAAGTATATCCGCGACATAGCCATCGACCACACCGGCACCAAGTGGATAGGTGTCACCCTCAGCGGCCTCGTTCAGTATGACGGCTACAACTGGTATAAGTTCACCGCCTCCGAATCTGAGCTGCTCTCTGACTTTATTCTGCGGGTGGTTATCGACAACCGCGACCGCAAGTGGGTATGCACCAACGACGGCCTGTGTGTCTATGACGGCCGCCGCTGGACTTCCTACACCACCAAGAATTCCAAAATTCCCCACAACATCTGTCTCTCATTGGCCATCGACAAGCAAAACGTCAAATGGATAGGCACCCTCAACGGCCTCGCCCGTTTCGATGGCGAAAACTGGAAGATCTACGATATTGACAACTGCCCCATCCCCGGCAACCAAATCAATGACCTGGCTTTTGACAGTGAGGGCAACCTATGGATGGCCACGGACGGCGGCGTGGCAGTCTTCGACTGTAACGACCGCTGGGATACTTTCCGCGCTGGCGACAAACTGCCTAAGTGTATGTTCCAGAACGTCACCATCGACCGTCGTGGCAACATCTGGATAGGCACCGACGAAAAAGGGCTTTATTGCCTCTCGGACTACAAGATGCCTGACCCCGGTGCTGTTGATTCAACCCTGCTGGCCAACCAACAGGCTGCCGAGAACGACCCTTCCACCGCCGAGACCGCGCCCAAAGGCAAGAAAGGCAATAAAGGGGCCAACATCAACGACAATGCTGCCTCTGAGGAACGCATCAAACTCACACCCAACCTTGAGGAGGGCACCCTCACCATCTCTATGACCAGCGCCACGGCCGAGGTGACCTTTATCAACAGCAAGGGTGACAAAGTACGAACAGTACCTAAGTATCAAAATAATTCCAAGATCAACATCTCCAAGATGAAAAAAGGTACCTACACAGTCCGCGTCAAAACGGCCTTGGGTACTCGTACCGTGAAGTTTACATTGAAATAAATAAACATTAAATACAACAAGATGAAAAAACTTGCTACTCTCTTTCTTCTGCTGGGCATGGTCTTCACCAGTTTTGCTCAGTTGTTAGACCCTGTCAAGTGGACCTTTTCGGTCAGAGACCTCAACGAGACCGAGTCGGAGCTCGTGTTCACAGCCAAGTTGGATGACGGCTGGCACCTCTATTCTCAGCATACCGACCCCAATGGTCCTTTGGCTATTTATTTCGATTTCAAAGAGTCGGCCGACTATAAGCTCATAGGCGGCGTTCAGGAACCCAAACCTCATGAGGAGATGGACGAGGTGTTCAACTGCATCGTGCGCTCTTTTAGCGGCAAGGTTACTTTCCGTCAGAAGATCGTGCGCCTCTCCAAGAAGGATTTCAAGGTCAACGGCACTTTTGGCTATCAGCTCTGCAACGACGGTAGCTGCATTGCTCCGGAGGACCGCGATTTCGTCTTTTCAGTAAAAGGTGCTGCCGCTGTTGCCGACCCAGCCGTTGTGGCTGCTGCCGAGCAGGAGGCCGCTGCCGTGGATTCGGCTGTTGCCATTGACCAAGAGGTGGCTGCCGACACCGCTGCCGTGGTTGCTGTTGCCGACCCTGTGGCTGCCGAGAATGAGAAGAAGGATCGCTCGCTGCTGGGTATCTTCTTGTGGGCTTTGTTGGGTGGTATCGTCACCATGTTCACCCCCTGTGTCTTCCCGATGATTCCCATGACGGTGAATTTCTTTATGAATTCCACCGACGACAAGCGCAAGTCGCGCCGTCAGGCCTGGGCGTTTGGTTTCTCTATCGTCTTCCTCTTTGCCATATTGGGTGCCATTCTGGCGCTCGTCTTTGGCCCCGAGGCACTCTATTTCATCGGCACGCACTGGCTGCCCAACCTCATCTTCTTTGTCATTTTCTTCGTCTTCTCCCTGAGCTTCTTTGGACTTTTCGAAATCAAGATGCCCGAAAAGTGGATTAACAAGTCCGACGAGCAGGCTGACAAAGGTGGCTTCTTTGCGCCTTTCTTCATTGCCCTGACCACGGTGCTGGTCTCTTTCAGCTGCACGGGTCCTATCCTGGGTGCCGCTCTGGTGGAACTCACCACCAGTAGTACCAACCGTATGGTGTCGCTGCTCACCATGCTCGGTTTCGGCATTGGCTTTGCCCTGCCTTTCACCTTGCTGGCCATGTTCCCCTCGGTGCTCAAGAATATGAAGTCCGGCAGTTGGCTCAACACCGTCAAGGTGGTCTTTGCCTTCTTGGAACTGGCCTTCGGCCTCAAGTTCCTCTCTATGGCCGACCTCTATTGCCATTGGCGCCTGCTCGACCGCGAGATTTATCTGGCCTTGTGGATTGTCATCTTTGGCCTGCTAGGCTTCTACCTCTTGGGCAAACTGAAGTTCAAGGGCGACGAGGATGTCAAGCACATCGGAGTTTTCCGTCTCTTCTTGTCTATTATCGACCTGGCCTTTGTGGTCTATATGATTCCCGGCCTGTGGGGCGCCCCCCTCAAGGCTATCAGCGGTTTCCTGCCTCCGATGACCACCCAGGATTTCAATATCGAGCGTACCATTGAGGATAATGCCGCCACAGTAGTGTACGATGGCAGTGCCAATGGGGTGGGGGCAGATGCCCTTCCGGCCGACCGAAAGTATGCCGACAAGCTGCATTCGCCTGCAGGCTACCATGGTTTCTACGATCTGGAGGAGGCCAAGGCCTACGCCAAAAAGGTGGGCAAGCCTGTCTTTATCGACTTCACGGGACACACCTGCGCCAACTGCCGCGAAATGGAGCATTATGTGTGGGCCGACAAGGAGGTCAAAGAGATCTTGACGCAGAAATATGTGCTCTGCGAGCTCTTTGTCGACGAGCGCACCATAGAACTGCCCGAGGACGAATGGGTCACCGACGACCGCGGCAAGGTGCTGAAAACCCTTGGCCAGCGCAACCTGTACTACGAGAAGAGCATCTACAATATGAATGCCCAACCCTATTATGTCATCATCGATGGCGATGGCAAAGCCCTCACCAAAGAGAACTATAAGTATGACCGCGACGTGCAGAAGTTTATCAACTATCTCAACGAGGGTCTCAGCAACATGAAATAGTCTTTTCTTAAGATGATAGTTTAGGGGAGTCTCTTGGCAGGCTCCCCTTTTTTTTACGAAAAATGTGCGGAACGGATTTTTTTTACTATCTTTGCAAAATCAATAAAAGGTTAAAGAAATGAACTATCTGGATGTAATAAACCATTTCCCCGACTTCCCCAAGCCGGGAATTGACTTTATCGATGTGCTGCCCTTCTTGACCAACAAAGAGGCTTTCTGCCAGCTGGTTGCGGACATCGACACCCACACCCATTGCCCCAATGTCATTACGGTGGAGGCCCGTGGTTTCCTCTTTGCGGCACCCCTTCTCACCCAGTCACATCATGTGCGTAACCTCGTGCCCATCCGCAAGAAAGGCAAGCTGCCCTATACCGAAGGCGACCTCCACGATGTCGAAATCATGAAGGAGTACGGTCCCGACCATGTCTACTACCGTCTCTCCGACATTGCCGCCTGTGTGCCAGAGGGCGACACGATCTACCTCACTTTCTTTGACGATATTCTTGCTACTGGGGGGACCGCCTGCGGCATTGCCGAGCAGCTAAACCGCGAGGTGGTCAGGGTCGACGGCAAAGTGTATAAGGTCAAGGTCAAAGAGTTCCTCTTCTTGGTGGAGTTTCCCAACCTCTACGACCACGACAAGATTAATTCCATAGCTCCCGTACATTCCTTTATCAAAATCGACGGCGAATAACCCAAACAACAATTATACAGACATGAAAAAAATGATTCTCGCCCTTGTGGCAATTTGCACCCTGGCTTTCAGTTCCTGCACCAAGGAGTCGACATACGTTGTCACCTATATCGACGACCTGACTTCTTATGCCAATGTTACCATCTTTGAGTATTCTTATTCCAACACACTCCTTTGCACGCACGAGATTAAGAATGCCCAAGACGGAGAGACGATAGAGTTCGTCTCGGCTCAGGGAGCCGACTTCGTCATTATCGGCTGCGAAGGCATCGTAGGCCCTCGCACGATAGAGTGGTACAGCTCAGATCCTATCTATCTTGTGGAAGATGAGACTACTTATATTGATGTGGATTACATCAATATGCGCACCCAGTCCTATAACCCCATCAACCCAGATGATGTGATTAACAGATACCTGAATTGATAGAAGAAGACCTTTTGGTGCTAATCAAGAAATCCCCTTCGTGCAGAGCTTGCTCGAAGGGGATTGTCATTTCTATTGTTTGGGGAAAAGAATTCGGATGGTCGAATTTGACAATCTCAAACGATTATGTCACGGATGACGAAGAATGCGCAGACGATGGCATAGGCTAGTTTGAGCCCTGTGCCGCAGAGAAAACCAACGAAAGCGCCCCAGGCAGCGCGAAGGGCTTCGCGGCTTTTCTTGCCGCCGAGCAATTCGCCTACCAAGGCTCCGATGAAGGGCCAGAAAATCACGCCGAGGATGCCCTGCGGACCAAAGGGGAGTCCGATGATGGAAATGACCAGCCCAATGTTGCAACCCCAGACGCCGGCTTTGCTGCCGCCGTGTTTTTTAGTGCTGAGCGAGGGAACCACGTAGTCCATGACGGTGATGATGACACAGACCAATGCTGTAATGATGAGGAATGTGAGGGAATATTCCGCCGCTGTGGTGAAATTGAGAAGGAGAAGCCCTGCCCAACTAAAAGGAGGCCCCGCCAAACCGGGTACTACCGACCCCAATAAGCCTATCAGAATCAGGATTACGGCTGCAACGATAAGTACTGTATTCATGTCTGTTCTTCTTTTTCTATAGTAACGTTAGTTTTTCATTTTTATTATCGTTGGTGGTGATATAATATGGAAATCTTTTTGCCGCCTACGGCTGTCAGTACCATTTGTCGTTTGGCCTATGGCTGTTTTGGGTGTGGCCAGCTTGCATCGCACATTATTCTTGCAAGATGTGTTGGCAGATGAAAAAAAAAGAGTCTCCTAATGCAGGGAGACTCCTTTTGTAATGTATTGCCCTTTGAAGGCTTTTAAGAGAGTTGCACTTATGGGCACCTGAAACTAGTCGAGGTTCTTGCCGCAGCAGTTTTTGTATTTCTTGCCGCTGCCGCAGGGGCAGGGATCGTTGCGGCCCACTTTCTTCTCGACGTGGACGGGCTGGGGTTTGGGGCGTTCGCCGGTCTGTTGGCGTGCGGCCTGGTCCATGGCCCGCTGGGTGTCGGTGGCACCGTCGGAGGAACGGCTTTCGCGCATGTTGCGGTTGTCTTTGCGAGGCTGACGGGCTTCTTGCATGTCGGTTTCTTCCTTCACGGGCAGGGTGGCACGGATGAGGAAGGAGGAAATCTCGCGGTTGATTTCCAGCAGCATTTTCTCAAAGAGGTTGAAACTCTCGAACTTATAGATCAGCAAGGGGTCTTTCTGTTCGTAGGAGGCGTTTTGTACGCTGGTGCGCAGTTCGTCCAGTTCGCGCAGGTGGTCTTTCCATAGGTCGTCGATGATGGCCAGGGTGATGCCTTTCTCGATGCTCAGTTGCACCTCGCGGCCCTTGTTCTCGTAGGCTTTCTGCACGGGGGTTACCACGTTGAGGGTCTTCTTGCCATCGGTGATGGGGAAGGCGACATTGATGTAGCGTGTGTTGTCGTGGATGCGGACGATGAAGGGGTAGGCCAGGTCGCAGATACGCTGCATGCGTTCTTTGTAGGTCTTGAACACCATGTCGTAGATCATTTTAACGGCATCGTCGTGGCGGGCATTGAACAGTTGCTTCTCGGTAAAAGGAATCTCAAGGGCGAAGATGCGGATCATCTCGGTCTTGAATCCCTCGAAGTCGTGATTGTTGTATGCATCGTCGAAGATGAGCGAGCAGGTGTCGTAGAACATGTTGCTGATATCGATGCTCAGGCGGTCGCCGTAGAGGGCGTTGCGGCGTTTGTTGTAGATGACGGTGCGCTGGTTGTTCATCACATCGTCATATTCCAACAGGTGCTTACGCATGCCGAAGTTGTTCTCCTCGACTTTTTTCTGGGCTTTCTCGATTTGCTTGGTAATCATGGGGTGCTGGATGACTTCGCCCTCCTGCAGGCCCATGCGGTCCATGATGCTGGCAATACGGTCGGAGCCGAAGATGCGCATCAGGTCGTCTTCCAAGGAGACGTAGAACTGGCTGCTGCCGGGGTCGCCCTGACGGCCGGCACGGCCACGGAGCTGGCGGTCCACGCGGCGCGACTCGTGGCGCTCGGTGCCGATGATGGCCAGGCCGCCGGCCTCGCGCACGCCGCCACGCAGCTTGATATCGGTACCACGACCAGCCATATTGGTGGCGATGGTTACGTGGCCGGGTTCGCCAGCGTGGGCCACAATTTCAGCTTCTTTTTGGTGCAGCTTGGCGTTCAGCACGCTGTGCTCGATGCGCTTCATCTTAAGCATCTTGCTGAGCAATTCGGAGGTTTCCACGTTGGTGGTGCCCACTAGCACGGGGCGTCCGATGCTGATGAGGTGTTCCACCTCGTCGATGACGGCTTTGTATTTTTCGCGTTTGGTCTTGTAAATCTTGTCGTCCATGTCGATACGTGCGATAGGACGGTTGGTGGGGATGACCACCACATCCAGTTTGTAGATGTTCCACAGCTCGCCGGCCTCGGTTTCGGCAGTACCGGTCATACCGGCCAGCTTTTTATACATGCGGAAATAGTTCTGGAGTGTGATGGTGGCGTAGGTCTGTGTGGCGGCCTCCACTTTGGCGTTTTCTTTGGCCTCGACAGCTTGGTGCAGGCCATCGCTCCAACGGCGGCCTTCCATGATACGGCCGGTTTGTTCGTCCACAATTTTCACCTGGCGGTTCTCGTCGACGATGTAGTCGACATCCTTCTCAAAGAGGGTGTAGGCCTTCAGCAGCTGGTCCACGGTGTGCACGCGGTCGCTTTGGATGGCATAGTCGTTGAAGAGTTTTTCTTTCTTCTGGGCCTTCTCTTCGGGAGAGAGGTCGCTCTGCTCCACATCAGCCACCATGGCTCCGATGTCGGGCAGCTGGTAGAAGTTGCGGTCCTCGCCGAGGCTGGTGAGGAAGTCCATACCTTTTTCGGTGAGTTCGACTTGGCGGTTTTTTTCATCGATGACGAAATAGAGTTCGTCGTCGATAATATGCATGTATTTGTTCTGCTCCTGCATGTAGAAGTTCTCGGTGCGTTGCAGGATGGCCTTGATGCCGGTTTCGGAGAGGAATTTGATGAGGGCCTTGTTCTTGGGCAGTCCGCGGTAGGCACGCAGCAGCAGCTTGGCAGCCTCTTCTTCGGGCTTGGGGTCGGGGTTCTGGGCCAGGCCGGCCTTGGCATCGGCCAGGACTTTGGTGATCATCATGCGCTGCGCGTTGTAGAGCTTCTCGATGACGGGTTTGAAACGGTCGAATTCTTGGTCTTCGTCGTCTTTTCCGGTGGGGCCGCTGATAATCAGAGGTGTACGGGCATCGTCGATAAGCACGGAGTCGACCTCGTCGACGATGGCGTAGTTGTGACCGCGCTGGACCAGCTCTTCGGGGTTGCGGCTCATATTGTCGCGCAGGTAGTCGAAGCCGAACTCGTTGTTGGTGCCAAAGGTGATGTCGGCACGGTAGGCTGCCTTGCGTTCTTCGCTGTGAGGTTCGTGCTTGTCGATGCAGTCCACGGTCAGGCCATGGAATTCATAGAGCATACCCATCCATTCCGAGTCACGTTTGGCCAGGTAGTCGTTGACGGTCACCACGTGTACGCCTTTGCCGGGCAGGGCATTCAGGTAGACTGGCAGGGTTGCCACCAAGGTCTTACCTTCACCCGTGGCCATTTCGGCAATCTTGCCGTTGTGGAGGACGATGCCGCCAATCAGCTGAACGTCGTAGTGCACCATGTCCCATTTGATCATGTTGCCGCCGGCCATCCAACTGTTTTTGAAGATGGCTTTGTCGCCTTCGATGCTGACGTTGTCGCGTTTGACGGCCAGTTCGCGGTCGCGGTCGGTGGCGGTGACAACCACTTGCTCGTTTTCGGCAAAGCGGCGTGCGGTTTCCTTCACCACGCTGAAGGCCTCGGGGAGGATCCTGTTGAGGACGTTCTGGGTTTTCTCGTAAGAGTCTTTCTCCAGCTTGTCGATACGTTTGTACAGCTCCTCCTTTTCGTCGATGGGCATGTCGTATTCGTTCTCAATACGCTGGCGCAGATTGGCGAGTTCTGTTTCCTCGGCTTCTACCTCTTTGTTAATTATTGCTTTGAATTCAAGGGTTTTGGCACGCAGTTCGTCGTTGCTCAGTTTCTGAATCTCTGGATAGACCTTCAAGGTGGCGTCGAGCATGGGCTTTACCTCTTTGAGGTCTCGGTCGGATTTGGTGCCAAATAGTTTGGACAGAAAATTAGCCATTATTTATTATTATTTTATTTATATATCATTATAAAACATAGAGTTGTCTAATCGGTCGCTGACAACCCAAGAATGCAAAGATACGAAAAAAAAATGTTTTAGTCTCTTTATTTCTCATCAGTTGCAAAAATATCCTTATCTGTGATGCCAGCTTGTTTTTATGTTCCTATCAAAAACCATGCCATCGTCTTAGTTGAGTTATATATAACGCTTGTGTTATGTCATAGCCCCCATTGGGCATGCTTGGGCCGGCGTGGTTTTCCGTGGGTGAGGTCTACTGCCACAAGGGCATTTGTCCTAAGTAGGACATACCTTGGAGATTCCCTTTCGTCTATATTGTATCGCTAAAAAAACTCTCCGTTTCGTTCAATCTTTGTATCTTTGCAGCCGGATTAAAAAGTCACTTATATGAGTATCGGACTGTGTATGGGCGAATTCTGCCCTCTCCACCAGGGTCATCTTGACCTCATTATGCGGGCCAAAAAGGAAAATGACAGATGCGTCGTGGTCCTTCTCAATTATGGCAACCCCGATGCCCGGCTCCCCTTTGCCCGTCGGGCCCAATTGATACGTGAGTTTTTCATGAACGACCGCCAGGTGCAGGTGGTGGCAGTCCCCAATGTCATATTGGGCTCAGCCCATAGTCCTTCGGTCGACCAGTGGAGAGCGGTTTTTGCCGAAATCCGCCATCTTTCGGACAGTCCGTCAGCCCCATTTGCCGTATATGTTGCCAATCCCGGCTATGTTGAACCGCTCCGGCAGCTGGGAGAAAGTGTCATTCTGGTATCGAAAGAGCAACCCCTGAAGAGTGCCGACATCCGATGCAATCCCCTGCGATATTGGCCGCATATTGCCTCCACGTTCCATCCTTATCTCACTAGGAATATATTGGTGGTGGGTACGGCCTCGGAGGGCAAGACTACCTTGGTGAACGACATTGCCAAGTATTACAATTTGCCCACAGCAGTAGAGTGGGGGAGGGTGTATATGGAGCAACACGGCCTGCGTGACCCGGAATTGACGGTGGACGATTTTGTGGAGTTTATTGTTGGCCAGTTGCGCCTCTGCCAAAAGGCTATCCGTGAAGCCACGAATGACATTATGCTTTCCGACACGGACAACCTCATCACACTCATGTATGCCAAAGCTTATGCCGAGGACGACCAGATGCCACTTTCGATGGCGGACTACAACGAGGTGCTCTATCCGCTTGCCCTTTCTCTGAAAGATCAAATCCACTGGGACCGAATCTTTGTCATGGAACCGGGAGGTGCCTACGTTGATGATGGTTTCCGCTATATGGGGCAGTCCTCCATGGACGAGCGCATGAGCAATCATCGCAAACTGCTGTCGCTCATGAATGAATTTGGCTTCGCCGACCGTCTGGAGTTTCTCAAGGGCGGCGCGTATCTCGACAATTTCCTAACCGTAAAAAAATATATCCATGGGCTCCTTTCTGAATAAAATCAAAAACGAACTGGTGGGAGACGGATGGTTTGGCATTGTCTTCATTACCATAGGGTTGCTTACTCAGGTCATATCTTTCATCTGGGCACCCGACATGTCCCTCTCTCCCGTTGATGCGGTTGTCTCGCTTGTCTGTGGCATGTTTGGCATTGTGGGGGTTGTGCTTTACAGCCAGAAGAAACTATCGGGCTATTTGTTTTCCTTTGTGCAGCTGTTTTTGTATGTCTATTTGGCAGCCAAACAGCACCTATGGGGACAGATTATGCAGAATGTGTTCTATTTCGTCACTATGATTGGAGGGATGTACATTTGGATAAAGCATTATCACACTTCCGACACCGAAAGTGAGGTGGACACTCGCCAATTGTCTAAACGGTGGTTCTATTGCATTCTGGTGGGGACAATGGCATTGGTGGGGTTTCTCTACTATCTCCTGGGCCTCACCAACGACCCCCAGCCTTTCGTCGATGCCTTCACCACCGTGCCGGCCTTTGTGGCCCAAATCTTGCTGATGCTCCGCTACCGTGAGAATTGGATTTTCTGGGCCGTCCTCAACGTGGCCTCTATCTTCCTGTGGGCCCGTGCCGAAAACTGGTGCCTGATGGTCCAATACATCTTCTGGACAATCAACTGCGCCTATGGCTACCACCTCTGGCGTAGCTCACAGTCTCACGCAACGGCCTAGGACCAGATGTAGGTTAGTAAACTTGCTGGAAGTGCTGTTGCTGCCATCGCTAGAAGGGTGGCTATTCGGCTGTTGGGTAATGCACCTCATAGGTTCCTCCGTCAGCGGCAATCAGTGTGTTGGGGAAGATGGCCTGCGCCTCGGACAACAGTTTGTCGGGCTCTTTGTAGCGGTCGCAGAAATACTCCGCACCCGCGTATCCATTGAAAACAAAAGGGTTATCCATATTCTTCTCCATTAATTCCCACTGCAAATATTCAACAAAAAACCGACTTAACAAAATGTTATTAGCAAAATGTTAAGTCGGGGTATATGCAATGGAATCTGGAAGATAAAAAGAGTCCCTGCCACAGAGGCAAGGGTTCTCCTATTTTTACTTGCCGTGGCGGACTTGCTATCTGCCAGCACCCAATCACTCCTCTGCAACGTGAGGCAATGCCCCATCTTTGAGGACATATTGAGGCACACCATACTCATACAATGTGTCGGAAGGCAGGTCTATTCGGTCGTTCCAATATACACAGGTACGGCTGCTATCCACCCGTGCCTGCTCCCAAAGATGGGGAATCTGCTTCAGCATACGAAACTCATCAACCTGCTCAATATCCTCACCCACATCGTACACCACCTCCTTCCCGTCGTCAAACACAACCGAGAGTCGATAATTAGGCAAAGTCTCAATGCCTTTTATGCGCGGCAGAGTATCCATTATTCTAAAGGTGGCAGTTTATGTATTTGTTGTGTATTCCACATATCGATAAGTGATTTGGCGTTAGCACGCAACCATTCTTGAACAAGACGCTGCGCTTTCTCGGGCAGATCACCAAGAGTCATCTCAAAAGTGTTAATGTCAAACACCCCCACATATTCATCATAGATTGCATGAATATGAGCAGGTTCGTGTTCTTTCGGCTTGAAGAACATCTTGATAATAATCCCATAAAAACGACTAATCTCAGGCATATCATCCGACTTTTTCAAAATGCAAAATTACACATTATTTTCCAATCATCAAGAAAAGTGACAAAAAAAGAGTCCCTGCCGGAGTGGCAAGGACTCTCTTTTGTTTCTCTTGGGCAGTGGAGACTGCCTCCGACAAAAATTAATAATTTAATCCTGAACGGGGCGTACTGAGAACCCGAGGCGGCGATCGTAGTCGTACGTCGCGTTGAGATTGTAGCAGTAGAAGTTTATGCCGTATGCGTAGTCCTCATTGATGGGCGTGTTGATGCGCGTGGACGACCAATAGAAGCCGTTGCTGCCCATATAGTAGACATCCGTGCCGCTGCGGCGGCCCGCCGCAGGCAAGAATACTGCACCAGCTGACTCCATCTGCGCCCACTGGGCAAGAGTGTAGCTGTTGTGTGTCCAGTCAGGTTGGTTGTTGTCTATATTATAAGTGCTAAAGCCAGGATTGAACTGAGAACACCCCGAAGGCAGTGTCCAACTGTCGGGCAGGATAATCAGTCCACCCACACCATTGATATTACCTGTCCCTCGTTTGGATGAGGCATTCGTGCGAGTGTTGAGGAGATAGTTCCACTCTGATTGTGTCAAAGTGCGCCACTGATTGACTGCGTTGCCCCCATTGCTGATGGCGTTGCTGCCCCAATCAACGAAAGTGCTATAGTCTGTATTATTGGTGGAGGCCAATGTGGGATTGTCGCCCGTGCCCCAACCGAAGAGGTCTATCCAACCTCTATAGGTAGAACTGATATTGCTGTTTGCACTGCCCACATAGTCGTACTGATGCTCGGCAAAACGCCAAGTATTAGTGCTGGCCTGATACTGCAGGTTGCCCTGCGAGAAATGCACCTGCTGTGTGGCACTCACCGAGAAAGCACCCGGCAGCGCCCCGTTGATTGAAGGCGGGTCTGGTGGTGTTTGACCATCCCACTGTTCCACTGTCAGGCCGACTTCCGCCATTCTATTGTGACGGAGTGACGCATGTTTCTCAAATGTGGCATATTGACCAAAGGTGTTGTAGAGCGTGATGGTCACATCCTCACCCTCGTTATCACCAAACGCTGGTGCTACGATGTAATAGACGTAGGTGTCCCTGTCCCCACGACCTATAGTGGGTCTGTTGCCAAGAGGGAATACCAACGACACGTCGTGGCTTGCCGATGACGGTACCATCGTTCCAATATGGTCATTCGGACTTCCCGTCACGCTGGCACTACACAACCCACTGAGGTAGGCAGTCGCAGCCGTAACAGTAATGTGGTCAAGGACGAAGTCGTTATCCATCCTGTTGCTGATTACCACTTTGATGAGAGGGCAGAGGTTGTGGAACGTCAGCGACTCATTGGATGAGTAGGCTCCCATTGGCACCTTTACCTTCTGGTCGCCACGGCTATCCACCTCATATATTTGTTCGTGAGGCAGGGTGACGGCAATGGTACTACTACTGGAGATGTCCACATCCCCCACTATGTCGGCGGGGTAGATGGCGCGGTAGTGGTTGCTCTCCACCACATCGGTTATCTGTGCCGAGGAGCCCAGTGCCGCACTGGTGGTGCAGGTCTGGTTGTTGACCCGTATCAGGTCGTTGTTGTGCCAGCATGGGGTCAGGTTGTCAATATACACCTTGGCATCCCTGCCGTTGTCAATATTGGCACCCAAAGTCACAGTGCCGTATTCTCTTTTGCAGCCTGCCAGCATCACCATACCCGCCATCAGGCCAACTATCATTGTAGTATTAAGTTTCTTCATAAAGTCTAAATTCTAATTCTTAATTAATGATTACTATTTACCACCTTTCTATCTCAAACGATGTGGTGCGGTTTCCATCGCCAGACCAATCGTCACGCTCGAAAGGGTTTGAGTGGCTTCCGGGCATATCGTCATCCCATAGAAAGGGTTCAAACCGAGTGGAGGACACTCCATGACCCATTTCCACCACAAACTCAACTACCTTGATGACGGGAGGGCTGTAAATTTCTTTGATTCGTTCTTTCATTGCTGTTGTTGTTTAGATTTGGACATAAAAAAAGCGTGGAACGTTTTCCTTGCCTGAACGTCAGGGTTTCCACGCCCTCCAAAATCCAACAAGTTATTCCACGCCGAAACAATCGGCGTTTCGTAACCTATTCTTGATTTTGGAGCCTTTAAATGGCAATGTGGAAATTTGACGTTCAAGAATAGCACGAATCGCTATTATGTTATGTCTTTAATTTCTTTTGTTTGCTACATAGTTGTACGTATTGATTATACGAAAGTTTGTTTCTGTCGTTTTGACGCTGCAAATATACGACTTTTTTCTCATACTGCAACTTTTTTAATAAACGGTGGATTGGCCTTTCCTATTGAATGATTCCGATTACAGTCCGTATCCAAACCGTTTTTGGCTTCCAGTTGTCTGAACTTTGTTTGCCGTTCAGTTTCTCTTCGCTACGGAAGGGATCTTTCTTCATTATAATTGTGTGGACGTTGGGCTGGATTGGGTTGGGACCCTTTCAGGGCAATTTTGGGAGGTTGCCGGTGCACAAGGGGTTGACGGTAAGGATCAGTTAAGTTTTCCATAATGCACCTCATAGGTTCCTCCGTCAGCGGCAATCAGCGTGTTGGGAAAGATAGCCTGTGCCTCGGACAACAGTTTGTCGGGCTCTTTGTAGCGGGCGCTGATGTGGGTCAGCAGGAGCTGTTGGGCCTCTGCCTTCAACGCCAAGGTGGCGGCTTGGGCGGCGGTGCAGTGGAGTTTCTCCGCGGCCACACTGGCAAAGGTATTGTCGAAAGTGCTTTCCAAGCAGAGCAGGTCCACCTGGTGGATATGAGGCAGGAAAGACTCTGTATAGCCCGTGTCGGAACAGTAGGCGTAGCGTCTGGCGGGATTCTTCCCGCGAGGTTTTTCTTCGATTAGATAGCCGTAGGTGGGTACCGAGTGCACCAAGGGGAAAGCAAAGATGCGGCACAGCTGATTTTCGAACAGCAGTTGGCTGCCTTCGGTATGGCTCAGTTCGTGATAGCGCAGTTCGAAGTCGAGGTGACTGCCCGCGGCCTGCATAAAGGTGGTCATGGCATTGGCAATTCCCTCGGGAGCATAGATGTCCACAGGATTTTTGCGTCCACAGAGGTGCATGCTGCTGAGCAGTCCGGGCAGGCCGAAGAAGTGGTCGCCGTGCAGGTGGGTGATGCAGATGGTTGCCATCGACTGCATCTTCTGATGGTAGATGCGCATCTGGGTTTGGGTGTTTTCGCCACAGTCCAAAAGAATGCGGTAGCCGTTGATGTTCACGACTTGGCCGCTGCAGTGGCGTGCGACGGTGGGCAATGCTGCCCCCGAGCCGAGTATGGTGGTGTAGAAGTTCACTTAGTTCTGGTAATAGATAATGGCACCACTGGTGGGGTCGAAGAGGGCCTTGAATTTTTTGTGGGGCAGGTCGATGACGGGACCGTATTGGGCCACGGGAAGGGTCACCTGGTAGTCGAACAGTTCGCAGTGGAGATTCATCTGAGCCTGAGAGGGCATGCGGTACTTGAAATTGCGGTAGCCGCGGGAGAGGGCGTTGCGTTTCTGCTCGCGGCTGAACTGGCGCACTTTCTGCAACGATTTGTCGGGTCGGAGGGTGCAGGTGACGGGCAGGGCGTCGTAGTCGTCCTCTTCGCAGATGCCTTCGGCACGGCTGAAATAGAACAGGACGGTTTCCTGCAGGGTGTCGTTGGCCTTGGTGGTGGGTTGCGGTTGGAGGAAGAAATGTACGGTTTCCACCACGGGTTTCCCGATGAATTGTGCCATCAGCACGGCTTCTTTCTCTTCTATCTGGCGCAGCATTTGCTCTTTGCCTTCCACGGTGTAGCGGTCAGAGACGGTGATTTCGGCCCGCTGGTCTTCTAGCTCGGCAATCTCGGAAGCGGCGGCCTGCGCCCGCTGCCTCAACGAGCGTGGGGCTTTCTTGGTGGAGGTGCCTGTGGGATGGCCGGGTTGGTCGCCTTTCACGTAGAAGGTGTCGGTGCGGTCATAGAGATTATAGGTGGGCAGCATTTTGTCGGCGGTGGCATTGTGCAGCACTAGCTTGGCATCGGTGGCCACCACTTGGTCTGTGGGTTCGGCAGAGCCCAGCTGGGTAGTGGCCTCCTGGGGTGTCATGCCCACCGAGCGCAGCAGGTGGCGGTTGTCCACCTGGATGGCAATGCCGTTGGGGTTGACATAGTAGTAGTTGTTGGGGTCGGCGGTGACGGTATAGGAGGTGGCTATGTTCTTGATACGGTAGGGTTTTTCCACGTCAAAGTTGTCCAACGCAAGCATTTCGGAGGCAAACTCGCTGAAAACGGCCTCGGTGAGGTCGTAGTACTGATATGTCACGTCCACACATATCTGGGTCATGGGCAAGGCGTAGTAGAGTCCGCCCCCCTTGTGTTTGCTGTTGTTGCTCACGGGGGTGACGGTGTAGCAGCTGCTCAGGAGCATGGCGCAGGCTGCTGCGATAAATAGGTTAGTCTTATTCATATATTTATTTATTCTTTACTTATGATGCTTAGGTGAGTGACGATTCTTTTGGCGTCTTTTGGCTGGCTAGCAGCAGTCCGAGGAATGTGAGCAGGCCGTTGAGTAGCAGTATTTCGAATCCGAAGTGGTAGCCGGTCCATTGGACCATGTGTACTTTTAGGATGTAGCATATTACGGGTGAGAGTACGGCGATGACGGGCACCCACTTGTCCTTCGCCTTCCGGCGGGTGAAAAGGCCGAAGGTGTAAAGGCCAAGCAATGGGCCGTAGGTGAAACCGGCGATGTCGAACAGGGTGTCGATGAGCGACTGGTTGTGGAAGGGTCGGAAGGCCATGATGACAACGAGGTAGAGCAGCGCAAAGCAGATGTGGACCCATCGCCGCGTCCTCAGCTCGTTGCGTTGGCCGTGGCGTCCCTTATTGCTGCCGAAGCCCAAGAAGTCGTAGCAGAAGGTGGTGGTGAGTGCGGTGAGGGTGCCGTCGGCACTGGAATAGCCTGCGGCTACCATACCCAGCACGAATACGACTGCCGTAAAGGAGCTCATGTGGAAGGCGATGGAGGGGAAAATCTTGTCGCCCACCACTTTGCCAGCTTCGTTCACGGGCAGGGCAAAGCCTGTGATGTCGCTATAGGCAATGAGGGCGGCTCCCAGGCTGAGGAAGAGTATGTTGACGATGATGAAGAGCAGGCTGCTGGTGAGCACGTTCTTTTGCGCATCGCGAAGGTTTTTGCAGGTCAGGTTCTTCTGCATCATGTCCTGGTCGAGACCGGTCATGGTGATGGTGATGAACATTCCGCTGAGTATCTGCTTCCAGTAATATTTGCTTGCCGTGGGGTCGGTCTCGAAGACTCGCGTGTAGTCATGGTCGGAGGCATATTGCATCAGCTGGCCGTAGTTGATATTCAGTTCTTTCAGGATGGCTATCACTGTCACCAATGCGGCCAGAAGCAGAAAAGTGGTCTGCAACATGTCGGTCCACACCACGGTCTTCACGCCGCTGCGGAAGGTGTAGAGCAGGATGATGGCAATGAAAATGACCGCCGGCACCCAAAAGGGAATCCCCCAAGCCTTGAAGACAAATTCATACAAGACGAACACGACCAAGTACATGCGGAGTGCCGACCCCAGCAGCCGTGAGAGGATGAAAAACAGGGCACCCGTTTTCTCCGAGGCTACGCCGAACCGTTGTTGGAGATAGCTGTAGATGGAGGTGAGGTTTAGTTTGTAGTATAGCGGCAGTAGCACCAGGGCTATGGCTACATATCCAAGTACATAGCCGAACACCAACGGCATGTAGGTGAACTGGCCGTAGTACACACCGCCGGGGACCGACATGAAGGTGACCCCCGAAAGGGAGGCCCCAATCATGCCGTAGGCCACCACTGGCCATGGCGATTTGCGTTGTCCGCGGAAAAAGGAATCGTTGTCGGCACTCTTTCTCGACGAGAGCCACATCACAACAAAAAGCAGAATAGTATAGCCTAAAAAACAGCTTAGTATTATTGTTTCCAAAGTCTTTTTTACTTTTTTTTCAATTGCAAAGATACTAAATTTTTTCCATTTCCGTTTTTTTTTGTAACTTTGAAAATTCTAATTTGTGACGAAAAGACTTTAAAAGTAAGTACAATATATTGTTATATAGTGAATTATGAAAATCAAGCAGTTTCTGATTGCAACCTTATTCTTGGGTTTGGTAGGCACACTGTCTGCCCAAAACAATGATAATTTGCGTGGCCGCATCAACGACAGACCCAATCAGGCTGTGCAACGCCGTCCCAATGCTCCGCAGAAGACCGAACAGCACATGCCTGACCGTATCTCCGACTGCCAACGCGACGGTCTCCATGGCGAGGTGAAGGATGTCCTCTCGGTCATGTACGAGGCCGACCCGCAGTCCAATGCCGCAGGACGAGGCTCTATCATGGAGCGCCTCATGACTGTCTACAAGCAGAATGGCCAGCGGCGCAGCCAGTCCTATCTCTCCAACGAGGAGGACATGATTTTCAAGACCAAGTACAAGCACGACGGCTTCGGTCTCGTCACGCTCGAACATATCCTCGACCCCGAGGAGAACGTCATCGGACGTACCTATTATCTTTACGATGCCGACCTGGTCCTCACCGAGGTCTATGTGGAGGACGAGGAACGTCAGATTGAGAGCCGAGTGCTGTATAAATACGATGCCCAGGGCCGTCTCAGCCAGCGCAGCTTCAACGACCACGCCAACAATGTCTTCCGCCGCGAGGTCTATATCTATGGCGAAAACGACAATGTCTACAAGACGGTGGTCTTCAACGGCAAAGGCGACAAGGTGCAGGAAATACGCTATGAGTATGACGAACACAACGAGCCCATCAGCTCCACCCTTTACGACTTCTATGAGGACCCCAACGAGCCCGAACTGACCATCACCCTCTTCGAGTATCGCTACGACGATCAGGGCAACTGGGTGACCCGCTACGAGTATCAGCTCGACAACGACAAGAAAATCCCCGTCTACATCGTCGAGCGCGACATTAAGTACTACTAGTTGTCAGCCCTACTTGAGGCAGATAGGTGTCGGCATTCGTCCCCCGATGAAATATAAGAGTCCTACAACCGTTGCAGGACTCTTTTGCTATCCAATGGGCAGGGCAGTTGCACATACAGGAACACAGCTTTTAAGCTACCAGTAGCAGGGCGGCAATGGCCCCAAGGCCCTCGGCGGCTATTAGGCCCTTCCAGCGGTTGTCGGTAAGCTTGTGCTCCACGATGTAGTCGCGTAGCCGTTTCCTCCATTCTTTGTGTTGGAGCAGTGTCCACAGGTCGTCGTCAAAAAACGCGTATTCCACCTGGTCTTTCAGCCAACGGCTAGAAGGAGTCGTCCCTTGGGACGGTTTTTCGGAACAGCGCAGGTGCCAGAAACCGTCCGAGGTCAGATGCCAGAAGGGGTTGGATATGTCGGCGGGCTTGTCGAATTGCGAGTAGCGGGTATATTCCTTCATCAATGCCAGGTAGCGTTTCTCAAGCCACTCGTTCAGCACAAACCTGTTGCATGGGAACTGGCCGCAATCGATGCCGTCGATAAGTGCCAGCATAAGCACGGGTTTGGCCACAATAATCTCTCCATGTATCTTTGCTTGCCGAATGTTCATTATGCGCTTGGTATAGTGAGCGTAGCAGCGGTTGTAGTCATAAAAAGTCAGTTGTTTGTCCATTTCGATGATACATTTTTATCCGATGCAAAAATACAGAAAAAAATCTGGTTACGACGATTTTTCAATCTTCTATATGGGTTTTCTGTGCCTACTTTGAATTTGACTACAACCATATGATTTCTTTTTTTTGCCGTTTTTGGCTATTTTTTGGAATGAAATGATACAACAAATTATCAAACTGGCAAAAAAAATCATAGTTGGACATCATGCGTTGTATTTCGATAAGCCCAATGATAAAACCCAAGCTTGCTTGAGTTTTGGCATGGAGAGAATGCCAATGGCTGCGAACCATAGGTTGCGGGCACCAATGAATCAAAGTTAACACAGCGAGTCAGCACCGCCGAATGATTAGTTATAGCACGTCAAGCTTCTTAAACGAGAGCCAAAGTATCCACTCATTTTACCGAGTGCAAGAAGTGTAGATGGAACCACCTTGAGGTGTAAACGCATTGACGTAATAACACATCTAAATTCATCAATTGCATTTCTGAATTCAATACTCTGACAACAACCAATCGACCACATTTAGTTTCTGTATGCCATCAATATTTGTGTTGTCGAAATCAGTGGTCAATAGATATTTTGGATATGCATCACGAACCTTTCTTAATGACGAAAGTTCCCGGTTTAGCGTTTTTTCGTCATTAACCGTATATGCTACCTGATAGTATTCACGGACACCTCTGGCTTTGATTACTACAAAAACGACCTCATTGTTCTCGGTACGACCTGCATACACCATTCCACCCCGACGAAGTAGTTCAAAATACACCACATTTTCAAGTTTATGACCCAAATCAGCATCGGGGCTGTTCGATTGAAGAATATTCCTCAGGCCTAAGTCAACAACGTAATATTTATAGTTGCTCGCAAGTATTCGTTTGCCTTTGATATTGTATAGTTGTACGGGATAAATCAGAAACGACTCTGCGAAGAAACGCAGATATTTCTGTACCGTATTGTGCGAAATTCTGGTCTTCGTGAGCCGGGCAAGTTCATCGGCAATATTATTAGGCGAGATGACACTTCCCACGCTATCGAAGAGAAAATCCACAACACGTTGTAGCGTATCGAACTTACGAAGGTGATTCCGGCCAACAATGTCTTTCACAACAACAGTGTCATAAAGTGAATGGAGATACGAATTCACCATATCTGGCGACGACATATCGAGTTTCACCGCCTCGGGGAAGCACGAGGTATTCAGATACCGACGAAACAGCCTGTCCTCACTCACTTTTCCGTCAAAAGCAGAGACGTACTCGGCAAAAGAAAAAGGATGGACATTAATGGCAATATAGCGCCCTGAAAGCAAAGTGCCAAGTTCGCTCGACAACAAGAATGCGTTGGAGCCTGTTATATACAAGTCAATATCCTGTTTCACAAACAAGGCATCAACAAGTTTCTCGAAATGAGGCAATAATTGAATCTCGTCGAGAAACACATAGCGCATTCCAGTTTTCGGCAGAGACGAAGAAATATGGTCGTAGACATCTTCCCAGCTGTTGTATTGCGATGCCTCACGTTCCTCAAAATTAAGAGAAAAAATTTGTTCTTTGGACACTCCGTCCGACAATAAGTATTCGCTGAACATTTGCATCAAAGTCGATTTTCCGCATCGACGTATGCCAGTTAATACCTTTATCAAATGCTGATTTTTTAAACTAATCAGTTGGTTTATATATATTTTACGTTCTACCATACGTATCCTTTCCGAAATGCAAATATACAAATAATGACGAAAATTGCAAAAAAATACAATTTTCGTCATTAATAGATTTGTGGTCTGCAATTGACACCCTCATTATTGTCGGCAACCATAACACTTTGTTGGTTCTATGGAAAAGCGGAAAACATTAGAACAGCCGTTGATCTTTCTGCGTCCTCTTGGCGGTTTCTTTAACACACTCAACCTCTTTGGTTGTATCGCAAAAAATCACATCTGCCAATCCTTTGCATTCTTGTCAAAGTATTTCAGAATATCCTCGTTGCCTTCTTCTCCGCTGAGTGTGGCGGCCAGATGGCTAATAGCACGCGAAATGCCGACGTATAGGTATTGACTCATCATCTCGCGGTCGTCACCCTGTAGGGCATTGTCCAGATTATAGAAGAACACTACCTCAAATTCCATACCTCTTACCTCGTTGAGTTCATATAAAAGAAATCAAAGATAACGTTTCTGAATCCTGACCATAACACCTACCGTGCCATTCAAGTGGACGGGTGCGTTTTTAATGCTGCGGATGGCCTGAAATGTGATAAATTATTGGAGAGTGAGAAATATGCTGACCAATATTTTGTCGAGTTAAAAGGTGGAGATGGCGATACAAACAAGGCTGTAGAGCAACTGAAAGAAACCATAGCTAAGATGCTTCCTCGTCTCGCAGGAGTGAAACGAATGGCCTTTGCTGTATTCTCAAACACTTGTCCCAAGAACGACACCAAACGTCAGGCTATCAAAAAGAGTCTTGAGAATAAGGGAATAATCATAAAGTTCTGTCGAACAGGAGAGACCTACCAACTGGAACGATGATATTTAAGATGCTTTAATCGCTGACAAAGTATTATTGCCTAAGACTCCAGGATGTAATTCTTCAGAGATAGTAGTTGTGCGGATTATAAAATCCTTATACTCAGCTGCGGCGGATTGCAAATCCGCCGCAACCACCATGCCACAACGTTCCACCGAACATCCGCCACGACGGGTTTTTTATTACTCCGTTGTAGTTTCACCCGTAAAGCCAAATTGTTGCATTTTTGTCCAAAACAGAGTCATTGTGTTTTCATATGCGCTTGACAGGCAATTCCTGTAAGATACTGTCTCCCTGATTTTTTTGCTTTCTAATATCAATTGCGACTTCATTAATTCATAACTCACCACAGGTGGCTTGTTAATAAGCATGATTATATTGTTCATTTGCATAATTCTATTTATTTGATTTTGCTGATCTGCAAGGATGGCATATAATAATGCCGAATGAAAGCTAAAAAAGGCTTCGATATAGTTCCCCCTATCAATACATAAATCAGCATATTGACCACATAATCCGGATTGTAAATTATATGATTCTTTGGTGTGCAACTTGTCATTTTCGGCTAATCGGCGTTCATTGTCTACCATTTCATTTTGTTTTCGTTCCAACTCAGTCATTCTATCTTTTATATCTATGGCATTTGTGATTTGGAAACCAATAACAACTGTGAATACAATTGCCAGCACCGCCACCGAAACCCCAATAAAAGTATCTAAAGTAACAACTGATGCTTCAAGGCTACCAAATATCCACAAGCACGACAGTATTAATACGCCAATAAGTGCCGTCATTGAAATGATCAAGTATATTCTTTTCATATTTGTGTATTTTTCTTGTTTAAATAATTTATAAACGCGCTGCAAGCCACAATCATAAAGACAGCCTCGTCCATAGATGGTGTATAATTACGATCTTCAACCATAAGGGCATGGCGAATTCCAGTATCTTCTTGATTTGTATATATGTATAAATGTTCGAGAGCGGTTCTGAGTTTCGGATGTATTACGTCATTCTTACCCTTGAGTTTATTCAATGCTTTCCCTAATGTATCAACTCCAGTATATTGCCTGCACCAGTTCTCAACGGCCGATATCGATTCTTTAATCGAACTCCGATATTCTCCATTAGGCCGTTTAGACATCAGTTTCAGAGCACTTGTAAGATGTACTCGAACAATGTCATTGTTTGTGTCAATGGCTTCTTTGACAGCTTTTATTTCCTCTTCGGAAGTGATTTCAACTATATAATGATCAACAATCCGGTATGCATAATTTAGGCGAGCGAATTCTTTATTGAGATTCTTTTCGAAATCAAAGGGACTTTCTTTAAATCGAAAATAATTATTTTTATAAACATCAAATAGATAGGATAATGACATTTCTATCATATCAAGTTTTGAATACCACGGAAACTCATTATCAAAGAGTGTATCAATAAAGACATCAATGATTTCTCCGTAACGAAACTTTTCATATAGGTCTTCTGCTCTATAGTTTAAAAAGTTACACCATAAATATTCAGTTAAAGCATTTTTAACTCCGACATATCCTTCTACATCAGGATCAGGTATACTTGCATCTGGCAATTTATCGTAACAATTACAAATCGCATTTTGAATTGATTCCGGCATATCCTCCCGAATTATAACATCCGCCAATGAGGTATATCCATATCGCTGAGAAAACAGTTTAGTCATATTTTTTTTGCAAAGATACAAGTTTTTTATGATATGCAACAGATTATTTTTCAACAGAGAACAAACAAGAGTATGTTTTGTGGCCACATTATATTGGGGGAGTTTAATATACACCTATTTACTTATTCTTTGTTGCTTTCACTGTTAGTGAAATTCAAAAAATCCCTATATTGCAATCGTATTTCACTTAACATTCCCTCATTATATTGTTTTTTTTCTCGAAGTGAAAATAATAGGTTTTGTTTGGAATCTATTGGAAATACATTATCACTTGCAACTCTTAAATCCCGATATTCCTTCCATTTTGGTATGTATTCTAAGTTTGGATTATCTTTAGGGTATTGTTTATTATTTGAGGTCTGAAGATAAATATCATCAAGTGCCTTCTCTGAATCTTCAAATGCCTTCTTCGCCGCTCTGATATTATCATCCAACGCGTCATTTATTTCCTTGTCTGTCATATTGTTCTTGAAAATATAAAAATCTTTGTAAACGTAATTGATGATAACGTCATCTATAACATTTAACAATACACCAATGTTTTGTATCCATAAACGAGCATCGTTATGCGTAATAGATACGCCAAATCCAGATTCATGGCAGAGTAGATGTCTAGTGCTAAATAGATTATCAATATTACTTCTAAATTTCCCCCAAGTATCATTTCCTAGCTTTTCTCGACCTAGTTCATTAATATCAATGTCAGTTAAAAGCTGTATGTTGTTAAATATTCCATTAAGATTATTGCAACCAAATGAATATGCAAGCTGGATACTTAGCGGTAGTCTTTCATACAGAAGTTGTTTGTTGTATTCAACATCGACCTTTTTATGTTCTAACAATTCTTTTATTTTGTTATTTTGACGCAACAGTAATTCATATTTTCTACGCAATACATTTTCTAAATATGCAACCAAACGAATTGGTATTAATTCATAGACCATTTCATCGTTTGCTTTGTCGCAAAGATCCACCATGTCACGTAAAAAAGAGCCAGTTTTTCTTGTTGTAAGGTAGTCCCTATTTAATGACTCTCTTATTTTATCTTCAGCTATGTACTTTAACTTTTTCATTTTTTATTTAACGACATGTTAATCTTTTTATTGTTCTATTATTGCAATTTCATCGGGGGTGAGATTGTAGAGTTGGTAGACTATTTTGTCAATTTCTTTTTCTATTTTTTGTTTATCGTCTTCAAGCATTATTAACTTCTCCACCATGTTGATAATTGCCTTATTAGGTTGAATACAGTGGAACTTTTGAAAAAAAGTATGCTTCATTCTAACACCATTATCACCCAATGCACCACCACCATAGTATCGTTTTATTGCGTAGAAGAATAACTTGCTATTCATTATGGCAAGGAGGTATTTAATATCTTTCCCCGTGATAATCCTGCACGTGTCATTGCACATATATTTAGCGCTATCATCATACATAAATTGGCTTTCTTGAACCATTTCTTGAAATATTAGTTTTGGCTTATCAAATTCATCCAAATATGCGCAGTTCCGTAAATTGTATGGTGTGTCGCCTTTGTCGGCTCTTGAATTAATGACATCCCAATATTCATCAAGATGTTGTTTAATTGCGGGGTAATCATTTATATCTATACGCTGTATTCGTCCGCGGACTCCATTGTGTGTATTAATCAACCATAAACCAGCCCATTTATACGAATATTTCTTTATGTCCCGTCCACGAAGAATCGGTCGTATAAGTTCAGCCGTGCGCTGGCGTTCTTCTTCGGTTTGACAATTGGCTAATATTTCATCTCGTTTCTCTGTTGTGATGATAAAAGCATCATTACAACCAGTCTTGATACCATAGTTGATTTGAATATCCCAATCCTTCAATGGTGTACCCAAGGCTTCTATCTTACGTTTTATACTAAGTTCTATCGGCGAAAGTATCACCCAACTGTCGCTGCTGCCAAACTTGCACACTGTTCGTTGTTGCAGCACGAAATCGTTTAATTGTTCAAGGCTAATTTTACTATCTTTACTGAATGTGGCACATTGAGTGTTGCCTCTGTTTCTGTCTTTTGTTAAAAGTAGGATATTTGTGTCTACAGTTGCATTTTCAAACACGTTTGCACCAAGGTCGACAAGAATAAGCGGATTGGTTTTTGTGGCGAAGAATTTTCGTGTGCTTTCACCATACCCTGCACGCATCCACTTGTTTGAAGTAATGAGGCAAAGCAGGCCACCTTTATTTAGAATATTCCATCCTTGTTCATAGAAAAGACTGTATATATCACCTGTTCTGGCAAAGGTCTCAAACCCACAATTCTTGTATAAGTCACCTAACTTGCCACCGTCTGCCTGTAACTGGATATACGGCGGATTGCCAATTACAATATCAAAACCACCGTTGTCGAAGATGTCTTTGAACCAGGTGTGCCAGAGGAAGAAGTCTTGGTTGGCGGAGGGGTCGAGTTTGTCTAACTTGGCTTCGGCGGTCGGGCCGATGCCTTGCTGCTTGATGTAGCTCTTCACGCTGCCGTTAATCAGCTCCCGGTAGTGGGCTTTCTCTTTGTGGTCGGTGAGGGAGAAGTATTTCTTCAGCCAGATCCTTAGGTTCTGTCGGGTGTCGTCGGAGCTGAAGTCCATAGAGATTTGTATCTCTTCTTTCCCGTCAATCTTCCGTTGATAAGCTTGCCTTCCACCTCGTCCGATTGGTCTCTTGTCCATGATATGGCTGAGATCGTGGCCTTCAAAGCTCTCAATAAGGCTGTTGCCCTGCATAAACTTGTAGTCGAAGTTGGGGAGCGGCTCGGGCTCTTCGGCATCCACCACGATGCTGAGCCAGAAGCGCAAACGGGCGATGTCGATGGCACCGCGCTCGATGTCTACGCCGTAGATGTTGTTCTCGATGATTTGCTTCTTGAGTTCAACACGGGTTTGTGGTCGCGTACCTCCGGCACGCAGAGGTTTTTCTGTAGATATCACCGCACTGCGCTTCGCTTGTACGGTGTTACTAAGATCACACCTCTCCGAGGTGTCTGCGGCATCCATCAATGCTTCACGACAACGCCAGAGCTCGTTAAGGAGGCCCATCGGGAAGGCTCCGGAGCCGATGGCGGGGTCGCAGATCTTCACGTTGCGGAGGGCGGCGTCCAGCGTATCGCGGTAGGACTCCAGCTCGGGTTGCATCTCGTGGTGCTCGACGAAGGCTCGTATGGCTGTTTTGAGGTCGCGTGTCTCCGACTCGCATTCATTTCCCCCACACTGCGTACCTTGTGTGGGGTTATTAGCACTTTGTGCGTTAAGCCTCTCCGAGGCATTGGATGTTGCCGTTATTTTTTCTCCATTCCTACACTGCGTACCTTGTGTGGGGTTATTAGCACTTCGTGCGTTAAGCCTCTCCGAGGCTGCTTCTGTAGTGCCAGCACTTTCCAACTTGCTATCAAGGTATGCGATAAGGCTTTCCTTGCACATATAACGCACTATCTCCTTGGGAGTGTAGAAGGCACCTTTGGCTTTGTTGTCCTCCAGCAGGCTCTCGAAGATTTTGCCCAACATCTCGGGGTCGACACCCACCTCGGCATCGTCGGGGTCGTTCTCGTCGACGGTGAAGTTGTACGATGCCATAAACTCAAACAGCTGCTCAAACAACGAGGCAGGCAGTTTAATCTTCATCTTGTCCACCTCATCACGCTCGAACAAACCACCATTCAAGTAGGGTAGTTTTTCCCATTCCGATAACCACCGTAAATCCCAATGCTCTTGGTGAAACAGTTGTTCGCGTTTGTCTGGCTCGGTGTTGAAAATGCCAAAGAATAGTGGCTCTAATTCTTGATCAAGAAAATCTTGCTTATATGGACTCAAGAAGAATAGTTTGCTCAGAAACTCTGGGTCATCATTCAACCATCTTTTCTTCTGGAGGAAGTGTAGAAACACAATACGTCCCATCATTTTCTTCACATAGTCGTGAAATACTGCGCCTGTATTGCCTTGCCGTGATAATTCGGCGATAATACGGTCATAGTGACGGTGGTACTCGTCGAAAAACTCCTTGCTAAGTGCATCCACCGAGAATGTCTTGTGCAACTCGTCGAGTGTCAGCCGTTTTTTAGCCAAGTCGGTCAGCCTCCCAACAGGGGTGTTGTATTGTCCTTTCGGGTCACCGAACACATACGAGAATCGTTTGGCCGAGGTGACACCTCCTTTCAAGTCGCAGATATACGACAACCGCCAATACTCGCCGTCATCAAAAACGGCAATAGCAGCATCAACACCATATTTCACGTATGGATGAAACATCTTGCGGAATCCCACCCGTTTGCGACGCACGTCGCCATTGGGTACATGGGTGTAGTAAAGCCCTATCTCCTTACCCTCATTGTCGGTCAGGTATCCAAGTCCAAACATTTGGTCGCCATTGTCATATTGCTCCAGCATCTCGGGTGATGTGAGAAGTCTCTGTGCATGCAATAGCTGACCAAGTATCACCCTGCGATAGGTGACAAGGTCGAACGGTTGTTGGAAGAGGTCTCTCAGTTTGTTATTCATGGGTGTATGTGTTTTGTGATTGGTGTTTATAATGATGTCGCGTACCTCCGGCACGCATTTGTCTTTAGTGTCAGCATCCCCACACTGCGAAAGCTTTGTGCTTTCTTGTGTGGGATTATTAGCACTTCGTGCGTTAAGCCTCTACGAGGCTTCGTTGAGGGGTTGGGATTCCTCATTGTATGAAGGTTTCGGAGATGATGATGTCGGGGGTGTCGTAGTTTGTGTCTGATGCATCCTCCTCTTCAATGTCGGGGCAATAGGTGTCGGCAAGGTCAATGATCCGCTGTTCCAATGCCTCTTTGTCCAAGGGATCCTTGCTGCGTTGCAGCTTGGCCAAATCTGCTAGTTCGCGAGGCAGTGAGTTGTACTCACCCAGCTCCACGATAGCTTTGAGCCGTTGGCACAATTCCTTTCCATGCTCGTCGCTCATAGCATCAATTGCTTCTGTTCGCAGGAATTTCAAGGCACCAGCTGTTTTGTTGTCACGGATATTGATACGCATGGATGTGGTTGTGTCTTGTTGTAGTAACATCTGGTTGTATAGCTCTAATGCCCTACCTACCTGTTGGAAGTGTTGATGCTCAACGCGGGCAATGGGCATTCCCGGCTCAGAGGGTTCTGCTTTTAGATGCCGCACGGCTTCCAGAAATGTGAGCCGGCGAGGGACACCCGTCGAATCCACCAACACATAGTCCATTCTCTCCTGCGAAGCGAGGAACACCATTGTAGTGTCAGCCTTGTTGTCCTCGCTATTTGCGGCTGAGCGGACACAGCGGCTTTTGGGTGGAAGGTTTTTGATACGCTCATACCATACTGGGTTCTCCTCCAAGAGAGTACGCACTTCGCGCATTAACGCTAACTTATCGTCATTCTCGTCGCGCACATCGGAATTGAAGAGTTTGAACTCCTTTACAATCTCTTCGTGCGAATAGATTTGTGAGTCCTCTCCCAGCGCGCTGTGGAAACCTTGCAATTTGATAAGGGCATTGCTGTAGAGCTGAATTTCTTTATCACCTTGCCGTGAGGGATAGAACATGTAGTTGTAAATAACGTCCGACTCGCTGCCAATACGGTTCACACGTCCGTTGCGCTGCATCAGGCGGCTGGCATTCCACGGCGAGTCGTAGTTGACAATCACGTTAGAACGATGCAAGTTCACGCCCTCGGCCAGCACATCACTTGTGACAATAATATTGTATTTGTTCTGCTTCACTCCGCTGTAGTTGGCATCGAAGTTGGCGGCAATATCGTCGCGCTTCTGATTGCGGTTGGCGGCATTCACTTTCAGCACATCTTTCCGTCCCAGTTTATTGGTGATAGTATCGCAGAGATAATCCACTGTATCTACACTCTCGCTGAATATCACAAGCTTTTGATTAATGTTCTCCTGTGGATTGAACAGCTCGTTTTGCAGCATTTCGACAAACAGTTCCAGTTTGGGATCATTGCTCACTGCATCCCACTGTTGGCAGAGTGTGTCCAGCTTTTCGGCATCCTCGTTGAGCATTTGCAGCAGGTCGTCCTTGAAGTCGGCAGCATGATAGACAAAGTCGGCTCGGTCTACACCTTTTGCTTCAATATACTGGATAATTTCGTCCAGTTCCATTTCCTTCTCGGTTTGCAGCTGTTTCACATTGTATTCGGGAGCAATAAGCACTTTGTCCTCAGCAAACATGTCAATCATGCCATTGGTGATGTTGAGGAATGTGTGGAGTGATTCCTTGAACGCATTGAAGCTGCTCTCCAGTCGCTTCACCATGTGGGTGCGGAATATGCCGGTCAGCAGCAAAGCCACATGTTTTCCTTGCTTGCCTTTGTAGGGTACGCCTTCACGAAAGAACTCCACGGCACGATAGCGAGCATAGTGTAGCCCTTTGCCTCCAGGATTCGACTCCGACGGGGTGTCGGTGAGCAGATGTACAGTAGTGGCAAACAGGTCTGCCAGTTGGTCGTTCATCTCATAGCGGCGGTCACGTATAGGGGCGAACTTAGGGAAGGAGAGGCCCTGTGCTTCGAGGTCAGCACGATAGCGCGGCTCATGCATAATGTTGTTGCGTGTACGGCGCACCATGACTGGCTCCAATGCCCTTCGCCGAATCTCGTCCATTAGTGTATCAACCTGTTTGACAAATAAGTCGTGGGGTAGCCGGTCGCGCTGTTTCATCAGCGACTTGTATTGGTTAATCCATTCAGAGAAGGTTCGCGACAAGTCGCCAATTCCTTCTATTGTGCAGTTGCGTGCATCTTGAAACAGCAGCAATTCATTGCGTATGTCGCTGGGGTCGTTGTTATATGGGGTAGCCGAAAGTAGCATTACCTTCTTGCGAGTCCCTTCCACCCGTCCGCGGTTGGCGCGTCGCGATTTGCAGATAATCTGTAGGTTTTTGTATGTCTGGTTACCATCGTTGCGGAAGTTGTGCGCCTCATCAACAATGACAAGGTCGTACTCGCGTGGCTCGCGGTAATTGTCTCGTCCATCCACCACCTTGTCCAAACTGCCACTGCTTACAAACCATGTGTATTTGGCTATTTCGAATTTCTTAAAAGTCTCTTCCCATGCTTTACGCACTGCGGGAGGCATAATGACAAGTATGCGTGTATAGCGACCATTCTCAAGTAGGAACCGCTTGGCTATCATGGCGGCAACAGGTGTCTTGCCCAAACCTACCACATCGGCAATAAAGCAACCGTTGTGTCGTATCAGGGTCTGGTATCCTTGTATCACGGCATCATGTTGATAGCTGAGGTCGCGAAAGCCGTAGCGTGTGGGGTCGATGTCGAACGAGTCTTCCACCATACTGCCAAAGGTGTCTATCAACACTTTCATGTATAGTTCATAGGGCGTGGGCGGATGCTCTGTGTTGAGGTGTGTGGCACTGCGGGCGAGCTGCATATCTTCCACACTCACGGCAACACTCTCGTTCCACAGCCTACAGAACTCGTCTTCACAATAGCGTACATCGTCGTAGTCCTTCATCGCCACGTTGAGCTCATAGCGGTGGTCGTTAGCTGTTCCCAACCCTTGGTCGGTGAGGTTGCTGCTGCCCATGATGACCCACCCGTCGCTGTGCTGCGAGAAGTTGCCGGGCAGACATAGGTAAAACTTGGCATGTAGGTTGCGTGTGGCATGTACCCGAAGCTGCAATTTGCCCGAGGCTATGTCGTCGAACATCTGTATTATCCCGTGTTCGGTGTCGGCATCATAGTGTGCTTTGCGGATGTCGGCAACCAGCTGCTGGCGATACTGCTCTACCACTTCTGCCGGATGGCTGTCGGCTGTGAAGAACATCTGGGGGTTATGATGGCGGAAAATATCGTCGATATTGATGCCGACAAGGATACGTATCTCGTTTACATTTTCCAGCTCTTGACGCAGCTTGAAATAGCCGCTGGAACGAAAATAGCCAACCACGGCATGGAAGATGTCGAAGTTGGCCATTGCAGAGGCGATGCCGTGGAACTTGTCCAGCAGCGTCGCATCGATATTGTTGAAAAACTTGGTGCTCATAAGGCTTGGCGTTACGGGCGCTTTGCCTTTCTATGAGTCACAAATAAAAAATCCGTGAAACTTTCTGTCTAAAGTCGAGGTTCTGGACTACCTGTATTACAAACGAGAAAGCCCACGGATAGTACCGTGAGCATTTCTGCCTTCTCGCGTAATACAGTTGAAATTGTCCAGATTTCGACTTTACTTGAAAAGCAAAAACGCCTTATATTATGTCTTTATATTCTCTTTATTCTATTCTGTTTCTTACTTTTATTGCTGTTTTTTGTTATTGTTTTTATATTTTTTCGTACTGCAAAGATACAGTTTTTTTACTAATCCAAGCTTGTTATTAGAAAATCTGCCGTCAATCAGTCTTCTTGTTCGTAGTAATATGAGTAGTCGATGCCTTTCATAAAGAGTTCGCGGTCGTCGATGCGGTCGGTCAACGCTGTTTTCAGCAGACGGCGGATGTGTGCGCTGTCGGTGTGGCATTCAATCATCGCATCGAGATATTCATGCTTGTCTAGCTTGCTCCAATCGATGCACTTCTTCAGCCTCTTCTTGAATATCATATCAAGCCATATACGCGTCGAGCGGCCATTGCCTTCCATAAAAGGATGAGCCGCATTCATCTCTATATATTTATCCACAATCTCGTCATACGTGGTTTCCGGCATCTGCTCTACGGTTTTAAGGTAGCTGTGTAGATGTTCTGCCAGACAAAATAGGGTATTCCCTTTTGCAATGGTTTTTGTCCGAATCTTTCCTGCGAAGTCGTAAAGTCCACCAAAGAGGTAGGCGTGAATCTGCTGGAGGGCCTTTACGGTACCCACGTCTTTGTCGGCCACCATGTTGCTTTCCCAGAGGGTATAGGCTTTCTTTCGGCTTTGGCCATCAATAGTTTTGTCGCTGTAGGTAAACCAGTCAAGGAAGGCGTTGGCACGGTTGTTAGGGTAGTGTTTTGCCAATGTCTGCACACAATTGGCATCGAGGGCATCGGCGGCTCGCTGCTTGCCGTCGGGGGCTTCAAACTTGAACTCGTGAGTGACACTCACGAGTTGGATTCCATCCATTGTGAGTTTTTTCTTCAACCATCGCCAATAGTTACCCGCTTTCACATAATCATCCTCCTCGTTTATAGCACGCACGATGTCGGTGGCAACAAACCACCACTTGCCGTTTTCTTCGTCCCAAACGGCACGGACCTGGCGGTCTTTATAGAATCGGATGGTTTTTTTGTTCATTATAAGTGCCTTCCTATAAATCGTAGACACAAACGCTTTGTATTATGTCGTTATATTCTCTTTATTCTATTCTGTTTCTTACTTTTATTGCTGTTTTTGTTATTGTTTTTATATTTTTTCGTACTGCAAAGATACTACTTTTATTTGACACTATTACTCTTTTTTGTGTCTTTGTCTTTTTTATTAACCGAAAAGGGCCAAACCGTTGCTTTTTTGTCAGTAGTGCAAAAAGTTATCAAGGCCATCTACAGCCAGAATGTTGCCAAAGAGCCCTTAACTTTCTAGTATGTTTGAATGTGGAAATGTGTTATTGCTTTAATGTGGGAATCATTGACTAACAAATTATTACATTAACGAATTAACACATTCAAACATAATATCGCTCTCGGTCGCTAACGATGTTGTGGAGATTGTGGTAGGCCCAGTCCATTAGCTGCTGCATGACGGGCATAAAGGAGCGGCCTCTGTCGGTGAAGGCATACTCTACGCGTGGAGGCATCTCGGGGTAGACAGTGCGGCTGACGAGGCCGTCGGCCTCAAGGCCGCGAAGGGTTTGGGTGAGCATCTTCTGCGAGCAGTCGGGGTTGGCGGCCGCTATGTCGCGGAATCGCATCGGGACTCCCTGCTTGTTGAGGGTGTAGAACGCCGCAAGGGTCCACTTGTTGCCTATACGGGCCAGCACGTTTCGAATAGGGCACTCTGGAAATACGGGGTCTTGGATGAAGTCTTTTTGCATATTGCTTACACTTTGAAGTCGGGGTCGACGTATACATCAGGGCCGCACTGTATGTCGGTCAGGCTGTCGCCACCTTTGAATGAATGGGCGTAGATTTTTTTTATACCGCTGCCGCAGCAAACCTGCCGTAGCGACTTGCAGTCCATAAATGTATAGGGGATTATCTGCATTACCTTGTCGGGCAAGACGATGTCCTCCAATCCACAACGGGTGAAGGCATATTGCCACATGCTCTATAGCGCATCGGGCAGCTTGATATGCTTCAGGTTGCAGCAGCCGTCGAAAACGAAGCCGCCAATTCCGGTCACCGTGTCGGGGATGACGACCGAGCGTATTTCGGCATGTCCCTTGAAGAGGTTGTCGAAGAGTATGGTAACAGGTTTGCCCCAACGCATGGGCGGGATGGCCACCTCGGCAGCATCGCCCCGATAGCTGATGGCGCAAAAGCTGTCGGTTTCTTCCACATATCTAAAAAAGAACTCCTGCATGGGCATTTGTTGACTATTTGTTTATGTCGTTCAGCACTTGGCCGATATCTTCTGTGAAAGGGATGAAGCGTGGCAAGTCCTGGATGTAGGGGTCGGGGTCGTTCCGATTGAGTCGCACGAGGGTGGTGTGTGGGAATTGCTGCGCCATCTGTTCGAAAGGCAGGCGAATGATGCCAGGGGTGTTATAGCCAATGCCAAACTCAAGCAGCAGCAATCTCCCTTGCGAAGCCTGATGCACAAAATCGGTATACCGGTGTGCCTGCTGGTGCCAGTGGAAGTCCTCCACAAAGGTGTCGTCCACTCGCAGGTTCATCGCCGCGGCACTCCCGTCGGGCATGTGCGGTATGTGCTCGGTCGGTATGCGGCAGTCGTCGATGAGCGGAAGCACTTGCTCCACCCATTCTCGGTTATCGACCAGCGTTTTTGGTGAGCCGGATGCAGGTTGAAACCAACAATAGTCGCCCTGCGTGGCGAAGATGTTCTCTAGGGGGAAACCTGCCTGTTCGAACTGCGCATCGACATTGGTGGTGACCACGAAGGCCTGAGGGAAAAGTTCTAACAGTTGCTTATAGAGCGGCAAGGCACCGGTGCGGTAGCGGCAGAACCAAATCTGCTTGGCCCAGAAGGCCCAGTATTCCTCTTGGCTCTCGAACGGATAGAAACCGGCAGTATAGAGGTCGGCGAAACCATAGCGTTCAATCCATGGTGCAAACTCGCGCCTAAAGTCCTCGCCGGCATAGTCGATTCCCGCCGCAGTGGTCAGCCCCGCTCCGGCACCAATGACTATATGGTCGGCCTCACGTATGGCTGTGCTCAACGACTGGGCACGTTTCGAGTAATTCATTGTAGATGTCATAGTCGGTGTCTTTGAAAACATTAAAAACAACGTTCATCGGTGTGTCGGCGGCGGCGAGCAGCCGGATAACCGTCGTAACGGCAATCTCGGCGGCACGGCGGTTGGGAAAGTGGAACTCGCCCGTCGATATGCAGCAAAAGGCTATGCTTCGGCAGCCCGCTTGCTCGGCCAAATGGAGGCAATGCCTGTAGCAGGCGGCCAACAGTTCGTCCTGCTCCTGAGTGGGCATGCCGTCGGGGATGATAGGCCCTACGGTGTGGACAACGTATCGGGAGGGCAGGTTGTAGGCAGGGGTGATGATGGCCTTGCCTGTGGCTATCTCGCCTCCTCCAAGCACACGGTTGCACTCTTGCCGCAGCTGAAGTCCTGCGGCACTATGGATGGCATTGTCGATGCAGGCGTGCAGGGGGTGCCAGCATCCGAGGCCCACGCTGTTGGCGGCGTTGACGATGGCATCGACATGCAAACGTGTGATGTCGCCCTGCCAGAGGTAAAGTTGAGCGTTTCGGGTGGAGCGTTTTGGGCTGCCCGACGCAGCAATTTCTTCCAGGCTCACCACGCCTTTGTCCTGCAGCTGTGCCTGCAATTCGGCATCCTGCGCCTGCAGAAATTGGCCGCTAAGCGGCTGTGGCTGCCACACGTTCATCAACGCACGCAGCAGTCGCTGCCTGCCTTCGAGCGTGGGAGGCACCTCGGCATGCGCATCGTCCTGCCGCAACAGATAGCGGATGCAGTAATCCAGATTCTCCAGTCGGTTCATAGGGTTTTGCTGTTATTTTGAGAAACGCGCACCAACAAAGCCGTCGTGACTCTCGCCAGAGGAGAGGTCGAACGATTTGTGGATGGGCGGTGTGGGCCGCAGGTCGTAATAGTCCATCCTTTCGATAGGGAGTTTGAAATAAGCCATCGTGTCGTAGCTTGGATAGAGGCGGCGCAGCACCTCGTTGTGGTCGTATATCCACTGCTTGTCGCTGTCGTCCACATCGAAGTCGGCCCGTCCCGAACAGCGCACCGACACACGGTCGTGCATCACGAGAAACTCCACATTGGGATTCTTTTGCAGCTGGCAGTAGACCTCCTTACGCTCTGACGTGGCGAAAAAGAGGGTCGACCCCTCCTGCTTCATAATCTGGAAAGCCCGCAGGCGGGGGTGGTCGCCATCTACTGTGGCCAACACGCCCTCGACATGGCTTTTTAGGAATTTTATGGCATGTTCAATCATAGTGCAAAGATACGACTTTTTTAGAAAATAGGCAGGCTTTTTTAGTACCTGCCCAGGGCAAACGCATGAAAAATTAAAAAATCAGTACGATATCAACATTTGTGACGGAGTTGTCAACAGGTGGTCCCGTCTCAGAATTAAAAAAAACACGTTATGAACATTTCTGGGCGGGTTTGCGTGTGGATTGTTGAT
>CAMVMF010000029.1 GCA_947168515.1 uncultured Bacteroidales bacterium
TTGATGTTGCGGTTGGTGTAAAAGGAGGTTATTATAATTCTTTGCTCTCTTATTACGGCGGCAAGGATGTGGGGTGGGTATCTGATGAGAGGTACGGCGCTTTCTTTCTAGAGCCCAACGCTGTCTTTAGATTCGGATGGGAAAAGTTCAGGATTAATCTCAAGCTGGGATATAACATTCATCAGGAAAACCCAGAAATAAAACTCCGTAATGTTATGTGCAATTATTTATGCACCGAGTTCTCTCTGAATTATCATTTCTAAACGAGTGGCGGCTCTGCCGTTTAGTGAACAGATGTTAGCCCAACTTCATCCCTGAAAATTTTTTTTAAGGCATTTTTTTGGCCTAGTGGATTTGCAACTAACTGATAAACAGCATTGGGATTTTACCAAATGGCGGAATTCCATTTTGTAGTACCCAGAGAATATGAAATATTTTGCGTAATTTTGCCGCATGTATTTTACCACGAAACCCCGATATAATCCTAAAACACAGTATGATGAGAAATATCTGACGCTGAAGGTGTCGTTCCGCGACAAGGTCGGGATTCAATACCACACAAAATAATTATAGCAACAACGTGTACACCGTTTCTATGTGGGCTGAGATGGAGGCAGCCGGTGCAGTTTTCTTACCCTTCAGTTTCTACCGAGAAGGTACAGAATTCCGCGGCAACAGCCTTGCTAATTACTGGTCTTCCACTCCCAGCCAAGATGGGAAGGCTTACAGCATGACATTTGCTATTCGATACTTGTCCATACTGAATAATGACCGTTATATGGGCTATTTGGTCCGACTTGTGAGGGACAATCAATAGCCATAGTTAAGCAGGAACAGCTTTACTCAACTCCCGGTCTTTGTGGCTGGGAGTTCTTTTTTGTTCTATGACCAGCATATTTATGCTGGGTCAACGGCATGGACAACCCATTAGTTCGTCGTTAGCCGTAGGTTGTTTTTGGAATGGGCAATAATCTGACGAATGTTTCGTAATAAAGGAAAATAAGGAATAAAGACTGTAAGTAAACTAATATTGAATTGTTACATTCTCTATAACTTACTGATAATCTGTCGTTTTAGGCCGCTTGTATGCTCCACTTTTAGTGTAAGATATGTTTTTTCTGGAATATAATCCAAAAAATATATATATATTTTGGATTATATTCCAGAAAATCGACCTTTTTGAGCTTCAGATGAGGCTGGCGACGAGGTCGTGTTCGAGGGCCTGGGTAATTCGGACAGAATAGAAGTGGCCAATGTGTAGGGGCGTTGACGCAGGAATGAGCACCTCGTCGTCGATCTCGGGGCTGTCATATTCGGTGCGGCCGATGTAGTAGTCGCCCTCGTGGCGGTCGATGAGCACGCGGAATGTACGGCCTACGCGGTCTTGGTTCTTTTCCAAAGAGATTTCTTCCTGAATGGACATGAGTTCTGCCACGCGACGTTCCTTTTCTTCTTGGGGTATGGGGTCGCCAAGCTTTTCGGCAGGGGTGCCCTCTTCGGGCGAGTAGGCGAAGCAGCCCATGCGGTCGAACCGGGCTTCGCGTACGAATTGCTTGAGCTCTTCAAAGTCTTGCTCGGTTTCGCCGGGGTAACCTACGATAAGGGTGGTGCGGATGCTGACATCAGGCAGTTTCTGGCGGAACGTTTGAAGTAGCTCCAGTGTGCCCTGACGGTCTATGCCTCGCTGCATGGAGCCGAGTATACGGCTGTTGATGTGCTGGAGAGGGATGTCGATGTAGTTGCAGATGTTGGGGTGGCGCTGCATGGCTTCTATGGCGTCGACAGGGAAGGAGGTGGGATAGGTGTAGTGCAGGCGTATCCATTCGGCTCCGCTTTCGGTGGCTAGACGTTCCAGAAGGTCTCCTAGACGGCGTTTGCCATAGAGGTCGAGACCGTAGTAGGTGGTGTCTTGAGCGATGAGGATGAGTTCCTTCACCCCGTTTTGGACTAATGTTTTGGCCTCGTCGACTAGCTCTTCAATAGGGCGGGAGATATGTTTGCCCCGAATGAGGGGAATAGCGCAGTAGGAGCATGCCCGGTTGCAGCCTTCGGCAATCTTTAGGTAAGCGTAGTGGTGCGGGGTGCTGAGGGTACGCTGGGCCGTAAAGGGTTCATGGGTGGTGGTATTGGTGGCTTTGGCATCCTGCACGATGGTCTCCCACTGGTGGGCTCCGTACCAGCTGTCCACCTCGGGCATCTCTTCTTGCAGCTCTTGGCGGTAGCGTTGCACCAGGCAGCCGACAGCATAGAGGGTACGACGTTTGCCGTCGTGGGCGTGGCGGCGGTTGTAGTTCTGCTTGTCTTGTATCTGGCGAAGGAGGGTATTGATGGACTCTTCCTTGGCATCCCCGATAAAGCCGCAGGTGTTGACAATCACCAGGTCGCAATCGTTAGTTTGGCGGTCGAAAAAGACGGAATGTCCGGCTGCGGTAAGATGCCCGGCGATGTTCTCGGAGTCGACGGTGTTCTTGCTGCAACCGAGTGTAACAATGTTGATTTTCATTATTTCTTATCGTCGAAAAGGCTGTCTACAAATTCGTCGGCATTGAATACTTGGAGGTCGGTCATCTTCTCGCCGAGGCCGATATAGCGTACCGGAATCTGGAATTGGTCGCTGATGCCGATGATGACACCGCCTTTGGCAGTCCCGTCCAGTTTGGTGAGGGCCAGGGCGTTGACATCGGTTGCTGCGGTGAACTGCTTGGCTTGCTCGATGGCGTTCTGACCGGTGCTGGCATCCAATACTAGCAACACTTCGTGCGGAGCGTCGGGCATGAGTTTCTGCATCACTTTGCGTATCTTGCCCAACTCGTTCATCAGTCCTACCTTGTTGTGGAGGCGACCAGCAGTGTCAATCAACACTACGTCGATGTCTTTAGAGATGGCTGATTGCAATGTGTCATAAGCCACTGAGGCGGGGTCGGCATTCATTCCTTGCTGCACGATGGGCACGTCCACACGGTTGGCCCACAGCTGCAGCTGCTCGACGGCGGCGGCACGGAATGTGTCGGCAGCACCCAGCATCACCTTTTTGCCTGCTTGTTTATATTGGTATGCCAGTTTGGCAATGGTGGTGGTCTTGCCAACACCGTTTACGCCGACTACCAGTACCACATAGGGGTGGTGGGGCAGGGGAGCGTCGAAATCTTCGGGGAACTTGCCTTCGTGTTTTCTCAGCAATGCGGCAATCTCGGCTCGCAGAATGGAGTTGAGCTCCGAGGTGCTGATATATTTGTCTCGTTTGATGCGCTCTTGCAGACGCTCGATGATTTTCAGGGTCGTTTCGACACCCACGTCTGAAGTGATGAGGGTTTCTTCGAGGTTGTCGAGCACATTGTCGTCGACAGTCGATTTTCCCATAATTGCCTTGGAAAGTTTAGAAAAGAAGCTTTCCTTGGTCTTATTGAGGCCTTGGTCGAGGGTCTCTTTCTTTTCTTTTTTGCTAAATAGGCCCATGGTTCTTATTTTTAATAGTTAGGGTTGTTGGCTTTCTTGTTTGACGGTTGTAGTTACTTTATGCCCAATTTTTCGTTCATCACGGGTCGGATTTCCTTGTCGAAAATCTTTTGGTAGCGTTCCCAACTGTAGCGAGCATTGTCGCCTGAAGCAAAGTACCAAAGGGCCATGATGAATTCCTCGGGGGCATAGTAGCCTTGAATGACGGTGAGTTGCTGTTGGTTGGACTTAAAGATGCCGAAGGATGGGAATCCCATTCTAGCACCCAGCACTTTCTTGGCAAAATTGTGGGTGTTGCGTTTGGCTCCTGGCGCAACGGCAGTATTGCTGTATTTTTCGCCATACCATGTGAATTCGGTGCTGCTTTCTGCATCGAATTTCACCGGAATATAGTAGGTGTTGAGAATCAGTGCCACGGTTGGGTTACTGAAAGTCTCTTTGTCCATTTTCTTGCACCACCCACACCAGGAGGTGTAGAAGTCGACAAAAAAGAGTTTGGCATTGCTCTTGGTGTCGGTTTTGGCGGCTTGCTCGATGGTTTTCCATTGGACCTTCTGGGCGTGAACCATACCTGTCATGAGGCACCCTATGGTAATAAAGAGTAAAAATTTTTTTGTCATATCGGCGTATTTAGTTGTTTGTTATATTGTTTGTTACTATGTATAGCCTACCAGTCATACTTCCAGTCAGAGTCAAGCTCCTCACTATTGGGGTCGTATACCTCTTCGCGTTCTTCGCGGTCGCGCACCCTGAAGAGCCTGCCTAACCAATCGTCTTTCTTCGACTTGGTCTGTGTGGACTGGTGCTTGTCCTCTTCAATTATTTGGGCAATTTGTTTGATGTAGTTTTCTACGTACGATTTGGGGTGAGTCTCGTCGTAATGTATGTGTGAACCAGTATAATAGTGCTGTATGATGCTGTCGTAGGGTATGCCCAGCCCTACCATCCTTATGGTGCCTTCCTGCGACAGCCCCACGCCATGGCCGAAGCCGTGGCCCGATAGGGTCACACGGTGGGCGGCACTGTCGTATAGTACAGAAAAAAAGGTCGATTTCAATTGAAAATCTGTCCGTATACGTGTCAGCGGCACGCCACATAGACGCACCTTTCGTTGCGACTGGCTGAAAGTCAGCAACTCATTGCGGACACTGTCGTTGGAGGTGTCAAGTTTATGTTTGTTAGCGAAATAGTTAAGCCATTTGGACTCGTCAATGACCTTCACCCATTCGCTTTGACGCATGTGATAGGAGAATGTGTCCTGAACGGAGCGAAGATAGGGTACCGCTGTCCGCCAAACGTCCTCGGAATTGGCCGTCTGCCCACCGCTGTTGGAATGGAATGGCGTTTCGATGAGTTTTTCTTGGTCATCTACTATGGTCATACCGCTGCTTTGCATGGTGCCCAACATGATGTCGGGACGGACGCAGCGGTTGAGATATGCTTGGCAGTGTACTTGATCGCAGAAGTTATATCCTTCCTTTTGATGTTTGTGAATGTTCTTCATTGCCCAGGTGCGCGAGATGATGGCTTGCACACGGAAGATATCACTTTGGTTCCCATAGATTTCGGACTGCACTACACCGGCTATGTAGGTCTCGAATTCTACATCGTTGATGATGAAGAGTTTTCCGTTTTTGCCTACGGTGACAATGAGGTTACCCTCATAGGTGCGCTGTTTTACATTGCGGGGGTTGAGACAGAGAATGCAGGCCGTGTCGGTGGCTGAGAAAGTGACTGAAGGATAATTGCCGTATTCATATCCGTCGATGGACACATGTACCTGCTTGCCGTTGGGGGTGAGCTCGACAGACTTGTCGTTACCCACTTCGGAGGCTATAAGGGTAGTGTCGCCGCCGTAGAGATTGTAAGTACCTAGGTCAAAGGAAATATTGATAAGGTCTATGCTGTTATTGGTGTATAGGCGCACCTTTATACGGTCGGCATATGAGGTGAATGCGAGGAGCAGAAGGCAGAGTATGGTAGTGCTTTTTTTCAAAGGTGGTAGTTCTTTTGTTTGCGTCGATATGCGTTCTAATTCTTGTGTTCTTGGTGGTTGGCAACGGGCCTATAATTCATCAATGGTATAAATTGTTATTTCATTATATTTATTATTTCTTCGGCGGTTCTGTCGGAGGCCCCTGCGTTGCCTAGGAGTGTGTGCAGACGAGCATACCCGTCAAAGATGTATTGGCGAGTTTGGGCTTGGGTGGTGATTTTCTCAAATTCTTTTTCCAATCGGTCGTCGGTGAAGTCGTCCTGGATCAGCTCGGTGACAATAGGTGCATCGGCAATGAGGTTGGGGAGAGATATGTACTTGATTTTATTTCCAATAAGAGGGCGCGCTATGGCGGCAGATATGGCATTTGCACGATAGCATACCACCTGTGGAACGTTGAAGAGTGCTGTCTCTAACGTAGCCGTGCCTGAACAAACTACGGCAGCGTGTGCGCATGACAGCAAATCGTATGTCTTGTCATATACCACAGCGACATTATCTGCTTTGCCTATGATTGGCTGGTAGTATTTGTCGCCCAGCAAGGTCATACCGGCAATGACAAAATGATATTCGGGATGTTTCTTTGCAAGGCGCATCATGGGTGCCAGCATTTTCCCCAGTTCCATCCGGCGGCTGCCGGGGAGTAGCGCGATAATAGGTTTGCCATTAGGACTGGCAATGGTGGTCGAGGCTTTAAACTGCGCCACGGCATCTAGCAACGGATGCCCCACGTATACTGCTTGAGGGAAATGGTTGCGGGCATAGAAATCTTGTTCGAACGGCAGTATGTAGCAGAGTTTGTCTAAGTCACGACGCATTGGTTTGATGCGTCCCTGTTTCCAGGCCCAAAGCTGGGGTGAGATGTAATGGACATTCTTGAAACCGTGTTGGTGGGCAAATTTGGCAATCTTTAGGTTGAAACCTGGATAGTCGATATAGATGATGACATCGGGGTGGAACGCCAGAATGTCCTTCTTGCAGAAACTGATGTTGCCCAACACGGTCTTTAGGTGCAATGCCACTTCGACAAATCCCATGTAGGCCAAGTCGCGTATGTGGCGTACCGGCACTCCGGTGACGGACATCATGTTGTCGCCGCCCCAATAGCGGATTTCCGCTGAGGGGTCTTTGCGGAGGATGGCTCGCATGAGGTTGGCACCGTGGAGGTCGCCTGAAGCTTCACCTGCTATGATATAGTATCTCATGTTGGGTATTACTTTGGGTGGTCTGTTAGCTAAAGGTGATATAGTGGTTTTTCAGCATGAACCAGAAATAGGCAATGGCCGTAACGAAAAGGGTGGTGATTACGGCCTTGAGCGTGTTGGGATAGTCCTGCTCTTTGGCATAGTATCGCAACAGCAGAATGGGCGGTACCAAGGCAAGGGCGAACCATCGTGCATTTTCTGCCGTAGGCAGTTGCAGTAGCCTGAGCACTAGGAAAACAATTACCGCGCACACTAGCTCGGAGATGATGACTACGAGAATGCCTGTGGCTGTGCTGTTGTTGTTGAGGAGTTTCTTCATAGCTCAAGATTCTTGATGTTAGGAATGTGCTGATAGCAGGTGAAATCGGGGCTCACCGGTACCACCGAGACATAGCCGTTGCTAAGGCAGTATTCGTCTGTGTCGTGGTCGGGATTGTTGCAAACAAAACGGCCCGTCATGGTCCAGAAGGGTTTGCCGTTGGCGTCGATGCGCTTCTCTAGGCTGTCTTCCCAGGCGGCCCGTGCTTGTCGACAGACACGGATGCCCTTGATTTGCTGGGCAGGTAGGTGTGGGATGTTCACGTTGAGTGCCGTAAAGTCGGGCAGCGGTTTCTGTAGCACTTGGCGGATAATGTGGCGGATATAGGGCGAGCAGGCGTTGAAGTCTGCCTCCGGTTTATGACTAAGCAACGAAAACCCAATTGACTGAAGCCCGTTGAGGCAGCCCTCCAACACGGCCCCCATGGTGCCGCTGTAGATTATGTTGATGGACGAGTTGCTCCCATAGTTGATGCCCGACAGTACCAGGTCTGGCCTCCGAGGGCAGAAATGCTCAAACCCCATCTTCACGCAGTCGGCTGGCGTTCCGTCGCAGGCGTAGTATTCTACACCCTCTTCTTTGTCGGCCAGATAGGCATGCAGAGGCCGCATACATGTGATGGAGGTACTGAGCCCTGAGGCGTTGCGGTCAGGTGCCATCACGACAACGTCGCCAAATTCTTGGGCCAGATGGACCAAATGCCGTAGTCCACGGGAGGCGACACCATCGTCGTTGGTGATAAGGATGAGGGGTTTCATGGTTTTATTCTTTGGCAAATGAGCTGGCTTGTTGGCCAAGGTAGAAACTGGCGGGCTGCAGGATATTGTCGAAAACAAAGTACTGGATGAGCACGGTGTCTTTGTTGTCGATAATGGCATAGAGCCGGTTGAGGTCGAACATTTCATACATCTTCTCATCGCGCATCACCAGGCTGTCGGTGGGATTGTTGTACTTGATGTATGTCTTCACTTCGCGTGTGACGCCTTCGGTGTTGGTTATGTGGAGAATAGCGCGTGGACCCGCATTGAATGAGGTGTCCATATTGCTGTTGGGCACTTGGCTGGCGAACTCGTCGAAATTGAGGTTGTGGAAGCAGGAGAGCATCTGGGCTACGCGTGCAGTGTCGAAGTGGTCGACTGTACGGCCGTTCTGTTGGAAAATGAATCCTTCCCCATCGCGAAGAACTGTGTAGGACTCTTCAGGTGTGGCGGGGATGTCTAAGTCGACACTTTGTAGTTTGGTGATGTCCCATTGCACGATTACATGGCTGCGCCAAGACATCGGGTTTGAAACAAAGCGGGGTGTCAGATAACCGCGGAACCCAGGTATGTGGATGATATAGGGTACTTTGTCCCCATCGCGATACATGAAACAGGCCATCATGTCCTGGGTCTCTTGTCCTACAAAGTAGGTGACGGTGAGTTTCTCGTGGGGGAAAAGACGTAGTTTGCCGCCAAACCAGTCAATGAAGTAGCGGGTCTGGTAAACCTCACATTTAGTGGCGTTGGCCGAAAGGCGTTTGATGGCTTGCGGCACGGCGTTTTTGTTCACCTGTTGGCGTATGCGCATGTCGTGCAGGGTCTCAAGTAGCAACTTCATCATGCCTTTGTTGACAGGATAGATGCCGTCGACGGTCCAAGTGGTGTCCGCCGTACTGTCGGCATCGGCCACACGCTCCAGCAGAACATGATTGTTCGCTTTGTCAGCCAGATATATTTTGGTGATTGTTTCAACGTCCTCCACGTGGAAATCTTGGTCGAATGTGGCATCCTTGGAGCCACGTTTGGCAACCACTAATGCAATGATGCCGATGGCGGCAACGGATATGAGGAGGATAAGTAAGTGTTTCTTTCTTTTCATTTTTTGCGATATTGTTTACGGCGAATAATGATGATGACTATACCGGCCAGGATGATGAGGCCGGAGGGGAGAATAATGTTGAGTAACTGATATCCTGTGCGGTTTTCCTTAACCTTCATGACATCTAGTTTACGGATTTTGATGCTGCGGGAGCGGCTGGCAATGGAACCCTCTTCGCCTACTAGATAGTCTATGCAGTTGAGTAGGAGCTCCTTGTTGGCATACATGGTCTCGGTGTAGAAATCGTACCCTAACGGATAGGTGGTGCCGTCGTTGTAGTTGAAACGGTTCTTGATTATGTCGCCATCGGAGAATACAATCATTTTGGTGCTGTCCCCTTCAGGCCGATAGCCCATGGAGGGGATTTCCATGAACTCGGGAGTGAGGCGATTGCGGAACATCGAGGGGAATTTTCCTTCAAGCAGCACGGCAACGGGCACATTCTTATGGGTGAAAAGCCGTTGGTCGGGCTCGGTCTTGGCCTCGTTGAGGTCATAGATGGTGGGAGCATTCTTCACCCGGGTATATTCCGAGGTGGCTAGTAGTACGGTTTTGTCGATACCGTTGTCTATTAGGTCTATGCTGCTTACGAAGTCGGTCTTGATAAGGTCGAGGTTGCGCACAATGGGGTGAGGTGACATGGGCACGATTTCGGGAAAGTACAGCCACGGCTGGAATTGTATCTGTGGTTGGTCGCCCACCATGCCCACGGTCATAGGAATGGGGCGGCATCGCACATCCATCACCAAGTTGGGATTGACACGCACTCCGTAAGTGAACAGCATCTCGTCCAGATTAAGTGGGAAACGGGTAGCCATGGCCTGGCCAGCATTCTGCAGACTGTCGAGGTCGGCATTCAGAGGGTCAACAAGCCACAGCAGTTTGCCGCCATACATCACATATTGGTCGAGGATGAAAAGGTCCTGGTCTGTGAAAGGCTGGGTGGGCTTGGCTATGATGATGAGGTCGTATTTGTTGTGGAAATGATATTTGGTGGAGTCTTTGGGGTCATGGGTGCGTCCTGTGAGGGCGTTGATGTTGCCGTCTAAACGGGCGGTGTCCAAATTGTAGTAGTCGTAGAGTGTGGTGATGAGGTCTCCCATATTGGGCAGGGGCAGTTCGCCATGTCCGCGCATAAAGGCCACCACGGGTTTCTGCCCTCTGGACAGAGCACGTATGGGGCTGGAAAGCACATATTCGAGACTTTGAATGGAGTTGTTCAGCAACTGGGTTTGGTCCACATACTTCTGGCTCTGCAATAGTTGGATGGAGGTTTCGTTTCCTTTGTATATGACATCAGCGGCAGGTATCAGCACTTGGGAGGTGACGCCATTTGCGGTGCTCACCTGTATCTGGGTGGGCCTGATCCCTTTCTGTGCCAGCTTTTGATAGAACACTTGACGTTCTTCCTGGCTGTCGAAGTTGTTGGGATTGACAAACTCGTATTGTATGTTTTTGTTGTAAGCCCTGAATTGGTTGAGCATCTCCTTAGTTTCGTTCTGCAGACGCTTGAAGTCGGCAGGGAATTCCCCTTCGAGGTATACGCGGAAGAGCACCGGCTCGTCCACCTTTTTCAGCAGGTTCTTGGTCGACTTGGACAGGGTGTAGCGCTTCTCCGAGGTGAGGTCAATGCGGGTGAAGAAATAATAGCTGATGACATTGACGAAAACCACGATGAGGATGCCGGCCCCCAGCTCAACCCAATGGCTGCGCCGAAGGTCTTTTTTCTTGTTCCAGCCGTGCCATTTGCGGCTCTGCAGCACGATGCGGGTCGACAGCATGAAGAGGGCAATGACCGAGACAAAGTAAATGACATCGCGGGTGTCGACCACGCCGCGGCTGATGGATTCATAGTGGTAGCTCATGCCCAGCGACCGCACAAAGAGGTCGGCGTTGCCCAAGAACCCCATGCGGTAGATGGCCTCGAACCCCAAATGCATGAACGCACTCATCAATGCTGCCAGGATGAAGGCCACAATCTGGTTGTTGGTGATGGAGCTGGCAAATAGACCGATGGCTACGAAGGCTGCGCCCAACAGGAGCAGACCAATGTAAGAGCCAGCTACGCTACCGGTGTCGATGTTGCCTACGGGGTCGCCCAGAGCATAAACGCTGAAATAGCATACTAGTGTTGGCAGCAGGCTGATGAACACCAGGGTCAGGCCCGCAAGGAATTTGGCCCAGATGAGCGTCATCTCGCTCAGCGGTTTGGTGAGCAGTAGCTCCATGGTGCCGTTCTTCTTTTCTTCGGCAAACATGCGCATGGTGATGGCCGGAATAAGGAAGAGGTAGAGGAATGGCCCAATAATGAAGAGCCCATCCATGCCGGCAAATCCGTAGTCTAGGATGTTAAAGTCGCCCTTGAAGACCCATAGCATGAGTCCTGTGAGCACCAGAAACACGATGATGGTCAGGTATCCGATGAGTGAGGAGAAGAAACTGGCAAGTTCTTTTTTGTAAAGTGTGAACATTCTGTTTTGGCAAAAAGTAGTTTGGTGAAGTTTTTTTATTCAAATTTGAAACGTTTGGAGCGGAACGAGCGACCTTGATAGTCACCTAAGGAGAGTTCGTAGATCACTTCGGCCATCAGGCTGGCATTCTTGGTAAGCATGTCGCGGTTGATGTTTTCCGAGATGTCGCTGGGCACATGGTCGTAGTTGCTGCCCATGTAGTTGGTGAAGACCAGCGAGGGAATGCCGATTTGTGCAAAAGGGGCGGCATCGCCTCTGGGATAGGTGTGCAGGCCCTTAGCCAACGATTTGGTGGAGACGGTGTCGTTGTGATAGGCTATTTCCCATAGGCTGGGGAACCGTTTGTTGCCCATGACGTTGATGCTGTCTCCCGAACCAATGCTTTGGGCGTTGATAAAGCATTCGATATTTTTCAGCTTGGAAAAATTGGAAACAAAGATGCTGGAACCTAAATTCTCCAATTCGCCACCCGAGAAAAGTACAAAGACGATGGAGCGTTTGTTGTACTCAATCTCTTTGGGAGCCTTGGTGGAAAGCAGTCTTGCTGTCTCCAGCACGGCGGCAACGCCGCTGGCATTGCAGTCGGCTCCGGGGAACAGACAGGTGCTGCCTTGCACGCCCACATGGTCCAAGTGGGCACCCACAACAACCAATTCGTGCTTCATGCGGTCGTCGTGGCCGGGCAGATAGCCGATGACGTTGGCCGTGGGGGCATTGGGTTTATACTTGGCGTTGATGTTTATTTCAAATTTCTTGCGCAGGTGGAACGACTGTGGGGTAAGTTGGTTTTGCAACTCTCCGATGACAGAGTCAAGGGTCATTTGCTCATTTTCCAGCAGCGCACGGCCCATATCCATGGTGGGCTGCACCACGGGGAAGGTGGCTTGATGCGAGCCTTCGCCGCAATAAGCCTGGTGCTGTACTTCGTAGGAACGGCAGCTCTCGGAGAGATTGATGCATACCAGTCCGACGGCTCCATGCTTCTGGGCTACTTCAGCCTTCTGACGCATGGTGGCGTACTGGCTGGTGACGTTGCCGGGCAGGAACTCGGGCACACCGCTTAGGCACAACACTATCTTGCCCTGTACGTCCACTTGGGCGTACTCGTTGAAGGCTCGGTTGTCTATGCCCCAGCCACAGAAAACCACTGGAGCATTCGTGTAGCCTCGGCCGGTCATGCTGGAGCATACATAGTCGCGTCCTAAGACGTAGCGCTCGCGGGTGTCGTTGTCGTTGACATAGGTGTTGAAATTACAGTTCTCGATTTCGTTATATTCTACCTGAAACCACTGTGCCCACTCGCCTTCCCAGGGCTTCACTCCGTAGGAGGACAGCACTTCGGCCACATAGTCGGCGGCTTCGAGGTAGGCCTGCGAACCGGCCATACGACCCTCGTACTGGCTGTTGGAAAGTACGCGGATGTGCTTCATCAGCGTGTCGGTGTTAGCGCGCAGCAGTGTGTCTTTTACAACTTGTTCTTGTGCACCAGCCACGGTGGGCAGAAGTGCAGCCATAATGGCGAACATAGCAATGAGCTTCTTCATTTTTATCAGCTTATTTATATTATTATTATTTTATTTTCTTGATAATAAATAATTTGTTGCATGGTACGCACACCATACAAACAAGCAAAGATACGAAAAAAAGCTGATATGGCAACAAAAAATATTTACAACAACCCCATTTACTAGGGGTATGCAACGCCAATGACAGACCTTAAGTGAGCATGTCTTCGACTCGAATCATTCGTTTTTTTTGATGATTCTACCAAATCATTTCGCGTCTATTTCTCATCGGCTGTTTTTGCTGCCTATCACTGTGGTTCCGTTTCATAGAATAGGGGTGAAGATGCCTTAGTAGGAATGTTGGTGTTAAGTGCCTTATGACGCATAATCATCTTAACAAATCCAGATTGGCTCTTTTCGGCCAATACATTCGAATTTGCCTTGCCGATACAATAAATATGCGTCAGCCACGTTATATCCTAAAATAATGCTACTATGGGTATTTCTGATTCTCAAGAACGTTACGTCAACTTCTACACCGATTTTGCCTTCAAGAAACTCTTCGGCACCGAGGCCAACAAGGAACTGCTGATCAGCTTCCTCAACTCCATGTTCGACGGAAGGGAGGAGGTTTCAGACCTTGAGTACCTCAACGTAGAGCATCTGGGACCCTCTGCCGTGGAGCGCAAAGCAGTCTTCGACGTCTACTGCCGCAACAGCCAGGGCGACCGCTTCCTCATCGAGATGCAGAAGGCCGACCAGAACTACTTCAAGGACCGCAGCATCTACTACTCCACCTTCCCCATACAGGAGCAGGCCGTCAGGGGCGAATGGAACTTCCGGCTGGACAAGGTCTACACCATAGGCATACTCAATTTTACCTTCGACGACGACCCGGAGTACTTCCACCACGAGGTCAAGCTGGTGGACGTGAAGAAGAAAAACGTCTTCTACGACAAGCTTACATACATCTATCTGGAGATGCCCAAGTTCCACAAGAGCGAAGATGAGCTGGAGACCCTTTTCGACAAGTGGCTCTACGCGATGAAGAACCTGGGCCGATTAATGGAGCGTCCGCAGGTGCTACAGGACGCTGTTTTCACGCGTCTTTTCGAGCAGGCCGAGATAGCCAAGTTCAGCCCTACGGAGCAGCGCGGCTACCGCGAAAGCCAAAAGGACTTCTGGGACCTTTTCAGCGTCAAGGAGACGGCGGAAATGAAAGGACATGCCAGGGGCCTAGAAGAGGGCTTGGCCAAAGGTAGGGAAGAGGGCATGGTCAAAGGTAGGGAAGAAGGCATGGAAAAAGGCTTAGCCAAAGGCAAGGCTGAAGGAGAGAGGAACAAGGCCTACCAGATAGCTAAGAGTTTAAAATCATTAGGAGTCCAACTAGATACTATTGCTCGGAGTACGGGACTGTCCCAGGAAGAAATAGATAGGCTGTAGCCCTTCCTTATCGCATAGCAAGGGCCGCGTCCCATCTCCTCAAACAGCTGCTCCTGATTTCGGAGTTGTCACACTAAAGACATCCGTCCAAACGGTGTAACCTATGTGTGGCAGAGAAAGCTCATGGGCATACTGACTGAACATATTAGTAGGCCATACAATATTTTTGTTGCATCCACGTTATGCATAAAAAATAAGTGCTATGGGTATTTCTGATTCTCAAGAACGTTACGTCAACTTCTACACCGATTTTGCCTTCAAGAAACTCTTCGGCACCGAGGCCAACAAGGAACTGCTGATCAGTTTCCTCAACTCTATGTTCGACGGCAGGGAGGAGGTGTCGGACCTCGAATACCTCAACGTGGAGCACCTGGGTCCCTCCGCCGTGGAGCGCAAGGCGGTCTTCGATGTCTACTGTCGCAACAGCCAGGGCGACCGCTTCCTCATCGAGATGCAGAAGGCCGACCAGAACTACTTCAAGGACCGCAGCATCTACTACTCCACATTCCCTATACAGGAGCAGGCCGTCAGGGGCGAATGGAACTTCCGACTGGACAAGGTCTACACCATCGGCATCCTCAACTTCACCTTCGACGACGACCCGGAGTACTTCCACCACGAGGTCAAGCTGGTGGACGTTAAAAAGAAAAACGTCTTCTACGACAAGCTGACCTACATTTATCTGGAGATGCCCAAGTTCCACAAGAGCGAGGATGAGCTGGAGACCCTTTTCGACAAATGGCTCTACGCAATGAAGAACCTGGGCCGCCTGATGGAGCGTCCGCAGGTGCTGCAGGATGCCGTTTTCACGCGTCTTTTCGAGCAGGCCGAGATAGCCAAGTTCAGCCCTACGGAGCAGCGCGGCTATCGCGAAAGCCAAAAGGACTTCTGGGATCTTTTCAGCGTCAAGGAGACGGCAGAAATGAAAGGACATGCTAGGGGCCTAGAAGAAGGATTGGCCAAAGGCAAGGCCGAAGGCATGGAAGAGGGACTTGCCAAAGGCATGGAAGAAGGACTTGCCAAAGGCATGGAAGAGGGACTTGCCAAAGGTAGGGAAGAGGGTATGGAAAAAGGTCTGGCCAAAGGCAAGGCAGAAGGGTTGGAAGAGGGACTTGTCGAAGGAGGAAAGAACAAAGCATATCAGATAGCCCATAATTTAAAGCTATTGGGTCTCCCACCTGAGGCTATTGCCCAAAGTACTGGTCTATCTTTGGAGGATATCTCCTCGTTGTAGCAGTTTGTTTGTCTGGGAGAAAAACCTGCTGGTCCCTAATATATGGAATTCCATGACCAGGAACGTGAATCTCCTACGCACGTTAGCAATTGATTGAATGTGGAGACAATTTCTGACAGAGTAAAGGCATACGTTACCGAGGCAAAAAATATGGCCTAGGTCATTCCTCTATTCTTCAGAACTCTGCGAAATAAAGCGTCTGTAAGCCGAGAACGTGTTGGCCCGCGATAGGAAACCTACGTACGTGCCATCGTCTTCAACTACTATCAGGTTGTAGCGGTTGCCAAGTTTGAATTTGTTGACCACATCGAATGGCGAGTCGCTCATGTGTATAATGTCTTCATCGCTAAAGGTCATCATCAAGTCTTTGACGGTAACTTTGTCGTATAGCTCTGGATTGAAAATGATGTCGCGGATGTCATCCATTACGATAAGTCCCAAGAATTTATTTTGGCTGTCCACCACAGGGAAAAGGTTTCGTTTGCTTTGCTTGATGGCTTCAACAATGTCACGCAGCGTTCCGTCTTCGCGGATGGTGACGAAGTTGGTTTCGATGAGTTTGGTCAAGTCCATCAGGTGCCATGCTGATGCATCTTTGTTGTGCGTCATCAGGTCTCCCTTCTGAGCCAGATGGCGGGCGTAAATGGAGTGTTTCTCGAAAGGCTGTACGCAGATGTATGTGACGGTGGCCGTGATGAGCAACGGAAGCATTAGTGCGTATCCGCCAGTAATTTCGGCAATAAGGAACACTCCCATGAATGGGGCATGCATCACTCCTGTCATCACTCCGGCCATGCCTACCAAAGCAAAGTTGGCGGTAGACTGTGGCGGCAGCCCCAGCTGGTTGCCCAGGGCGGCCACAAAATAGCCTGTCAGACCACCCACGACTAACGCCGGACCAAATGTTCCGCCAACACCTCCGCTGCCAATGGTTGTGGCCGTTGCCACGGGCTTCAGCAGTATCAGTACCAGCAGGATGAGCAGCGCAAACCAGTTGTTTTCGTGGAAAATATTGAATAGGCTGTTCTCGAACAGCGGGTCGGTGTTGCTACCGTTGAGCAAGGCGGTGAGAGACCAGTAGCCTTCGCCGTAGAGTGGTGGAAATAGGTATATCATTACACCCAAAGACAGTCCGCCTACCAGTAGTTTGCCTAACCATTTATTGCTCTTGGAAAACCAGCTCTCCACCCTGTCGGTGCAGCGGAGAAAATAGATGGAGCTAAAGGCACAGAAACATCCCAGCACAAGAAGAAAAGGTATTTGGCTGAGGGTGAAGTCTTCCGTTACGTGGAAGGCAAACTGCACTTCAGAACCCATGAAAAACGAAGCAATAGTGGCAGAGCTTAGTGCAGAAATCAGTAGTGGTACTGCGGTTGTCATGGTCATGTCAAACATTAACACTTCCACCGTGAACAGCACTCCCGCCAAAGGAGCTAAGAATATTCCCGCGATGGCCCCGGCCGCTCCACAGCCAAGCAAAAGCTTTACGCCACGTTTGCTTACATGGAAGAAACGTCCCACATTGGAACCGATGGCAGAACCGGTGGAGGCGATAGGCGCCTCTAGTCCCACGCTGCCGCCGAAAGCCACGGTAAGGGTGGAAGCTACCATGGAGGTGTACATATTGCTCGCTGGCAGTTGCCCATTTTTGCGCGAGATGGCCAACAGCACGTTGGGTATGCCGTGGCCGATATGTCCTTTGATGACGAATCGTACAAAAATGACTGTGATTAAGATGCCGATGAGGGGTGTGACAAACATCAGTATGTTGGCCCCTCCTGGGGCACAATACTTGTTGCCAAAGGCCTGCACGTAGCGTCCCACCATATGCACAATGGTTTTCAAAATTACCGCTGCCGTACCACTCAATACACCCACTAGCACACTCAGGAACAGCAAATAACCCTGTTCCGAAATGTGGCGCAATCGCCATATATGCAGTCTTTTGTACAACTCTTTGGTGGACATATGCTAAAAAACTCGAAACGCAAAGATACGAAATTTTTCTCAATTGCGTTATTATTTAAAAGAAGAATCCTGAATTGAGTTACAGCAGGTCTCTGATGCTTGCTTTTTGAGTGAGGCCCTCGCCTCCCCAGAGACATGGCTAGTGCCAATTCCTACAAGTGTTAATAAAGTTATTTAGTACCATGAAAATCCATTTGCCCATCACTGCCTTTGCCTTTGTGCTGCTCGCCACATCCTGTGTTTCTATGAAGGAATACGAGGCCCTCCAACAGCAATATTCCCAGCATACAAAGAGTCTCAATCTCGCCAAGCAAGAGTTGCAGGAACTTCGCGAAGAGAACGCCGAACTGGTCCGCCAAGGCCAGTCCATGACGATGGCACTTAGCGATATGACTGCTGCCCGACAGGAATGCGAAGCCACCGTCACCTCCATCAACCGTTCTTATGCTGCCCTGCAGCTGCGCTACGACACCACCGTTGAAAACTACATGCAGCAGCTCACCGGCAAAAATCGCGACCTCTCCAAGGCCAATGAGGCCCTCCAGCAGCGCAACCGTGAGATTACGGCCAAAGAGCGTGCCTTCAAGGAAAAAGAAGAACGACTACTTGCCCAGCAACGCGACCTTCAAGAACGGCAGGAGCAGATCCTCCAGAACGAACGTGCCATCGGCCTTGCCCTCGAAGCCAAGCAACGTGAGTTGGAACAGCTCAAAAGTGCCGTCACCAATGCCCTTGTCGGTTTCAGAGACAAGGGCCTCAATGTCGAGTCCAAAGATGGGAAAGTCTACGTCTCTATGGAGGACAAACTTCTCTTCGCCTCAGGCAGCTGGACCGTTTCGCCCCAAGGTGTCGAAGCTCTCAAGAGCCTTGCTAAAATCCTAGAGGACAATCCCGACCTCAATATCATGGTGGAAGGTCATACCGACAACGATGCTTATCGTGGTTCCACGGCAGTCAAGGACAACTGGGACCTCAGTGTCATGCGTGCCACCGCCATTGTCAAACTGCTGCTCAAGCAGGGTCCCTCCATCGACCCCGCCCGTGTCGTCGCCGCAGGCCATGCCGAGTATTCTCCCAAAGTCAAGAACACTTCCGCAGCCAACAAAGCCAAGAATCGCCGCACCGAAATCATCCTTACGCCAAAACTCAATGAGGTTATGAAATTGGTAGAGTAGGGGAGTGTTTGTACCCAATGGTCGCTTTACCCATTCGGCTATTTCTAATCGGCTTCTGTGGCTATGGAAATGGTTTTCTCTACTTTCTTATTTTCCAATTTACTTAGCCTGGTTTTCATCTACTTACAGGACTTTTCCCATCACTCGGACATTTTTTTGTATTTGATTGATGGTTGTCGTGCAGCACCCAGGAGTCTGTGTGGTGCTGTTCACCTGATTTCGTAAGCATTTTTTTGTTGTAGCCTCATAAAAAAATGTCTCTATGTTGTGATTTGGATGTTGGGTGCGTCTAATAGGGTGTAAAAGTACTCGACGGAAAACGTTTTTTTTGTATCGCAATATGGAAATAGACGAAAGAGAATTCAAAGAGTTGGTGCACCGCCATAAGGACCTAATATGGCGGATTTGCAGTAGCTATCGTTTGAGTGCGGCTTGGACGACGGAGGATGCTTTCCATGAGGTGCTTTGCGACTTATGGAGTGGGTTCGGTAAGTTCGGCGGGCTTAGTTCAGAACGCACGTGGGTTTTCCGTGTGGCGACAAATAAGATGATTTCGCTGTCAAGAAAAAACAGCAATCAGCCTACTCCCGATCCTTCGCAACAGTATGAGCCTCATTACTGCGAAGAGGGTTACCGCGACCTTCTAGGACTGATTGAAGCACTGCCAGAACCCGACGGCATCATTGTAAGGGCATATGTTCAGGGCTTCAAGTATGCCGAAATCGCCCAAATAACAGATTTGTCGGTCGGGGCGGTTAGCATGAGGCTATCGCGTGCATTGCGCAAAATAAGGAAATTATTAAAACAGGATTGAATATGAAGGATTTTGATAAAAAACTTGAGCAATATAGTCAGGATTTGGCCAATACTCATTGCCCCTATAGTGATGAGGAGTTGAACAGGATTATCCGACATGTAATATGGAACACCCCGTCGGAGCGGGCTGAATCACAATTGGTAGAGCAACCTGGCCACGACTCTGTGACTTGGAGGCATCGATGGTGGTCGCTCGTGGCAGCGGCTGCTGTGGTAGCAATTGCTGTTCCTGTTGTGTTGGTTTCTAGTAGAGCCCATGGTACCATAGACTCTGTTGTTGTCGATGGACAGCAGTTTTATTTTGCATGTAACAACCATTGCATGCCCGAGGGAACGATTGCTTACTTTAATTCTATAGTGAAATGAAACGGACATCATTATTAGTTTTGATAGTGCTTTTATCGGCGTGCCACCACGATAAGGCATTGCCCGAAGCCACTATAGCTGCCCAGGAGGTATACGAACGGTATGCTGACCGCCAAGATCTGACGGTGGCTCTGATTGGAGACTATAGGGGCTACAATGCTGTGATGCTGAAGGCCCAGAATGCCGAGGGCTGGCTGAAGCTGTGCGAAGAAATGGGGGTGAGACCTCATGAGGATGCTTTCGCTCTAGATTCGACCAGGGTGCGGAGCATCCACAAGGTTTCTTGCACAGATGATATAAGTCGAATGCCAGAAGAGGTAAGGCAGAAAATAACGGAATTGATTGAATCGGACTCCGTTGCCACGCACATCCGTATCGATACCGTTTACGGAGTTCACCGTCGGATGCATTACGACCACGGTGTGCTGGTGGACTCATCAACGGAGGAGATAACTCATGTGGAAGAGAATTTCGGAGAACTATTGCCAACGGCCATGGCCTATGGAAACTGCGGCTATGTTATCTACTATGATAGCAAGCAGTTGGCCGTGTGGCTATTCTTCTACAGCAGCGATGAGGAACTGGAACGTATTATGGACAATGTAACTATTAAAAATACACAGTCATGAAAAAAATTGGAATCATTCTGACGGCAATAATGCTCCTTGCTGCCTGCGAGAAACAAAAGGTGGACCCACCCCAGCATGAACCCAGCACCCCAATGTCGTTGACCGAAACATCGTGGGTGGGCACTTACAGCTACACCTACCAAGGCTATCCGGCTACCGTCACATGGAACTTAGATTTCAACACCGACAGTGCGGGTGAGTTATTTCTAGAGCAAACTATTGCAGCCACGCCCCAGCCCTCGGTGTCATTGGCGTTTGCCTATACCTTCGATGGCTCCATTGGCACGATTGCTTGCGAGGAGTTTGTCGACACCTTGGGTTTTGAGTACGATTCAGCCTCGCGGACCATTGCGATGGAGTTGTATGTCGGAGACGGAATCAATATCTATGGCGGCGTTATCCGGTTTTATCCACGCGGTCAGCAACCGTCAGAGCCTTTCCCGGCTAACTCCACATGGACAGCCCAGCAGCAGGTGGAAGCGAACGACACGCTGGTGTTACCTGTAAAATGGGACATTGACTTCTGGGAATATGCCATGGGCGGTTCGCTCACCTGTCGGGTCAACAATAGTGGTCCCAGTTCGCATATTTTCTGGCAGTATGATAGTCTCGCGCATTCGGGTGCCCTACGGGTCAACGGCAGACAGTATCCTTTTACTTACGACCCCATTTCCGAAGTGCTCACGTTGGAGTACAGCCCCACCATTCCTGTCAACGGTGTGGTATTGCCCATTGGAGGCACTATCATGTTCTGTAAGAAAGAGGCCGAGTAGTCCGCGCCTTAAGACTCATGTCGATCAGGTAAAGGATTAAGCCCCCTTACTATATTTGTCATTGTATTACAATCATTCAATGCTGAATTCTGAGTTGCCAACAGGTCTCTATGTCTTTCGTGCAACTCAGAATTCAGCATTCTCCTAGATTCCTTTTTTTCAATCGACTATTTTAGGTTCCAACTTATCCCAGTAAGGACGTGGGCTTGGGTGGTGCCGAATTCCGTTGCTAGTTCATAGCCGCCCGAGAAACCGCCTTGCAGGGTCAGCTGTAGGTTGGGGTTGGCAAGGTAGCGCACTTCGAAGTCGCCACCGAAGGGTACGCCCCAGTTGCCGCTGCTGAAGCCCGCACCCAGCATCAGTCGGTCGGTGGCCAGCCAGCGGGCATAGAGTGACCCGCTCAATACCTGTGAGGTGGCAATGGGGTAGCGCTTGTTCCATGTCATGCCTAAGGAGTAGTCAAGCATCCACCGCTTGCCTAGGGTGTTGCGGAAGCTGAGACCGATGGTGGGTTGCACGGCGGTATAGTTGTGTGGCTGGAGGGTTTGGTTTGAAGTGCTGGCCAGCGCGATGTTTGTACTGAAGGCCACTTGAGGCAGCCAGCCCTTGCCTTCGAAGAGGAGCAGTTTGGCTCCTACCGAAGGGGCAAAGCTCATGTTGTTCGGGTCGGCTTCGATGGGCTCTTCACCGTCCATGTGGATGTATGTGCTGTGGTGGAGTGCATGGTTGCCCCCCAAGCCAACGGTGAGTTCGGCCTTGCTGCCTACGCCGAAGCGCACTTCTGTATTGGCACCCAGAATATTGGAACGCATACTAGAGTTTTCTGTTTGAAGGTCGAAATGAAACCATTCTATGTTGCTGTTCCATTGTATGTGGCCAGAACCCAGCACGTTGGGACCGGTGGTGGAAATTAGCGGGTTGATGGAGTCTTGCGCATTGGCGGCATTGCAGCCGATGGCAGTCATGATGCCGAAAAAGAGAACGGCAAGGAAAGATGACTTACTGATGTGTATACGTATGTGTTTCATTTTGTTGGATTTTTTTTGTTGTTTAGTTGCATTATTTGTTGTCGTTTATTAGAATCGTTATAAGAAAAGTGATATACCGGAGGTGTAGATTTTTTCGCCCGTGGCAGGGTCAATGTATGTGGGCAGGAGGTTGGCGAAGAGCCGTATCCCGTGCACCAGCCCTATCACGCTGGTGGAGAGTGTCATGCCCAGCTCAACTTTCCAGGGCTGTATGGGTGCCCCAATGAAGTCTTCTTCCCAACTACTTGTAATGTTCTCAGTTCCGTCGGGTTGCAGGGTGTGGGTGGTAAATCGGTCTTTGATTTTGATAACATTGCTTGCCGCATAGCCGGCAAAGAGGTCGAGTGAGAGGCCCAGTTGGTTTTTGCGCTTTGGCCAGGGGTGGAAAGTAACCGAGAGGGGAATTCCCACATAGCTGCTGGCATGAAAGGCATGTTGGGTTCTGATGCTGGGTTCGGTGGGGAAGGCGATGCCGTCGTTGGGGGCACGCTCGATGGTGTAGTACATGGGGTCGATGTTGAAGTCATAGCGCAGTCCGGTAGCCAACTCCCATTTGGGGGCCAACTGCCAGTGCAACCGCAGGGGTATCTGTACGAAGAAACCATATTTGCTGTAATAGGGCGAGCCATTGTTGCCATTGTTGAAGAGGGTGGCTCCGGCCGAAATGCCCAGGTCGATTTTGAAGTTCGGCGCGGCCGTGCTGTCGTCTTGGGGGGTGTTCTGTCCATGGCTAAAAAGTGCCAGGCTTAGAATGCTGAGGATGATTATTGTTCGTTTCATGATGTTTTTTCTTTTTTTTTGTTTGTCTTATAAAAGATTTAATGCCAGTGTGGTGCCATCCATCATGCTAGGTTCGGCCTGCATGAAGCTGAAGATGCCCCTTTTGCGGCTGCTGGATTGGGGGGCGGATTCGCTTTGGGCTAGGTTCTGGGGCATGGGCTGGCCAGGTTCCAACAGGAGGCTGTCCAAAGTGGACTCGGGCATGAGGTCGGCCAGCTGGTCGCCTAATTCGGGAGCGTTGTTTTCGAGCCGCAGGCTTTCAAATATCTCTTCGAAGGTGATTGGCTCCAGCTGCTCAGGCATGTCTTGGGTGGTAGTAGCAATGACTTGGGGTGTGGCGTTGTGCCTATTGCTGGCAGGCGTGGACTGAGGGATGCGGGTGATGGGTGCCGTCTGGGGAAGGGGCATCACCGTGGGCCGCACTATGGGGGCCTGTGCCACCAGCGGGGCTTCGGAGGTCACCTCACGGTTGCCCCAACGCCATATAGAGGTGGTGACAAATAGGGTCACAGTGGCGGCCACGGCGATGCGGGTGGTCCACATCCTGACTGTATGGCGCTGGGCAGCCTTTTGGGCAGCCTCTTCGGAAGCCATACGCTCTATCATCTCGGCCAGTTGCTCCCGGCGGCGGGCATCGCGTCCGGCATGTTCCACCGAATTCAGGAGCTCTTCAAGTGTTGGGGTGCTATTGTTTTTTTTCATAATCCAGTATCATTTGTTTTAGTGTTTTGTATGCGCGTGAGAGGAGGGTGTATACGTTCCCTTCGCTGGTGTGTAGGGTGTTGGCAATGGTCTGAGTGTCGGCGGCATCGAAGTGGCGGAGCCGTACCACCTTGGCCTGTTGCTCGGGCAGGTGTCCGATGAAGTGATAGGCGAGTTCGAGACGTTCCTCGTTGTCTGCCATGGCTTCTTCGGAGCAGTTGATGAGAGTGTCGATATCGATGGTGGGACGGCGGCGGCGCAGCTGGTCGACGCAGCGACGTTTGACAAGCGTGATACACCAGGCCTCGCGATTGGCCACCTGGCGCAGCTTTTTGCGGTCGTTCCAAAGGGTAACAAAACAATCCTGCACGACATCGGCGGCATCTTGTTCGTTGCCCAGAAGGCTTTCGGCCATGCGTTGCATGGCGGGCTGCAAGGGCAGATAGTCAGTTTCGAATTGTTTTGTTTCGTTTGTCATACCTTGTAGTCGCACAAAGGTGTCAAATCTTACAGCGATTATAAAAAAAATACTGTTCGTTTAACCCTCGTTAAACCAATTGTGTGATAATCTTCTATTTTACAAGTGTTTGGCGTTTGATAATGGTAGTGGTAACCATGGGCCAAAGTCGGCCCTGCTGAAAGCCTTGGATGCAGGGTCGGATGGTTCTTGTGCCAATTGTCGGCAGGTGTTGCTACGAGGAAAGGGGGGCTCTTTTATCGTTTCCTTTTGCCACTGCTTTTTTTTGCGGGGAAGGGGTCGGCAGCTTTCGTACGGTTGCCTATCAGGCGGCAGGCCCCCACATAGCGGCGGGCATAGTAGGCCTCGTTGGAATATGAGAATATGACACCCGTGGAGGTGGCGGCATGGATAAACCTGAAACGGCCTGAGAGTGTGTCAACGTCGACCACGATGCCGGTATGCCCGATGTGGCCATTGGCCTCACGGCCCTGCCAGAAAACCAAGTCGCCGCGTTGCAATTGTTTTGGATCGTTTATTTTGCGCCCCTTGGTATACTGTGGGCGGCTGCCGCCGGGCAGCTCGATGCCGAATTGCAGGTATACGTATCGGGCAAAGCCTGCGCAGTCGAATGCTTTTGGCCCCTTGGCTCCGTAGCGGTAGGGTTTGCCCAGGTGTTTGATGGCTTCTTCTATGATTAGGTCGGCGGTGTCGGGCTGGCTGTTGCTCTCCTGCACTTTCTGCCGCAGAGGTGGTATGAGTATTTCCTCGTTTGACCAAGGCACATGGTTCCAGGGGACTTGGAGGACCTTGGCTTCCTGCGATTGGCCACGGCAGCAGGCTAGCAGGAGCATGACTATGAGCGTCAGCCGTTTCATGTTTCTTTTTTCTGGCTGTAGACGTCCAGTGCTACGATTACTGCCGTGAAGGCCCAGAAGGGCACAGATAGCTTGTCCGTGTCGAGGAAGTTGTTGAAGACCCCGTGGATATAGTAAGTGAGGAGACTCAGCGTGAAGGCTAGGGCCATATTGGCCACCTGCTTGTCTTGGGCCGTGCGGTAGACGCGCACCCCGGTGGCAAAGGTGGTCATGAAGATGCAGATGACCAAGGCTACCCCAGGGATGCCTTGCTCGGTCATGGGCCCGATATATTCGCTGTGGGCGTTGCCCAGATTGCCGGCATTGGTGCTGATGGTGGAGAGCTGGTAGCTGCGCTGGTAGCTGGCGTAGAGAAACTGGTAGGTGCCGGGTCCGCACCCCAGAACGGGACTCTCTTTCCACATACGGATGGCAGATGCCCACCGGTTCAGGCGCTCCAGATTGCTGGCATCGGTGGAGATATTGGAGATGGACTTGATCTGCCCGGAGAGGTCGTAGGAGCTGTCTTGGTGGTTCTTGCCCAGCTTGTACAGCACATCGCTTTGGTAGATGAAAAAAACGCCTACGCCTAGGCCGAAAAGCAGCACCATCCATTTGACCTTCATGCCCATGCGTATGAGCACGTACACCCCCACGGCCCCCAGCACGCTAAGCCATGCCGCACGGCAGTAGGAGAAGAACAGGCCTACCAACAAGAGGGCAAATAGGGCTAGGAAGAGCAGGCGCGACCACCCTTTGCTGTTGCGGCTGAAGATAAAGTAGAAGGCCGCGGGCAGGAAGAGGGCTATGGCGCAGCCGTAGGCGGTGTGGTCGTTGTAGAAAGGTTTCATCACGCGGTGCAGCGTCTGCAGGTCGCTGAAGTTGCCCAAGGTCTTGGCGGTGGCTATGGCTATGACGGCGATAAGTCCGATGGCGTAGCACCAGAAGAACTGGCGTATGCGGCTTTTGTTGCGGAAGATCTGGGCGGCGGCAAAGAAAAACGGCACCACAAACCATATACGCGCCAAAAGGTATTTGAACGACACCAGGGGGAGGGCCGAGGTGCACGAGGTGATGAGCATCCACGCCAGCGAGGCCAGCAGGCTGATGCTGATGGGGTGCTTCAGCAGCCGCACATCGTAGCTCTTGCTGGCCAGCACGCGGAAGAAGAACATCAGCGTAAAGAGTATCATCATCGGCTCCACAGGCATGGACAGCTCCATCTTGGGGAAGAGCGCAATGTCGACGGCAAAAGGTGTGAGCAGGGCCATGCATAGAAGGCCCGTCTCAAACCTAGTGACAAAGAGCAGCAGCACCAGTCCCGCCAGAGGCAGCAGGGAGAGGTAGTAGAAATCCTTGAGCAGCAAGAGCGAGTTGGCCACAGCAAACAGCAGCGTCAATGTAACGGCAATGACGGCGTTCCTGTTTTCTTGTAGCCAAGTGCGCATAAGGGTAGGGGATAGGGTGTTTTTTATGTTTGTATCAACGGTAGAGGTCTGCCTGTATCGTGCTATCGGACTACGGGCGTGGGCTCAATCTGTCCACATCCTGTCGTGGCTTGATTATTCCGTCACCTCCTCCTCTTTCTTGGCACCTGTGAGAAGCAAAAGAACCAGGATGCACATGACCAGCGAGCCGAAGGAACCCAGGAGGACGATGATGCTGCGCTTGGGGTAGGCCTTCTTGTCGGAGGCCACGGCCTGGTCGAGCAGGAATTTATAGCTGACGTTCTCGTTCATGTCCACTTGGGTCTGGGCGGCACGGGTCTGCAGGTCGGCCAGCTGGGCGCATTTCTCGTCGATGAGTTTGGTGAGGCCCATGGCGTATTGCGGGTTGCGTCTCAGACTGTCTTGCAGCAGCTGTATTTCCACTCCCAGTTTCTGGCACACGCCGCTCATGATGTCGGCGGCATTCACCGCGCGGGCGTGGTGGATGCGGTGGCACACCGAGTCGTAGTTGGTGGCAATAAAGTTGGCCATGTCGGCAGCCCACTGTGGGTCTACGTCCAGCACGGAGACCTCTACGCCCAAGTATTCGGTGCGCTTGACGCTGACATTGCCCCGGTACTGCTCGTGCAGCTTGAAACACTTGTGCGGGTCTTCGGGGTTGATGCCGTAGTGCTCCATCAGGTTGAACCGTTTGCACACGTCGCGCTCCATGGACTCAGACAGAAGGATTTGGATGCAGTACTCGCAGTCGCGCTCGATGCCGTAGTCCATGAAGTCCAGGCTGTAGTGGTAGTCCATGATGGCCTTGCTGAGGCGGTTGGAGTTGGTGGGGAAGAGCGTGGCGGTGGACTTGAACCGCGGGGTAATCAGCATCGACACCACCACCGATGCAATCAGTGCTACAATGAAAACACCTGTTAGCAGCTTCCACCAACGTCGGAAGAAGCGTATTGTTGCTTTGTGGTCGTAGTCGTTTCCAAAAGTTTTGTCTGCCATATCTTTTTATTATGTATATATTCTGTTTTTGTAGCTTCAAAATGGCTTTCGTAGCCCTGAACGGACCTTTGCGGCCCCCATGGATAGGGTGGTCCATTTGTTATTTTAACGCTATTGTGCCATTATTATTGCCCCCATGTGCAAAAAATACCTCACATCCCGTGCCCCTCTCATTGCCTTTTTATGTATAACATCTTCGCAGTTAGTAATTTGATGAATCCGCATCACCTTTTCCCCACCCGTCATTGGTTGACCGTTTGCAGAACGTTTTCGTTAAGCCGAACGCAGAGTGCAAATCACGAAGTGTTTGCACTATGCTGAGGCGAGAAAACGTCTGTTTCAATGAAACGAAAGTTTCATAACCAATGCCGGTTCCACCATGATGTTTACATGATGTTTTGTAATCACACTATTTTATATTAGTCAAACTAATTAAAATGTAGTATAAACATAATATAAATATAATTTAAGCAGCAGAATACTTGCTAGTTTGCGATTTGCTGCAAAATGCTCCTCAGCGGTGGCGGCAGGGTGGTGCCGAAGGCTGCCTTTTGCTGTTCTACGGAGCAACTGGTTTTCATCTGCAATGGGTATAAAATCTTGGACCGTCCCGGTAGATCTCAGCGGGTCTAACTACACCTTACCATGTTAAAAAATATTAAAATTCATTATTTTTCTTGCAGATTCCAAAAAGTGTCGTACCTTTGCAGTGTACTAGTAAACTAATACACCGTTACAATAAGACAGATTAATAACACAGAAACAAATAGTTAGATAATAAACATTAAAACACTAAGTCATGATAGAAATTAAAAATTTGGATTTTAGTTACAAGAATACGCCGGTGTTTCGCAACATCAGCCTTTCTTTCCAGCCCGGCAACATCTACGGACTTCTGGGCGAGAACGGTGTGGGCAAGACCACCCTATTGAAAATCATCTGCGGACTGCAGGAGCCCCAGCAAGGCAGTTGCACGGTGGACGGCAGCAGAAGCTTCGACCGCGAGCCGCAGTTTTTGGAGAACATCGTCTTTCTGCCCGACGAGGTGATAGTGCCCGAGGATGCCACCCCGGCCAAATATGTGCAGTCGTTGGCTCCCTTCTACCCCAAGTATTCCTACAATACGTTTGTCCATCTGATGCAGGAGATGGAGGTGGACCCGATGCGCAAGTTCAGCGAGATGAGCTACGGCCAGCAGAAAAAGTCGATGATTGCCAGCACGCTCTCTTTGGGGACCTCTTATGTGTTGCTGGACGAACCCACCAATGGGTTGGACATCCCCTCGAAAACCGATTTCCGCATGCTGCTCTCCAAGCGTGCCACAGAGGGTACCACCATCATCATCTCCACCCATCAGGTGAAGGATGTGGAGAATCTGATAGACCCCATCATCATCCTCAGCCACGACGACGTGCTGCTCAACGCCGATGTGGAGACCATCACCCGCAAGCTGAGTTTCACCTACGACATGGCTCCCAACCCCGCGGCTCTCTTCTCGGAACAGATGCCCGGCGGGTGCCTGAATGTGTGCGTCAACCGCAGTGGCGACGAGACCCAGATGAACATCGAAGGCCTTTTCAATGCCGTGTTGCGCAACCAACAGACGATTAAAGAACTCTTTAGAATGTATTAGTACTTTTTGCCTTATTTTTAACCGTTACTTAACGACAGATTCGTAGTATTTTTTTATTAACAGACAAATAAACGAACAAAGATATGAATAAGAATTTTGAATGGAGCCGTTTTTGCAAAGTGGTTCGCAAAGATTTCAACAATATTTGGCCGCAGGCCGGCACCACGCTGCTGATCATCACGCTGCTGCCCATTGCCATCTGGCTGTTATGGTGGGTCATCATGGGCTTGAGCGAAGATGTGCCCTTTATTGCTCCCGAAGTCCGCTGGTATATGATTGCCGTTGTGGAGCTCCTGGTCTGCATCGTAACGCCCTCGCGCCTCTACCGTACCTGCAACCTGCAGAAGGAGGGTATCTATTTTGCCATGCTGCCGGCTTCCAAGTTGGAGAAGTACCTGAGCATGATGCTCTTCTCTATCCTGGTGTGCCCGCTGCTGTGTCTGGTTGGCGGCATCGTGCTCGACTATTTCCTGACGCTGCTGCCCTTTGGTCCTTACAGCAAGTGGCTGTGGCAGACCGACTATCTGGCCCAAGGTCTGGATGGCTATCGTGCCCTCGTGGCAGGAGCGTTTTACAACGATGAAGTCGATACACTGCGTCTCTTAGCCGACGTATTCACTCCTGGACGCATCATCCTGATCTTTATTCTGAACTATTTGAACTCTGTAGCCCTGTATATGTTCACCAACACCATCTTCAAGAAACATAAGGTGCTGCAGACCATCTTGTGGACCATGCTCATCAATTTCGCCCTCAACATCATCGCCACTCCTATTATGGGTGCCGTGATGATGAATGGCAATTGGGTGGAAGAAATCATGAATTGGAGTGCCCCAGTATCCAGCCTAAATGCTTTCTTCTGGATTTCGACAGCTTGGAATGCTGTGCTGACTGCGGTGTTCTTCTGGTGGGCTGGTTATAGGCTCAAACACATGAAATACTAACATTGTTGACCTTTTATAGTTTCATTTCATGAGTCATTTTCTCGCCTCAGCATAGTTCAAACACTTCGTGAGTTGCCCTCTGCATTCGAATTAACGAAAACGTTTGTTTTCAACAGACGTTTTCTCGCCTCAGCATAGTGCAAACACTTCGTGATTTGCCCTCTGCATTCGGATTAACGAAAACGTTTCATTTATTAATTTTAATATCGAATAAGATGAAAAAGACAACCATAGTCATAGTAGCCCTTGCGGGCGTACTCTCCCTGGGCGGTTGCAAGCTCACCGACCACAGGCAACATCATTTCCAAGAACTGCTGAACAGCTATGTCGACGACCATGGCGAATTCTCCGTCGGCAACGCCAACGACCATAATACCTACATGACAGGCCCAGTCTCCCTTAGCCCCGATAAAGTGCGGGAGTTGACCATCGACTGGTTCAACGACTCCATTACCGTCAGGGCCTACGACGGCAACGAGGTGTGCGTGAGCGAGACTTCCGACACCATTCTCGACGACTCCCTTACCCTGCATTATGCCCTCACATCCGACGGCGAGTTGAAGGTGGAGTTTTGCAAGCCGGGGGTGAAAGTCAAAGCCAAGGAGGCTCCTGCCAAGCGGCTGTTGGTGCTGCTGCCCCGCACGCTGCGTCTGGAAGAGGTGGAGGTCAACGGGGTTTCGCAAAGTTTGACGATGGACAGCATCAGCTGCGAAAAGCTCGAACTGAACAGCGTGGCCAATTTCGTCGTCCTCAACGAGTGCCGGGTGGGCCATCTGGAGTCCAACAGCGTCAATACATACTCCATGGAGGCCACTTTCAGCCAGCTGCCCGAGGACATCGAGCTGAACACCGTGGGCAGCTCTGCTACCTTTTATGTGCCCGCCGATGCCGGCATGACGATAGATATGAACGGTGTGGTGAGCGACTTGTCCTGCGACTTGCCTCTCAGCCGCAAGGGCAAGAAGCATGTGCTGGGCAACGGTGCCTGCAAGGTTGAGGTGAACAGCGTGAGCGGTACTCTTTATATCAAACAGAAATAATCAAGAACATTTAAAAACAAGAGTCATGGACTTTAAGAAACAAAAACCCATATATCTGCAGATGGCTGACAGGCTGTGCGAGCGCATCATGTCTGGCGAGTGGGGCGTGGACGAGCGTATCCCCTCGGTGCGCGATGTGGCTGCCACCTTGGGCGTGAATCCCAACACCGCCATGCGCACGTTCGACTACCTGCAGAATGCCGAAATCATCTATAACCGCCGCGGTGTGGGCTACTTTGTGGCCCCCAAGGCCAAGGAACAAATCCTCAAACAAAACCGCCAGTACTTCATTGAGGAGGAACTGCCCGAATTTGTGCAGCGCATGAATATGCTGGGCCTCACCTGGGAAGACCTGATGCAAGTAACCAAATAGGAGTAAATATAATGAAAAGATTGTTTCTATTGCTGTTGGCTTTTGTGGCCATGACAGCCTCGGCCGAGGCTCAGCATTTAACCGTTAAGGGCAAGGTGCAAGACGCCAAGAGTGGCGAGCCGCTGCCCTTGGTCAACGTGGGCCTGATGCGCACGACCGACACCGTGTTTATGCGCGGAGCCGCCACCGACTTCGACGGCACTTTCGAAATTAAGGATGTGAAACCCGGCAGCTATCTGCTCCAGGCCAGTTATGTGGGCTATGAGAGATATACCCAGCTGGTGGAGGTGAAAAAGAATGTCAGCAACCTGGCCGTCGCGCTCAAGCCTGGGGCCACTACCCTGGAAACTGTGCAGGTGGTGGCCGAAAAGCCCCTCTATGTGATGGACGGCGAGAAGAACATGTACAACACCAAGGAGGATGCCTCCATACAGACGGGTACCGCCAGCGACGCCCTGCAGAATGCGCCCGGAGTGGAGGTGGATGCCGAGGGCAACATCACCCTGCGCGGTGTGAGCAGCGTGGAGATATGGGTCAACGACCGCCCGTCGCACATGAACGAGGAGGCGTTGAAACAGTACATCAAGCAGCTGCCCGCCAACGCTATCGAGCGCATCGAGGTCATCACCAATCCCTCGGCACGCTACTCCACCTCGGGCGGTGTTATCAACATCGTCACCAACCAGAAGGTGACCCGCAACGAGCTGCTGTGTGTGGGAGTCAGGGCAAGGACATCGCCTAGCGTGTCGCCGTGGGCTTCGTATGTGTGGGCCAACGAGAAGGTGGATTTCAACTTCTACATCAATGCCGACTATTCTCGCCACCGCATGGAGGGCGACGGCACCAACACCCTGTACAACGACAATGGCGACACCAGCCGCTTCCAAAGCAGTAACCGGAAGACCGAGGCTAACAATCTCGGTGGCTACACTGGGCTTAACCTCAACTGGAACATCTCAGATAAGACAAACCTCTCCACCTGGATGGGCATCTATCCTTATTGGGGTCGCAACCACACCGACCTTGACCTCCAGTATCGCGAGTATTTCCCCACGCTGCGCAACTTGGGCTATCACTACACGATGAACAACGGCGATGGCTTTGGCTGGGGCGGCTATGCAGGTGCATGGCTGGAGCATCGTTTCGACACCACAGGTCGCAAGCTTTCCTTTAGTTTCAATGGCAACACCTGGAGCAACCGCGGTACTGGCAGCGAGACCTTTGCCTACTATGACCCCACACGCGACACCCTAAGGCGCCGCACAGATGACCATAGCAGCAATCCGTCGGGCAGCCTGTCGCTGGATTATACTTACCCGCTGAAGAACCAGTTCGAACTGCAGGTGGGTGCGGAGGCGGAGTTTGGTGGCGGCACAGAGTATGTATGTCTTGACACCCTCAATGGTTCCGTCTATGAGCAGGTGCTGCTGCGCTCTCGCGAAGGTGTGGAACGTGGCACGGGTCTCAGCGGCTATGTTACGTTGCAGAAACGCTGGGGCGGCTTCACCGCCAAGGTGGGTTTGCGTGGCGAGCAGGAGTGGAAAAAGAGTACATGGAACTATCTCGACGGCACCGGTACCACCGTGGTGGACACCGCCTTCTTCGGCCTTGTTCCCAGCCTGCACCTGAGCTATCAAACCAAGACTTTTACCAGCTACAGCCTCAGCTACACCCGCCGTCACACAACGCCCGGCATGACGCAGCTGTCCCCCTTCCGCCGTTTTGACGACTACAGCTACGAGACGGGCAACCCCAACCTGCTTATCAGCTATACCCACAACCTGGAGGCGGCTTTTAACAAGTACATCATGGGCTTCGGCAACATCGGCCTCAACGCCTATTACCGCGCCAACACCGACGAGATTGGCACCATGGCATACGCTGGCTATGCGCCTGAGTATTTCGGTCCTGTGCTGGTCAACTACACCGTGCCGGAGAATATCGGCAGCAGCCATACCGAGGGCTTGGAGGCTAACATCACCTACCGCCCCACGGGTTTCTTCAATGTGCGCCTGAATGCCTCGGTGTTCAACTATGGCTACAACTACAAAGACTTCTCCGACAGCAAGGTGAGCTGGAGCGCCCGCCTCAATGTGTGGGCCAAGCTGTGGGGCTGGCTCGAGGTGTTTGCCAACGCCCATTACAGCTCCCCCCGTCTGGGTCTCTACAGCATGAGTGTTGCCAACAAAGGTGTGGACTTTGGTGTGAGCAGCGACTTCTTCAACCGCCAGCTGAGCGTGAACCTCAACGTCCGCGACATTTTCGGCATGGCACAGTGGGGTAACAACACCACGGCACCCAGCTATCAGACCACCGGTAGTCAGCGTTACGACTCGCGCTTTGTCAGCCTCGGCCTCACCTGGCGTATGGGCAAGATGGAGCTGGAAAGCAAAGCCCGCCAAGGTGCCACCGAAAGTATGGGAACCCCGCAAATTTGAATTCGTTAGTACACTAAACTAGATCTGCATATTATGAGAAAGATAGCATTAGCTTTTAGTTTTTACCTTTTAGTTTTTAGTTTTGCACAGGCTCAAGAGAACTACCTGACCCTTCGCGGACGTGTCACCGACCGTGATACCCGCGAGGGACTGCCTGCCGTAGCGGTCTATGTAGCGGAACAGGCCATCTACACCCAAACCAACGACGACGGCGATTACGTGCTGAAGGTCCCTGCGGCCCACAGCCAGGGCAGCGTGGTGTTCGCCCTCATGGGCTATCATCGTGACACCGTGGCCCTCTCCGCTGCTATGCGCAAACCCAATGTGCAGTTGCGGTCCGACGGAGGCCGGTGGCTGAAGGAGGTCTCCGTCACCGAATATTCGCCCAAGGCGGTGCGCAAGCTGCTGAAGGATGCTGTGGCCCGCATTCCGCAGAACTACGAGACCGACAGCGTGGTGGGCTCCTGGTTCTACCGCGACGTGCGCCTGATGAACGGCGAGCTGTTCCTCTTCGACGAGATGGTCTTCGACGCCCTGCGTGTGGGCTACGACAAGCATCACAAGCTGAAGAAGTTGAACAACCGCAAGGGCCCATACGGCGCGGTGTTGATAGACTATAAGCGGCCCATCGAGAGCAACTACACTACCATCCGCCACGACCGCCTGCTGCTCTGCGACACCGGCTATGTCAGCCGTGTCACCAATGGCATGGCCGACAATTACATTGCCTACTCCGAGCACGAGGTTCTCTTCGACCCTGTGGAGGTGCCCAACACCCAGGCCTATTTGGCCGACCGTTATGTCAAGAAGGCTAAAAACCTACAGATGCACGAGATCGTCGATGCCGACGGCAAGGAGTACTATGTCATAACCCGGGATTTGGATGTCAGCCAAAAAAATATGATACAGCTCAAACAATCCGTGCGCATCACCATTGCCAAGGGTAGCTTGGCCATCGTTGGATATGAGGAGTCGCAGTACTTCATGATGCAACCCTACTTCCCGATAAAGCAGGTCTTCAAGCAAGCCGGCGTCGACTCCATAGCTTACGAGACCCACAACACCTACCACTACGGGCAGATGGGCGGCCGCTACACCCTCACCTCCTACACCCGCCACGAGCACACCTACCTCTTCTGTGCCGAGAACAGCCCTTTGGGTGCCCGCCGCCAGCACATGGAAAAACGGTGCACCTGTGTACTTACCGGGCAGCACAAAGAAGGAGCCTCGTTCCTGCATAACAACGTCATACAGGAGCCCGGCGGAGAGCTGGTCACCAATCGCCGTGCCGACCACAAGCAGTACGACGAGTCCTTCTGGCAGCAGTACAACTACATCCCCCTCGAATCCTCCATCCGTCAGAAACTGGAGCAGAAACTAAAAAAATAATCCACCGGGTGTAAGAAACACCCACCCACAAACGAATACATTATAATAAACATAAAAACACGAAAGAAATGAAAAAAGTTATCGTTCCATTTCATGAGTCGTTTTCTCGCCTCAGCATAGTGCAAACACTTCGTGATTTGCCCTCTGCATTCGGCTTAACGAAAACGTTGTTTTTGGTCGCCCTGCTGACCACTTTTGCGGCCTCCGCACAAGAAAAGAAAGGCGGTTTCGCCCTTGAATTAGGATTGGGACAATCCCAGTTTGGCAACTACTCAGCCATGTCGGCCTTTGCCGACCCCACCGAGGGCTATGACCTCCTCCCCGCCGAACACTTCACGGCTGGCTACTACAATGGCAACGGCTGGTTCTATGGACTTACATTAGGAGTGAGAAGCGGAAATACCGTTTTTCAGAACCTCAATGAGAATTTCGCAGACTTTAGCTTTCTGCTAGACATCCGCGACTACTTCAAGCTAACCGACAAGATGGAACTGGAAGTCGGCGTGGCCGGAGGCTTGCTGATGCACAAAAACTCATTCGACTACATGGACCAGCACTATTCTCCCACGCGCCTCGGCTATGAGGGGCACCTGACCTTGGGTCTCAATTACCTCTTCAAAGAGGGTCACTACCTGGGCATCCGCGCCATGATTCCCCAGTTCGGAGCCCTCATGGATGCCCCCGCTGGGTTGCCCGAAGGCCTCACACCCAATTCCAGAATCATGCTCTCCGGCTGTACCTTCCAGCTGAACTACGGCATTAGATTCTAAGGCCCTCCTGCCCAGTGGCATCATATAAATGCCCAAGGAGAGTGGTCTATACAATAAAACAATTAAAACTTAGTTATTGATAAATACAACAAATATCCGAAAATATCCAATGAACGCAACAATTAGAACCCTCGCCACCCTCGCCGTGGCCGCAACGCTGGTAATGACCGGCTGCAAGAAAGACGATGTCAGCCCCATCACCCCCAACAGTCCCGACAACCCGGGCGAAGAACCCATTGAAAACATCTACGTAGGCACCACATGGGAAGCCCATTTGGAGAACCAGTTCTTCTATCAAGGCATTGAAGAAGACGTCACTTATGACGTGACACTGGATTTCCTTGATTCCGTCAATGCCGAACTGTTCCACGACATCTATGTCTACCTACCCGAGTACCCTGCCTATTCGCAAAGCGAAAATGCGACAGAGAGCCTCACTTACGACTTCTTTGGCGACACAGTGGTGCTTTACGGCACCTATGTCGATGAGGAGGCTGGTGACACCGTTGATTACAAATACGACATAACCCACGACAAGGTGGCCAACACCTTGACCCTGGTGGTGGACGATGCCGACATGCGCGATATCATGGGGACCGACACCATCGTCTTCACCCCTCGTGCAAATGCAGCGTCCAAGAACAGCATCATCGGCAACGGCACCCTCAACAGCCGCAACCGTTGGCAGAAACTGATGGACAAGATTGCCGCAGCCATTGAGAAGTAACGACAGACACAAAAGAGACTACTGATGAAAACCATAAGGACAATAACCCTGACAGCCATGGCGGTGTTGCTCACCAGTGCCGCCATGGCTTCTCCCGTGTCGCCGAAACGCGTTGCTGCGGTGGCACACAATTTCTTCGGCTCCCTCTGCGGGGCCAAAAGCACCCTGCAAGACCTCAGCAAAGAGTGGCCTTATGACGGAATGTATCTTTTCGTGGGCAGCCAAGGGGGCTTTGTGCTGGTCGCTGCCGACGATGCAGCCCGCCCCATCCTGGGCTATTCGCCCAGTGGCTCCCTCGACCCTCAGAATCTTCCCACCCCCTTGCAGCAGTGGCTGCAGGCCTACCAGCAGGAAATAAACGCCCTCCGCGAGGCCAAAAGTACGCCCTGTGCGGCTTATGCCCCCGAATGGTATGCCCTTGAGAACAACCTTATGCCCAAGGACAGCGTTTCTGGCGGCGTGGAGCCCCTGCTGACCACCCACTGGGACCAAGGCTATCCCTACAACGGCTATTGCCCCCGTGGCACAGTCACCGGCTGTGCAGCCACCGCTCAGGCCCAAATCATGAACTACTGGCAGCACCCCGCCTTTGGTCAGGGCAGCCACAGCTACACCCACGCCACCTATGGCCTACAGCAGGCTGACTTCGCCCATACCCTCTATGACTGGAACAACATGCCCGACCAAGCCTCTTCGTCCACACCCATGGAACAGAAAGAGGCCGTGGCCGTGCTGATGTACCATTGTGGCGTGAGTCTCGAAATGGGCTACGGCACTGCTGCCCAAGGAGGCAGCATGGCCGCCGGCCTGGCCGGCATGCCGGGATTTGCAAGCATCGACAACTCGCTGAAAGACTATTTCTGCTACAGCCCCGAAATGCGCGTGGTTTTCAAAGGCAACGGCTACACCAACGAGCGTTGGCGCGACCAGCTTATTGCCGAACTCGACCAGCGCCGTCCCGTCGTCTACACGGGAGCCGCCGCCCAAGGCGGCCACGGTTTTGTCTGCGACGGCTATGACCATCGCGGCTACCTGCACTTCAACTTTGGCTGGAGCGGTGTGGGCGACGGCTACTTCCCGGTCGACTCCATCAGCCCTGGTGTGGGCGGTGCGGGCGGCAACGGCACCTACACCTTCAATATGAACAACTCAGCCCTCCTGGGTTTGGTGCCCGACTATCGCCTGCGAGTCAGCGACTCGGCCTTCTCGGTCAGTCGTTTGGGTGAGTGTGATTCCTTTCTGGTAGCTGTCAACAGGAGCAATTATGCCGCATGGTCGATGAATGTGGACGCCGACTGGATAACGGTCACGGCCGACACTTTAGACCCTGCCGGATGGGTTCGATTTGTGGCCCAAGAGAACAATAGTGGGCAGGAACGTGTGGCATCGCTCACCTTCGTCCAAGGAAACGAGACCTGCACCGTTCGTGTGGCCCAGGCAGCCCACGACCCCGAAGAGATGTGTCCCTTGACGGTGGTCATGGAGAGCACACACGGCGATGGCTGGCAGGGCGGTGCCAATCTGACCTTGGAGTCGCCTTCGGGCTATGTCTACGGCACGGCCCGACTGCAAGGCGGTGAGAAGGACTCGGTGGTAATCTTGGTGAGCCCCGACGAGGTTTACTCCGTGTGGCACTCCGGAGGCGGCACCGACCGCTATGTCAATTATTATGTCCGCAACCAGTATGGCGAAGACTTTGTGTCGGTGGCGTATGCCTACCGCAATGGTGGCACCCACTACATCCAGTGGCCTTGTGCCCATGTGGGCA
>CAMVMF010000030.1 GCA_947168515.1 uncultured Bacteroidales bacterium
CCACCTGTTGACAACTCCGTCACAAATGTTGATATCGTACTGATTTTTTAATTTTGCTTGTGTTTGCCCTGGGACCATACCTCAAACTACCGGTTAAATGAGACAAGGGTGTCCTTGACTATTGGGACACCCCCAATCAATCGCAAAGCGGAGAATATTGCGCTCTCAAAACAAATGAATAGAGACCACCTTGAATGGAACTTTGGTTTTTGGGTCTTCAAAACAAAATCGTGAGGAGATGTTGGAGAAACTCAAAAAATCAAAAATTGAAAAAAAATCGTATTTTTGCAAAATGAAAAAGAAAAAATCCTCCACCCCCAAAAATAATTTCCGGCAAACAACCATTGCCGACTCGGCACTCAACACCCTCTACACCCAGGCCCGCCAATTCCTCGATGCCGGGCATCTTCCCCAGGCTGCCCACGCCATTCATCGTGCAGCTGCCCTCGCACCCAAAGACCCCGAAATCAGCAAACTCTGCAAACATATCAACGATAAGCTCTATTCCTATTATAGCCAACTCATTCGTCTCCATCCCAATGAACCGCAACACTACCTCGACCGTGGCGAACTCTACCTCCGACAAGGCACCGTAGCCAAAGCCCTTGCCGACTACAACCGCGCTATCGCCCTCCTCACAGACACCATCCAAGAGCACCCTCGCATGAAAAAGCCCTACTTCGACCGTGCCTATGCCTACAGCACTCTCGAACTCTACACCAAAGCCGTCGACGACTATAGTACACTGCTCCGCCTCTACCCCAACGACCAACCAGCCCGCTTCAACAGAGCCATTGCCTATTACCGTATGGGCCAATATCCCCTTGCCGTCGACGACCTCACCCATTGCATCCACCTTGCACCAAATGCCGCCTGCTACCAATTCCGTGCCTTCGCTTACTTCAGCCAAGGCCTATACATCGATGCCATCGACGATTTCACTCGCGTCCTCCATCTTTCCCCCACACTCGACAACAGCGAAATTCTCTACTACCGCGGCCTCGCCTTCTTCCACACTGGGGCACTTCCCCAAGCACTCGACGACCTTACCCAATGCCTTCCCAACCTCGCCGACAAAGACAACCGCGTCAACGCCTGCCTAGTCATCGACACTTGCCGCACCCGACTCTCACACAATTGAACCAGTCTTTTCAAATAATAAACTATTTTTCGTTTTTTACAATTTCAAAAATAAATAATTATGAGCCAACTTCCGCTAGTGACCATCGCCATACCAGTTTATAACGCCCAGCGTTTTCTTCCCCAGGGTCTTGACACGGTCCGCAACCAAACCTACCAAAACCTTGAAATCCTTATTGCCGACGATGGATCGTCCGATTCTACCGCAACCCTATTAGACCACCTGGCTGAACAAGACAACCGCATTCGCGTGATACACTTGCCCCACCAAGGAGTAGGTGCCACCCGCAATGTACTACTGGAAGAAGCCAATGGGGCCTATTTATATTTTTGCGATATTGATGACTATATAGAATCGAACTTGGTTGAGGTAAACTTAGCTGCTTTAGAGGAAAAGGAACTTGATGTCTCTTTCTTCGGACTCACTTTCGAATTTAAAGCCACTGGCTTAATTGATTCTGATGCACCCTCAGAACAAATCATCTATTCAAATGAAGAATTCAAGCAATTCTATTGCAACGTACTAATGAATTCTCCGTATGGATACGGCTATTTACCCACCAAATTTTTTCGGATGTCATTCCTTCGCACTCTATTGGAACAAGGTGTCAAATTCGAAAAAATCCCCATGCATGAAGACGAAATCTTTAATCTCGCACTATTTAGACACATCACCCGAGCCTGCTCACTCTCACAAACGCTATACCACTATATCATATATTCCAAAGGGAACTCATCCACCACATTCAGACCCAATGCCTTTGAGTCTTCTATCAGTTTATTCCAACACCGAATAAAACTATATAACGAATGGATCAAAGACAACAAAAAAGTACTTGAATCCTATCGCAAACAATTACTCATTGCCGTCAGCTACCCCATCATTAAATACGAATACTACTCTCAGAGTGCCGAGTCGTTTGCACAACACCTCAAAACCATCTCACATATCCTCAACCATCCCATAGTTCGAGAATGTGCTGGCCAATGCTATATTCCACTATGCGACCATCCAAATAGTTTTTTCAGCAAACTCATCGACCGAAACTTCTACCGCAACCGCCCTCTCATGTTCCTCCTTTCCCGCAACGTCAGGGACCTCTACCGCAAACTCCTAAAAAAACAATAGCCCTTACAAACTTCATTCCAATAAAGTATCAAACCCCATCAAACTATATAAATTATGAGCAAATATCTATTAAAAAACTGGCCTTTTGCATTCATTGCCATCGGACTTATTATCCTAAGCATATTCAACGTTGCCAACCTCAAATACGGCTTCTTCACCGCTTACGACGAGGCTTACTTCCTCCTCAAACTCAAAGAAGGATACACCCTTAGCAGCATCACTGGCAAATCGCAATGGAATCTCATTGTAGTCCATTGGTTCCCATACCTAGACCTTACCAGCAAAGTCAACTCTTACCTCGCTTCCAGCATACTTATATGGTTTACCATTCTGGTCATGACAGCCACTTGTTGTGTCCTCTATGGCAAAAAAAACTTCCTCAAATACTTCGCCATCATCTTCCTATTTTACTATACCGTCAGTATTATCAGCATGAGTTACATCCCCATGCATGCCGCTGTCGCTTGCTGGGCTCTCTGCTGCTTCATGCTTTTCCTCCATAGTCAGAAAAAATGGGCAAAATACCTCTTCGCCGCCCTCTGCGGGTTCTTTCTTTGCCTCGACTGTTTCATATACATCCCTGCTGGACTATCCATCCTTGGCTGCACAGCTCTGGCCATCATACTCATCTATTGGAAAGACATCAAAACCATGCTCTTCAGCCTCCTCGCAGGAATTGCCGGCATACTCCTCGCCATGGCATACGTACACGTCTTCGTCTGCAACCTCGGCGACATAATCGACGCCATGCTCTTCACCGCAGGCTATATCGGGAAGAGCGGATACAACTACGACAGTTCCAGCATCGTCAAGCAATACGGCTTCTTCTTCCGCGACTACATCTTCGTCATCATTGCCTTCACTGGAGCCTACTACCTATCTAAAGCAATAAAAAACAAATACTTCGGCACCATCCTTTACGTTGCACTCCTACTCATTTACACTCATTACCAAAGCGACCCGTCCGTCGCCCACCCCATGTTCTTCGTAAGCCTCATCCTCATCCCTCTTTTGCAGTCGTCCGAAAAGGCTCAACGGGGCCATTACCTCAACAAAAACAACATCTGCCTTTTCCTCTACCTACTCATTTTCCCATTCGTGGCCGCCGTCGGCACCAACACCACCCTAGGAAGCCGCATCTCATGCTTCACCATTGCTTGGCTCTTCCTTTACTTCCAACATGAAAAAGACCAACAAACCAAACAATGGAACCGCGTACTTATCGGTGTCGTCGCCTTGGCCGCCCTAATGATAGCAAACGAGACCAAAAACCACGACCACTCCAACCAAACCTGCCACTTCACGCAGGGCAATAAATACTTCTCCGAACTCTACATCACTCCAAAACAAAAAGAATACTTCGACAACGTCTACGACATCCTTGAAAAATACAACTACCAACCCAACAAATCCGTGATTTTCACTGCTCTTTTTGACTACTGCTGCCTATATGCTTTCGACGCCGTCAATTCTTCCAACTTCCACCAAGTGCAAAACTTCCACTTTTTCGACAAAGAAAAAATGCTCAAACCCGATTTCATCTTTCTCTGCCCGTGGGACTCCATTGTCCTAGCTGACGAACTCCGACAAATGCCTTGGGGATGGCCCGAAGATTTCGATGCCTACCACGTCGGCTCTCCCGAACCCGACGACGCTCCTTGGGTACTATCCCCCTCCCTCGAACAACGCACCCTATACTGCCGCAAGCAATCCGCAGCAGAAGTACCGGCACCTTGATGACACACTGTGGTTAAATGAAACGAGGGTGTCCATGAGTTTTTGAGACACCCTCACTCTTTATGCCATAATCCAATCCGCTAACTTTATCCGGTTCAGGACCATATAAACCAACCACCCTACAATCATGAGCTGAGGACAAGCAGGATATCTACATCAGTTATTATTTACATTACATTTATATTAGATTTAATTTATCAAATCCAAGACTAAATTAATGGCAATATAAATGTAATATAAAGACACGAGTAAAACTGGAGTAACGGTGGGGCAAAGTACAGGCCACAAACGTGCGCTTCTATCCTCTTTTATATTGAGCAGAACGCTGACCACAAAAGCACAGGATAAAGACAGGATAATAGCGAAAGTGAAAGCTGGGCGTTTTTTTCTTTTTATATTCCATTTTTTTTGTATTTTTGCAGCATAAAAAGCAGCTTTAGTGAACATAAAAAAAATGACTATCCGCATTGCACCGAAGAAGCCTCGGAGAGGCTTAATCTCAATAACCCCATACAAGAAAATCTCCGATTTTCGCAGTGTGGGGATTGGAATCAACCCCATAAGTGCGTCTCGGAGAGACGCGATTTCATATTTCGGACGATAGCGGATAATCATTTAAAAGAATAAGGTATTACAATGGCTAATATTGTGAGCACGATTCTTAAAAACGTTAATAGCCTGACAACCAACAATCCCACACTGCCGAAGGGGTTGCTGAACGTTGGGTTTTCAAAGCCTTTATCGTTTCACCTTATTTAATCGTACTTGAAACCCGATGAATACACCCGAAATGAATATTCTATATTTGATTGGTAGCCTAGGGAATGGGGGTAAGGAGCAGTTGGTGCGCGATGTGATGGAGATGGGAAAGGAGCTGCCATACAAAGCATGGTGTGTCTGCCGCAAGAAGCCTGCAGAAGGCCCCAACACCATCTTGCTTCCTTCTGGTAAAGTCATTCGCTTCCTACACCAGTTGCGCAAGATAGTGCGGTCAAACAAAATAGACCTCATCCATGCCCAAAGTGCATTCGATGCCCTACTGGCCCGTTTAGCCACCGTGGGATTAGGCACACCGGTGGTAGAAACCTTCCATAGCTATGAATTTGCCACCAATCCTCGTTCCAAATCGATGGAACGCCTTGCTTTCTCCCTTTGCGCCAAATCGATCTTCGTCAGCCAACAGCAGTTGGAACATTTTGCTGCCGTACACCATCTGTCCCCCAAGCAACGGAAAAAACAAGCACTGGTGTACAACGGGGTCAATTTTTCACGTTTCCCCCTTACTGAGCATAAGCCTAACCACCGCCTACGGATGGCTATGGTGGGAAATTTTGTGCCGGAGAAAAACCAATTGTTCATCCTGAACTTTTTAGAGCAACTGAATACAAAAGGTATTGATTTCGAATTCCTTTTTATCGGCGAGAAGAAGTCGCAGTTTGCAACCTACTACGACCGGTGTGTGCAATATTGCAAGGAGAAGGGGTTAGACGATAGGGTACATTTTTTAGGTAAGCGCGACGATGTGCCACAACTGCTGGGACAGTTGGATGCCTTCGTCTACAGCTCGCATAGTGAGACGTTCGGTTTGGCCGTGGTGGAAGCCATTGCCGTGGGTGTGCCTGTCTTTGTGAACGACTTGCCCGTCTTTAAGGAAATAACCCAAGGAGGGCAACTGGCCACCCTATATGCCACTGGCGACCTGCAACAACTCAGCGACAAATTTGAGCATTTCTTGCATCACCAGACGGAAACCCTTGCCACTGCTGCGGAGAATGCCTATAGGGTACGTAACACCTATTCCATCAAGACGCATGTGGCCAACTTGAATTCTTTATATTCACTAATAATTACAAAACAATGAGTGGTATTTATGGCACACTCCGGCAATACTCTGATGAGAATGCCTCGAGAAAAATAGCCCAACTGAAACACCGCGGCCCCGTGCAGGTTTTGGACATGCAGCCAAACACCCCTGCCGTCGTGTTGGACGGTTCATTTTACAATCAGTCTGCGGATGTCTTATTGGAACTCTACAGCCGCTATGGCGTAGATTGTTTGCACCAGATCAATGGCGACTTTGCCTTTGTTATTTACGACCCCAATGGCCAGCGACTATTTGGTGCCGTAGACCGGGTAGGCTCGAAACCTCTCTATTATTCGCTGGAGAATGGTTTCGAATTTTGCTCGCACCTGCTGCCCCTATGCATTGGCAACAGTTACTCCGTAGACCCCTATGCACGCCAATGCTACTTCGCCATGCAGTATGTCCCCGCACCCAACAGCATAGTCAAAGAGGTGCATAAAATGGCGGCCGGAGAGTACTTTATCTACAATCTAGCTGACGGGAGTTTCAGCACCCATAGCTACTGGGACCTGTATGCCAACACGCAGCAACGGCAGGCACCCAAAAGCTTTGATGAGGCAGTAAAGGTATGCGAAGAACTGATTGCCGACGCTGTGGAGAAACGTATGGGAGGCGAGCCACAATACGCACTCTTCCTCTCTGGTGGCATAGACTCCTCGCTGGTGTCCGCCTATGCACGCCGCTATGCCGACTGCAAGGCCTATTCCGTTAGTTTCAACGAGAGCAACTGGGACGAAAGCTCCTATTCGTCACAAGTGGCCAAACACCTAGGCATACCCTGCGAAAGACTCCTTTTCTCCTTCCGCGATGCCACCAATATACTCTCCAACCTCCAAAACTATTACGACGAGCCAATAGGCGATGCATCCATGCTGCCCACATCATTCTTATGCGAGCAGGTGGGCAGACAGGCCCCAAGGGCGCTCTGTGGCGACGGCGGCGACGAAGTCTTCTTCGGCTATCCGCGCTACCTGCGTTATGCCAAACGCCAGAAAGTATATAATATTCCTGGTATTTTCCGCAAAACAGCCGCAGGACTCCTGGACCTCTGCGGCAAGAAACGTGAGGCCCTCTCGCTGCGACTCGACGATGTGCAGACACTTTACATCAACCGCCGCAAATACAACCCTGCCGAACTCTTTGACGCCCTCAGCATACAGCAGTCTATTCCACAATGCAAGTACCTCTATCAAAACAAAGAGGCCATGCGGGCATTCAACGACTTTGACATCAAGACGGTGTTACCCTATGAACTATGTGTGAAAATGGATCGTGCTTCCGTCCGCGGCAACATTGCCACCCAAGCCCCTCTGCTTGACTACCGACTGCTCGAATACTCCAGAATTATCCCATCCGAGATTCTCTACAAACCCGAAATGGGTCAGAAAAGCATCCTCAGGGAAATTCTTTATCGCGAAGTACCCCATGAGCTTTTCATGCGCCACAAGCGCGGTTTCGGGGTACCCATAAACGCTTGGTTCCGAGATGGGCTAAAAGAATACCTCGTCGACACCCTTAACGCCGACACAGCCCAATTGCTGCCAGAATACGATTCAGCCAAGTTGCTGCAAATGCGCGACAGCCACATCAATGCCACAGCCGACTACGCGCCGTTCCTCTGGATGGTGGTGAACTATATTGAATGGCACCGGTTATTTAGAAAAATGACCGAAGGCCAAGGCCGGTAAAGGATGATGCCCTTTGTTGTATCGGCGGATAGCCCGCTATCATGCTAGACAACTGTCCTAGCATAGGAACCTGTTGGGTCAAGTGGTGGCGGTGAGGACGCTGATGGAGCTTTTGGTGGTGTCAGCAGGGTTGCGGGTGACCTTGATTTGCACCGGAATGCGCTCAAGGAGGTAGGGAACATGACTGATGATGCCAACGCGCTTCCCCTGTGTGCGTTGAAGGGTCTGAAGAAGATCCATGACGCGTATTTGATTGTTGGTGGAGAGGGTGCCGAACCCCTCATCAATAAAGAGGGTGTCCATGGTGATGCCTACATGCCCCATGCTACTGAGAGCCAAGGCTAACGAGAGGGAAACCATGAAGGACTCCCCGCCAGAAAGGTTGTGCACAGACGAGCTGTAGCCCGGGGTGTATTCATCGCAGAGGCTGATGGTGAGAGTGCCAGGAATTGTTTTTAGTGAGTATCGAGCAGTAAGGCGCGAGAGATGCTGGTTGGCCAACTGCAACAGACGGTCGAAGATAAGTTGCTGTGCCAGACGGCGAAACTTACTGCCCGTAGAGTCGCCATACTTATCGTTGAAAAGGGTCCATTTGTCGCGGATTACTTTTTGGGTATCGTATTCTATCTGCTTCTTACCATATAGCTCCTGTTTCTGCTTGTCGGCTTCGAGTTTTTGGTTGTATCCGCCTATGGCTTGCGAGAGCAATTCCCTCTGTTTGCCATGAGTGGCAATCTCTTGCGCAAGAGTGGCAACATCCTTGTCGAGGTCAATGTCGGCGGGTTTGGCATCGATGTGCCTGTCTAGATTCTGTTTGCTCAAGTCAACGGCACCCTTCAACTGCGCGAGACGGCTGTCCTGGAGGTCATGCTTTTGACGAATTTCGGTAGCGGGAAAATCTTTAAGGACTGCGAGCTGCTCATGGTCAATTGTAGGGTGCTTGGCGTAGAACAGCTCAAGGTCGCTCGAAGCCTTCTGCATTTCGTTGAGCGCAGCCGCTTTCTGTTGACGGACGGCAGCTGCTTCGACAGTGAGAGTGGACCATCGGTCGGACTGGCGGTCGGAGAACTGAGCGTCGGCAGGAGAGGCCGTCCACTGGGGATGTGCCAAGGAGAGAGCACTACACTGACTGTCATAAGAATCAAGTTGAGATTGGAGTTGGGCAATCTGAGGCCTCAGTTTAGCCTGCTGAACCAGGGCCTCACGGTAATCCGAGGCAGCGCTCTTAAGACGCTTCTCGAAAGCGTCTGGGTCGTGTTCCCATTCGTTCTTCCAATCGGGCCAAGTAATAATAGCAGATGCAGCGGCGATATCAGCAGAAGACTGATTGGTGTAGTTGACAACATTCTGTTTGGCTGTTTCAATATCCTTAAAGCAATCGTCCAAATTATTTTGGGCCTTGGAAACAGTTTCGACGGCAAAATAAAGTGCCTTATTGAGGGGAACAAGTTGTTCGTTCAAGGTCTTGAGACTGGCATTTAGGTCATTGAGTCTGTTAAGGTCTTGGGTATTATCCTCCTGCTGTTTTTTTAGGGAGGCCCGTTTTTGTTGCCCCAGCTGAAGGGCCTTTTGGTAGGAATTGCGGGAGGCATCGGGGAGGTCGATGCCAACCCTGTCACAGTCAGCGGATGCTTTCTGAAATGCCGACAGGAGAAGATTTTTCATCTGCGGGAGTTCTTTGTCCTGCTGTTTTATTAAATCTTTCTTCTTTTGGTCTATAGCGGCGTTCATCGCATTGTAGTCTTTCTCGGCTTTTGCTTTATTAGTTCTAGCTTCTATGAGCTTGGACTCTTCTGCATCCTTGACACGGGCAACGACTTCGTTAAACTTAGCGGTGCTGTAGGCATTGCCACAGACGGGACAAATGTCGCCATCGCTAAGAATGGCACGCGCCTGAATTGCCCATTCCGTTGAGGCCAGGTCGACACTACGGTAGGCTTTTTCGGCCTGATTGTATGACTCTTGGGCAGACTCCTGCTCTTTAAAAAGTATGTTTAGTTGAATGGTGCTGTCCGAAATTTCTTTTTGTAGGATGGAGATATTATGCTCGGCTTCTTCTACTTTTTCGATGAGGGCAAAAAGAGCTTGAAGAGACTGACCTGCTTGGTTGAGGTCGTTGTTTAATTGTTGTAGGTCCTTTGTACGCTGGGTGATGGCAGGGGCGTCAAGCGCATCTATTTCTTTTTGTTTCAGACTGATTTCATGGGTTTTGGAATCTACTTCCCGTTGGGCTTTTTCTTTGTCCTTTAAGGCAGACTCTTTCGCCTTCTCACATGCAGTAAGCTTGGTGGAACGGTCTTTTTGTTTTGCCTGTTCCTGATTGGCACTGGCAATCATCTGGCGAGCATGTTGGAGGTAGGCGAGTACTGCCGCGGATTTTTCGAACATATCCTTGTGCGGCATCTGCATATCTATCATGGAATCAGCCGACTCCAAATCCTTTTCTAATATCCTAAGCTGTTGGTGCTGATAGGCAAGTCCGGCTGTAGCTTCGGAAAATTGGATAGCCAGCTGCTTTTCTTTTTCGTCGGCCAAGGCCGATTTAGACTTACTGTCTTGGAGAGTCCTGAGGCTGGCAATGGCTTGCTGGGAGAGGTCGTAATCAGCAAGTAGCTTGGTTTCAGCTATGTAATTAGGGTCTTTACAGAGTGCCTCCATCTGTTGATACTCTTGGACAGCTTGTTCGTAATGGGACCCAAGTGTGGATTTCTGCGTAAGCCAATTATGATGGCTGGTGAGTGTTTTTATCTTAGAATCAATATCTAACAGTTCATTCTGTGCCTGTTCTACAGCTTGCCGAATAGACTGGATTTCTTCCATCGTGAGGAGTTGGATGCCTTCCATCTGCAGCTGAAGCCTTTTTAGTGCCTCATCTTTTTCTTTCCAAATGGCATAGATAGTCTTGCCCACCTCGGTGAACTGTTCAGTGGCGGTGAGCTTTTCAAGGATTTGGGCTTTGGTGCCATCGTCGCTCATCAGAAATTTGGAGAACTCGCCTTGCGCTAGGACTGCCGTGCGACAGAAGTCATCGAATGTCATGCTTATGACGGAATCTCTCATCATCGGGCCCACCTGGGCGCCCTTGGCAATTTCTAGGCCGTCGTGAAGAAGGGTATGGGTGATGTTGATTTTCTTTGAAGTAGCATGGGCAGCCCAAAGGGCCGTATATGCCTTGTCGTCGTTACCGACAAACTCGAGCTCGGCTTTGGCATCGGTGGCACCATGCCGAAGCATATTGGCAGTGTCGCGGGAGGAAAGGCTATAGGCACCAAAAGTAAGCTTGCTGGCGGGGGCCGACTTGAGCCGTGGCGTATTGTTGAAAAGTGCCAGACAGATGGCATCGATGATGGTGGTCTTGCCAGAACCTGTTTCTCCATGGATGAGAAAAAGGTCCGCATTGAGCAGTGGCCCTTGGGTGAAATCTACCACAGCGTATTCTAGCGAAGCAATATTGGCGATAGTGATTTTTTTAAGAATCATAGTATAAGGCGTTTAGCATTTACATATTGGCCTTTTCGGCATTCATATTCAGACGACGCTCCACCTCGGCAAACATATCGAGGTCGTCTTGTGAAAGGGGTTCGGCACTGGCATACTTGGCCACTTGGCTAGGGGTCAGCCCCCTGAGCTGGGACGGGTCTGAAATGACTCTGTCTCCAACCTGCGTACCCAGATTGGGTGCATCGATCTTGATTTCGCAGAAACGAGCTGAAGCGTCCTTCAATGCCTGATGAACTTGAAGCAGCGCATCTGGTGGAAGTGGGTTTTCATAGTCAACACGTACATTGAGACGAAGGTAGCATTTCTGGTCACGACTGAGGGATGAGAGGCTTTGAAGGGCTTGGTCGAATGGTAATGGAGTCGCTGGTAGCGTGAGGAGAGCGTAAAGAGGATTAATCGGTATTTCTTCTACATCCTCAGTAGTAGTTGCACCGGCTGTAATATTGACGATAGATACAGTGTGGGGCAAATCCTCGCTGAAGGAGATGGGGATGATGCTGCCGCTGTAGCGAGCCAGGCGACCTTGGAAAGTCATATTCTGCGACTTATGTATATGTCCAAGGGCAAGATAGTCGAATTGGGTGCCAAAATCAGACAAATCGGTGGTGACCAAATTGCCTACTACCCCAAAATCGTGCCAAGAGAGATCGCTCGAAGAAACAGCCAGATGCGCCATAAGAACCACCGGGAGGTGTTGCGGGTTGTGGCGCGCGACATATTCCATGAGGGCTGTAAAATACTGCCTGCGACGTTGTTCGGCAGTGGCATTGGGGTCAGAAAGGAATGGGTAGGCTGCATCATATAGATGAGGGACTGCGACAATAATGCCTTTGTTGGCGACAGGGACAATCTGAGAGGCAAGGTCAAACTTATGCTCCAGGAAGTCCACATCGTCAATACAAGTCTGGAGTTCCTCCTGGCTGGGACTAAGAACGTTGAGGAGCCCCACAACATGGACTCCCGCAAGGGTCCAAAGGTCACGTGCAACATTAAGGAACGACTTTCCATCATGGTTGCCGGCAATAGCAACAATGGCCATGGATGGGCAAGCCTGATGGATGGCGAGGAGCGACTGGGTGAAACAATGCTGAGCAGCAGTAGAGGGGACAGGAGTGTCGTAGACATCGCCTGATAGAAGGAACGCATCGGGCTGTTGGGTACGAACAATTTCGACAATTTGGTTAAGCGCATGCTGAAACTCTTCTTCGCGCTCGTACTTGAAAAATTGATGGCCTAGATGCCAGTCGCTGGTGTGGAGGATCTTCATCGGGTGATTATTTTCCTAATTGTTAGTACAGAATGGACTGTACAGGCAAATCTATCAAAGAAATGTGCCGTTTAGCTAGTTCACATTTGAGGTGCAAATATACGGATTTTTTTGTGATGGGAAGTTTTTTGAAATGAGAGGATTCGAACAGTGTATGAGCGATGAGCCAGGAAAAGGACACTCGGGTAGGTGGTGCGGCGTTGGACTAGCGGATGATTGCATGGTAGAAACCGCTGCGCTAGGGGATGAACGCAAATTGTGCATTATTCATTTTTTTTTTGTATCTTTGCATTTTGAACCCTGGAAGAATCTTGGGAGAACAATAATGCTTAACAAGAATGAAACTATCAATTATTACGATTAATTGGAACAACGTCGAAGGTCTGAAGAAGACTGTCGAGAGCGTGATGAAGCAGAGCTGTCAGGAGTTTGAATATGTGATTGTTGACGGAGGAAGCACCGATGGCAGTGTTGATGTGGTCAAGCAATATAGCAGCATGCCTAACCTAAGATGGGTATCGGAAAGGGACAAGGGCATTTACAATGCCATGAACAAAGGCATAAAAATGGCCTCAGGTGAATACGTACAATTTCTGAATAGTGGCGATTCCCTAACTGACAAGGATGTAGTGAAGAGAATGTTAGATGAGGTGGAGAAGAATGGACATCCAGATATTATGACTGGAAATCTGCTGAAAGACTATGGCAAGGTGATCATCAGGGACTCTAATTCGCTCGACAAAATCAACCTATGGCATTTTTACAATGGCTCAATTAACCATCCCTCGTCATATATCAAACTGGATTTGTTCGAAAAATACGGATTATACGATGAAAGTCTTAGAATTGTGTCGGACTGGAAATGGTTTATGAATGTAATAGTGTTTAATGATGTGAAGCCTGTGTTTGTAAATATAGACGTTGTGTTGTTTGACACTAATGGAATCAGTGAAACCAATGAGCAACTAAATATTGATGAAAAATTAAAAGTACTAAGAACGGTATTACGCCCAGCTGTTGTTGCTGACTATCATCGCTACAACAGAGATATTATGATGATGGAACGTATTCACCGCCACAAATTGGCATTTAAATTGGTTAAATTAATTGAGCGCGTGTTATTTAAAATCGAATCCAAAAAAACCGACTACGTCAAAAGATGAGTATTCTATTGCAAAACAAAACCAAAGAAGTTCCGGCTTTGCTGTATGTGGCCGAAAACATGGAACTAATGTCAGCGGCTGGAAGGAGAAGAATGTATGAACAGCCATTGTTGACAGACAAAAAACTACTAAAACGTGAACAGGACATAGTGGAACTGTTCCAAGAGCGGTGGAAAGAATCTACCATGATTAAACCCATTACCCTGCTCCGACATCAATTGATGCAACTGCACGACTTGCATACCACGCTGAAAAGCTTGGCCTCCCATACTGTGTTGGAAGAGGTAGAATTGTTTGAAATTAAGAATCTGTCATATATCAGCGGTCATGCTCGCAAAGCATTGGCAGAAATGGGATTGGATGACCTGATTACGATACCTGATCTTCAACCAGTGTTTGATATATTGGACCCTGACAAAACAGGCATAACCAGCTTCTACATTTACGACAGCTATGACATCCGACTAGGGCCGCTCCGCAAGCAAATGAAAGGGGCAGACGATGTGACCATGAGCGAACTATTGGCTGCACAGAACGAAATACAAATACAGGTACAGACACGCCTATGCGATGAGCTGCACCCCTATGCCGAGATGTTGTCAACAGCCATGGAATTAATGGCTTATACCGACTTTGCCATGGCTCGGGCAGAATTGGCACGCCGATGGGGACTGGTGCGGCCAGAAGAAGAGGGAAACACCATCTACCTCAAGGGGCTTTTCAACCCTCGTTTGCGCGAACACAATGAGAAGCACCACCTGCGCTATCAGCCTATCGACATAGAACTGACTCCCGGGGTGACGTTTGTGACCGGCGCCAATATGGCTGGGAAAACGGTTCTTCTAAAAAGTGTGGGTGTGGCCCAATTGATGTATCAGTTTGGATTTCCTGTGCCAGCGGTGAGTGCTCATTTGGAGCCGGTGGACGATGTTGTATTCTGCATCGGTGACGAGCAGAACGAGATGAACGGCCTCAGCAGCTATGCAGCAGAGATTACTCGTATCAGCGATGTCATTAAACGCAGCAAGAACGAACACCTACTAGTACTGATAGACGAGCCGGCACGTACCACCAACCCCATTGAAGGTAAGGCTCTGGTACAAAGCATTGCCACCTTGATGGAGAAACGCCAAAGCATAACAATGATTACCACACACTACAGCCAGCTGGGTATCCCATGCCGAAGACTCCGTGTGAAAGGATTTGTGGACTCATTGGTGGACATTCCTTTGTCAGCTCAAAATATCAACCTCTTTATAGACTACAGTTTGGTGACTGACACGAGCGATGAGGCTCCCCACGAGGCACTACGCATCGCCGAGATGCTAGAGTGCGACGAGGAACTTATCAAGACAGCCAAAGGGTTTCTTTAAAGGCAAGTACTAAATATCGTTTGGCCATTACGTGGCATTCCGGTATCATGCTGGTTTTATGTAGGCGTTGCCTACGGTTATATCTGTATTTGCCCTTTCGGAGCAATTTATGAGAGTTGCCTCCAAGAAACCTGAATTCTATAGGCGACTTCTATAGATTGCCTCGCCGAGGCAAACACTCAATAAGAGTGAAGGGTGCCCCATAAGTCAAGGACCCCCTCGTTTCTTTTAACCAGTAGTTTGAGGTTTGGTCCATATAAGCAGTTCTCATTAGGGAATAGATACTCATGAGACACCCTCGCCGATAGCGATAAGCATCCCTGCCTACACCTGCCGCTTTAGCCATACGGTATGGTTGGTGTAGCACTGAAGCTTCCTTCGAGCGCCGTAGCCCAACCGGGCTCGGTTGCCATCCTCTTGCCCTTTCGGCTGCTTATTGCAAAATGACTTTGTGGGTTGCAATGCTGTCCGACGTAAGGAGACGCAGGAAGTAGGGGCCGCGCGGAAGGCTGCTGACGTCGATTTCGACGGAGGTACCATTTATTTCATGAAACAGCACGGCCTGACCCGCAGCATTGACAAGTTCGACCATGCCCTTGCCGTCAACACCTCCTATGGTGAGTCGGCTTGAGGCGGGGTTGGGATAGACAGCAAAGTCCATTTCCGGCGTGTCTTCGATGCCATTGCAGTCCTCAACGAGTTTGTCGGCAAACTGCCCCCAATACGCATCATTGAGCCATGTACCCAGGCTGCCGCAGGGGATGGCGATGCTGTCAATACGGCCAATGTCGTAGAGCGGGCCTTGGCCAGCGGAGACGGGGGGATTGCCAACGGTGAAACGGATTTTGTTGAGGTTGGCATGGCGGAAGATGGCTTCGCCCATCGTGTCAAGCTGGCTGCGTATTGTCACCGTGCGCAGGTGGTTGGCACAGGCGGCAAAAGCCAGGTCGTCGAGTTTCCTCAACGTCGGCGGCAAGTCGAGATTGACGGCAGCCATTGCCCAGAAAGCGGCATAGCCGATTTCCTCGACAGAATTGCCCCAGGTGACGGACCTTAGCTGGGGACAGGAGTTGAAGGCCTCATTCGGGATGACGCGCAGCGAATCGGGAATCACAATGGAGGTGAGCCCCTCGCACCACGAGAATGCCCCTTCGCCCATCGAATGCAATGTCTCGGGCATGACAACACGGGCAAGGTTGCTGTTCTCGGAGAACGCATGGGCCCCAATCCTTTTCATGTGGGCAGGCAGCGCGATGCTGGAAAAAGCGCATCCGTTGAAGCAGTTGTCGCTGATTTCGGTCACCCCTGCCGGAACGTCGATGTTTCTTACCCAGGTGTTATTTTCGAAGCCACCGAGAACTTTCACGTTTGGGTTTATCGTCACCGTAGCCCCCGACTTGTGGCAGGAAACAAGCGTGTCGTAGCCGATGCTGTAGAGCATCAGGCCGTCCGTCACATAGTGGCTGTTACCACTGGCTATGCTGAGATTGCTCAACTGCGGACAGTAGGAGAAGGGGCAGATGCCGATACTCCTCACCGTGGAGGGAATGACGATATTGTTGACGTTGGCGCAACAGTTGAAGGCGAAGGCACCGATGCTTTCCAACCCCTCAGGCAACGACACTGCGGTAGTGCGGCTGTTGAAGCCAAAGGCCATCGTGCCGATATGTCTCACATACGATGGCACATTGATGGTCCCCGTCACCCCGTCGGGCACGATGCAAAGGGTGAGGCTGTCCTTGCTGTAGAGCCAGCCGTCGATGGAGCGATAGTTGGGGTTGTCCTCGTCCACCGTGATGCTTGTCAGGCTCCGTGCCCAGAAAGTGGCATTGCCGTATTCCTCAAAACATGCAGGAAGGTGCAGCGAATTGATGTGAGAATAGAGAAAGGCGTGGTCGCCGAGGACACGCAGCGAGTCGGGCAACTGCAGCGAGGTGAAATTACAGTTGTAGAAGCAATACGGCCCGATGATGCGGACAGTTGGGGGCAGCGTCAGGCTGGTGACATTGCCGCAACCTTCAAAAGCCGACTCGGCCAAAGCCGTCACAGTGTAGGTGATGCCGTCGTGCTCCACCGTCTGCGGGATGGTGATGGCTCCGCTGTAGGCACTATTCAGCATGTCGAAGTACGGCAGCACCTCGACGGTCTGTCCTGAGGTGATACCGTACACAATGCCGTTAGACACAAAACTCTGTCCCAGTGCCCGAGCACACAGAAACAATAGAAAAAGTACACAGATTCTTTTCATATACATTTTTTTTAAAAGTATTAGTATTAGTTCATAACGTTGTTGCGGATTTGGCTACATTCACGGGGCAAAGGTACGCATAAATTTCCAAATCGCAAATATTTCGCTCTAGTACAACATATGACTGATTTTTGCCAAACGGTCTCAATGTCGCGTCCCTTCGGGACGCTAGGAGTGAGTTTATTCCGTCACCGCACTGCGCTACGCTTGTACGGTGTTACTGAGATTCAGCCTCTTCGAGGCTGTAAAAAATCAGTCTTATATTAAACTAGAGCCAAATATTTTAAAAAGCAAGGCCAGGCTGGATTACCAACCACTAGATACAAGACCACTCTACACTACGGCGACTACTGCTCATCGTCTATGGTAATGTAGAATTTCCCATCGGTTATCCTTATTGTATCGTTCTCGTAACATACAACCGAACCATCTATAAAACTATCACGGTAAAAAGTGGCTGAAAATGATCCTTGAACAAAACCTTTACCTTTGCCCCCGTATTTGTATGAGTCAATTGACATGTTGGCATTAAGGCATTCGACTTGGCCATAGAATCCATCGGAGTAAACGCATTGCTTCATATCAGCCAGATTAAAATGGCTATTATAGAAAGGACCATCTTGATCACCAATTACGACATAAATCCCTGCTTCATTAGAGAAGTCCGTATTGAGAATATACTTATATTTTCCATCAGCTTGTTTTTGCAGTATGAACGTTGCCGTATTCGACGTTATATGCCCATGGGTGTGAGTGCTTTTGGCTTTGAACTCATGATGTTCATCTTTATCTTTCTGGCATGCCGAAAAAGTAATTGCAAGTATGCAACCAAATAGTAAAACAAATACTTTTTTCATAACAAATCTTTTTTAATTAAACATTTAGTTTATTCTATTTCGAATGTGATTCCTCCAATTTGATAGGTCTTTGTAGCATCCCAAAATTTCATTTCCGTTTGTCCTGATTCATCATTAGAAAGAAATTCAAACGTACCACCAAACTTAAGGGTTCCTAGCCCCTGGTTTGTGGTTGTACTAGTGGTGTCATTAAAGGTCATCAGTTTATCTTCATAATTAGTTGTTAAAGTATACTTCGTAATATTAATTACGTCATTCTCTGCAAAAAAGATTTTCAAACAAGAGCCCGACGAACTAAGATTCCAACTCGCTGATAATAGAATTCCACAATTCCACCAGCAATCTTCAATATCGGACCTATGAGATGGCTCGTATACGGCATTATGCATCTTATTGGCGTGGGTGCCGTCCACAGTACCGTGGGCAAGTACTATTCGAACTTCAGGATTTCCTTTTACCCAAGTTTCTACATCGTTGAGTTCATTAGAAGTAAATTTTATTCGTTCGATTACCAATGATATCTTTCCTTTTGGCAACTGACTGCCATCGTTGCCAGCACTGCGATGAGTGCCACTGACAAAACTTTTTTACTCATTTTGTTGATTGTTTTTTCTTGTTGAAATTTTGTGATACAATATTGCATCAATTTGTTTCTCTGTTTTTATATGAAATAATGCTATTGTACGGATGTCGTATGATATGGCGATGATGTCGTTGTTGGTCAAAATAGTGTCCATCGGAAGGGAGTAGTTGTCATGCGGAGCATACCAAAAGCCGACAGTATTTGGCGGGGGAGGGGGCATATCGGGGGGGAGTTGGGCGTTGAAATCATCGGTCAGATGAGGCCATGCAGAATCATTTGCCTGAAGAAGTGTAACTGAGACCCTGACAGTATCGTTGACTTTGTAATCCTTTATAAACGTTGCATCAACACCATCCATGTCTGCGTAACGTTTGTACACGTCGCTGCACTGGTCGAAGGGGACGACTCGTGGAATGAGCAGGACAGCTCCTCCCCCCCCGAGAAGAAGGAGGCAGTAGAGGATGGTTATGAACCAGGATTTCTTCATAAATTGTTTACTATGTTTGTGACGTTCTCAACGGCCTCGATACGGGTCGGGTGGCTCTGCGTTATGGTGTTGCCGTCGCCAACGGTGGGGGCGCAGGAAACCAAGATGAGGGTGAAGGAGGCAGCAATACCGATGGAGGCGGTACGCTTTAAATTGAGAATGGAGAATTGAGAATTGAGAATGGGGAATTGAGAATTGAGAATTGAGAATTGAGAATTGAGAATTAAAAATTGAGAATGGGGAGTTCTTGGGGCTGAGGCGATGGCTTTACATCGGGCTCGAAGGTGGGCGATGAGGGTGGCGAGGCGCGATGGCTTCCGAGGGAGGTAGAGGGGACGCATGCCGAAACGACGGGAATAGCGCAGCATGCGGTCGAAGGGGGTCGTGGCGGGGTCGTGGCGGAGGATAGCAATGGCGGTGCTGACGGTGTCGACGGCGAGGAAGAGGAGGCAGCCTTCGAGGAAGAGGGTGTAGATGCGGAAGTAGATGTCGAACTGGTAATGCCAGAGGCTGATGCCCCAATAGATGGCGGCAGCAACGCTATAGAGGGCGAGGATGCCCCAGGCATGGAACAGGCGGACCCGGAAGGAGCGGGCATGGCGAATGTTGAGGGTTTGGGGGCGGGCCTCTGGACGACGGAGGATGTCGTCGAGGCGGCGTGATTGGGCATCGAAGAAGGGCTGGAGGTCGGCGAAGGTGGGTTCTTCTTCGAATGCGTCAATGCGTGTTGACGTGTTTGCATGTTTGCCCTCTTCACCACACTGCGCTGCGCTTGGCATGGTGTTGCTGAGAGGTTGTGTCGTCGACTCTTTATTGACTTGTTGAATGGTATTATTATTCATCTTCTGTTGTTTTGAGGTCGTTTAACTTTTGGCGGAGGCGGTAGAGGCGTTGTTTGACGGCAGCTTCGGTGGTGGAGAGGGTTTGAGCAATTTCACGGATAGAGAGTTGTTCGAGTCGGAAGTAAATGAGCGCGCGTTCGTCGGGTTCGAGGGCGGAGAGGAGGCGGTAGTAGTCAGGCGGTACAGCGGTCTCCGGGTCGGCGATGGTGTCGTACATCCAGTCCTCGAGGGGTACGAAACTGGGCTGCTTGGCATGGCGGCGAACCTCGGTGACGGCGACATTGAGGGCGATGCGGCGTACCCAGGTGTCGGTGCTACTGTCGCCTCGGAAGCGTGGCCAGGCCTCCCAAAGGTTGCAGGCGATTTCTTGGTAGAGGTCGCGTATGGCGTCGGGGGATTGGTCGGTGAAGTGGAGGCAGATTTGGAAGATGGTGTGTCGGCTGCGGTAGAGCATATCAAGGAACTCTCGGTTGTCGTCGTCGCGGAGCGTATCAAACCTCAGCAGGGTAAACAGGGGATGCCTTGTTTTGGGAGCGTGATGTTGTCCGGCGCGGTGCTTCATATATATTTCTCGTCATTTTCCGGGGACGGACTGCGGACCGATTGGGTCGGGCAGTTTTCGTCCCTCTCTATTAATATTAGTCGCAAAAAAACGAAAAAGTAACACCCAATATGAAAATATTTTTTTGAAGAAGTCTGGGGATTGGTTTGGTTTTCTGCGGTATGGACGGGGCACTTTTATGGTTGCTGTGGCCCTGGGAGATATAGGACGGGGATCGTAAGAATGGGCGGGATGGGCATTGCCGCGACCGAATCGCATCAGGAAACAACTCTTTATCCCTAGCAAGGTTGCACCATGCTTTATAGCATTCCTGGAATGGAGGTAATTGAAAGAATAAGAGCCGGCTAACCGCCGGCTCTTATTCTATTGGTCAGGGCCAATAATCGACTTCCGAATAGAGGAAGGTCTATTAAGCTTCTTCTTTAGTTTCTACCGGAACATTGGTTTCTCCCGTGACACGCTCCAGCCATTTGACCATGCAGAACATGACAACCATGGAAAGGAAGCATACACTCATGAAGACGATCCATGCAGTCCAGATGGGGAACTTGTTATACAGCAGAGGTCCAATCCAAAGGAAGCCGTTACCCACAGCGGTGGCACCAAGCCACAGACCCTGGCAGAGACCGAGGAGGTTCTTGGGAGCGACCTTGGAGATAAAGCTCAGACCCAGCGGGCTGATGAACAGCTCGGCAACGGTCATGAAGAAGTAGTACACAATAAGCACCCAGGCACCAGCCTTCATAGCAGCGGCCTCCTCGACGGGGAGTGCACGGAAATCGGTAGCCGAAGGATAGGCATTAATCTTGCAGAAGATAGTCATAAAGAGGTATGCACAGCCTGCGATGGCCATACCGATGGCAATCTTCTTGGGAGTGGAAATGGCCTTGCCACGACGTGTGAGACCCTCAAAGAACCACATGATGGGGAAGGTGAGGATGATGACAAAGAAGGGGTTGACGGCCTGCCATACCTCGGGAGGCAGCACAGAAGTATTGACAAAGTCACGAGCAAAGAGGGACATTGAAGTACCATTCTGATGGAAGGAGAACCAGAAGAAGACGGCAATGATAAGGACGGCAAACATAGCATAGAGGCGCTGTTTGAGTTCCTTGGCCATGGCCAGCTTTTCTTCGGCAGTATACTCAACACTGGCAACAGCGGATTTCTTTGCAGGTGTGGGGAATTTCTTCTTGGTGCAGAGGAAGATGGTGAGGGAGATGAGCATGGCGCAAACAGAGGCAATGAAGGAGTAGTGGACACCCGTGTTGAAGACGTTGAGGTAGTCCTGGCAGACGCCCTGAGCAGCAGCAATGTCAGCAGGAAGCTGCACGTTCATTGAGGCAAAAAGCTCAGTCATCTTAGTGACGGCATCGGCACCCAATGCAGCACCTTCGGCAATGAAACCGTGGCAGAGTGCGGGGAGGTCGGCATTGTATTCAAACCCGTTCTGTCCCAGCCACCAGCTGCGAAGCAGGGGGGCTACAAAGGGAGCGATAAGGCCACCCACATTAATGAACATATAGAAAATCTGGAAACCGCTGTCGCGTTTGCCTTTGGCCACACGAAGGGCTTCGGGACCTTCTTTTGCGGCTTCTGCCTCGAAGTTGTCATACATCTGGCCGACAATTGCCTGAAGATTGCCTTTGAAGAGACCGTTGCCGAAAGCAATCAGAAACAGGGCTACACAGGTGAGGGGAAGCAGCCAACCAATATTGGATGAGGTTGCCAGAATGGGGATGGAGAGAATGACATAACCTGCTGCCATTACCAACAGTCCCGACTGGATAGTGCCCTTGTAGTTCTGGGTTCGGTCGGCGATAATACCGCCCACAAGACTCAGAATGTAGATACCCATGTAGAAAATGGAGTAAATCAATGTTGCCTTCTCCTCGGCTAAGCCGAATTTGGAGCAAAGGAACAACACCAGCACTGCATTCATAATATAGTAGCCAAAACGCTCACCCATATTACTCAGCGCCGCAGCGATTAGACCTTTTGGATGTCCTTTCATAATTGTAATTTTTTAGTTTTTAATATATTAAATTTTATCATTAGAATCTCTTCCTAATATTTTATCTTGCAAAGATACGAAATTTTCTGAATAAATTGTATCTTTGCATTGATTTTTAACGAATGAGAAATATGAAGAGAGATTTAATAGATAAAGCATTAGCGACCCTTAAGCAAGGGGGGACGCTACTCTATCCGACGGACACCATCTGGGGAATTGGTTGCGATGCCTGTTGTGCTGAAGCCGTCGAGCGACTCTACGCCATCAAGGAGCGTGACCACAACAAATCAATGCTGGTGCTGGCCACCGAGGCGATGCTCTCCCCCACCCTACCCCCGAAGGCAAAAGAACTTCTGCTGCACGGCCAACGTCCCACCACAGTAATTGTGTCACAAGAATATCTAATGACAACTATTGCGAAAAATCTGCCAGCCAACGATGGAACTGTCGGTGTTAGAATTCCTAAGTTTGATTTCTGCCAAGCCTTATTGGAAAGACTAGGACATCCTATTGTAAGCACTTCTGCCAACTTCTCAGGAAGGCCATCCCCTACCTGCTACGACGATATAGAACACGCCCTAATGGAGCGGGTGGATTATTCACTCCCCAATGACGTGAGTTTTTCTCATCCCCCACAGCCAAGTAGTCGAATAGTCAAACTAGAAAACGACGGAAAGGTTGTCGTGATTCGTAACTAACTATTCCTTATAATAAACAGAGAATAAACAGAGAAGCCACAGCAAATGCCGTGGCCTCTCCGTTTATAGTAAGGCAATTTGGATTAGGCCTTGCCTAGGATGTCATAAGGGACAGTGTCGCCCTCAGGGGCAGGGGTGCGGGGTTCCGTAATGGTGCCGAAATTACGCTCATACTTCTGGATATTGTCGGCAAGAGCACTAAGCAGCCGTTTGGCATGAATAGGATTCATGATAACGCGGGAGCGGATGTTAGCACCATCGGCACCGGGCAACATCTGAGCGAAATCGATGACGATTTCGGCGGGGGTATGGGAGATAATAGCAAGGTTGCTATATATGCCCTTCGCCACCTCGGGGTCGATGTTGAGTTTCAAGTCCTGTGGTTTATTATTAGCCATAGATAGAATGTCTTTATAGTTATTACTTATTAGCGTTTTCCAAGTCGTTGATATTACCAACGATAAGATTCTCATACTCACGCAGACCCGTACCGGCAGGAATGAGGTGACCGACGATGACATTCTCCTTCATGCCTTCGAGGAAGTCCTGACGAGCGTTGATGGCAGCCTCGGTGAGTACCTTTGTAGTCTCCTGGAAGGAAGCAGCAGAGATAAAGCTCTTGGTCTGCAACGAAGCACGGGTAATACCCTGAAGAATCTGTTTGGAGGTAGCAGGTTTGGCTTCGCGGACTGTAACGAGAGTCTTGTCCTGACGACGGAGGATTGAGTTCTCGTCGCGGAGCTGACGGGCAGTAATAATCTGACCGTTGCGGAGATTCTCACTGTCACCGCAGTCCTCAACAACCTTCATGCCGAAAATGGCATCATTGGTCTCGCGGAAGTCAATCTTGTTGACCAATTCGCCTTCGAGGTAGCGTGTGTCACCCGGATCCTCAATCTGCACCTTACGCATCATCTGACGGACAATCACCTCAAAGTGCTTGTCGTTGATGGTAACGCCCTGGAGACGGTAGACCTCCTGCACCTCGTTGACGATGTATTCCTGCACCTTCATGGGTCCCTTGATAGCGAGGATGTCGGCGGGAGTGATAGCACCATCGGAGAGAGGTGTACCAGCCTTGACGTAGTCGCTATCCTGAGCCAGAATCTGCTTGGAGGTAGGTATGAGATACGAACGCTGTTCGCCAGTCTTGCTGGTAATAGTAACCTGACGATTGTTGCGCTTAAGTTTCTTCTCGATGGAAACGATACCGTCGATTTCTGCCACGATGGCTGGGTCGGACGGGTTACGGGCCTCAAAGAGTTCTGTAACACGCGGCAGACCACCCGTGATATCGCCCGCTTTACCGAAACTACGAGGAATCTTGACCATGACATCACCAGCCTTCAATTGCTGGCCCTGCTCAACACCGATATGGGCACTGACGGGAAGGTCATAGACCTTAAGAACATTGCCTTCATCGTCGACAATGTTGAGGGTGGGGTTCTTCGTACGCTGACGCGACTCGATAACGACCTTGTCCTGCAAGCCTGTTTGGGAGTCGGACTCGACACGGTAGGTGACATTCTCGATCACATTTTCGAAATTGACACGACCGGCGACATCGGACATAATAACGGCGTTGTAGGGGTCCCACTCGGCGATATTGTCATTCTTGGCAACATGCTCACCGGGCATCTTGAACAGATGCGAACCGTAAGGCAGTAGAGCGGAGGAAAGAGTGACCTGGGTATTTTCGTCCACGATGCGCATTTCTGCTGAACGACCCATGACAATATGGTAACTGTTTCCATCCTTATCAGTATAAGGAATGGAACGGAGTTCATCGATTTCGAGACGACCTTCGTACTTAGCTACAATGCTATTGTTCGTACCGATGTTACCACCGGCAACACCACCGACGTGGAAGGTACGTAGGGTAAGCTGAGTACCGGGCTCACCGATAGCCTGGGCAGCGATGACACCGACAGACTCACCTTTCTGCACCATCTTGCCAGTGGCCAGGTTACGGCCGTAGCACTTGGCGCAAACACCATGTTTGGCCTCGCAGGTGAGGACGGATCTGATCTCGACCTCCTCGATGGGAGACTCTTCGATAACCTTACAGATTTCCTCCGTAAGTTCCTCTCCAGCACGAGCGATAAGTTCGCCTGTGTGCGGATGGTAGATATCATGGACCGAAGTACGTCCTAAAATCTTCTGCGCAAGAGTCACAACCACATCGTCTCCCTTTTTAAGAGCCGTGGTGGGAAGTCCGCGGAGAGTTCCACAGTCCTCTGTGGTGATGATGACATCGTGGGCAACATCCACCAAACGACGGGTCAGGTAACCAGCATCTGCTGTTTTCAATGCAGTATCGGCCAGACCCTTACGAGCACCGTGAGTAGAGATGAAGTACTCCAACACAGAAAGACCTTCCTTAAAGTTAGAAAGAATGGGGTTCTCAATAATTTCATTGCCAGCGGCACCTGCTTTCTGAGGTTTAGCCATCAGACCACGCATACCGGAAAGCTGACGAATCTGCTCCTTACTACCACGAGCACCGGAGTCGTACATCATGAAGATAGGATTGAAACCCTGATTGTCGGCCTTAAGTTGACGCATGAGCGTCTCGGTAAGACGGTTGTTGGTGTTGGTCCAAATATCAATGACGTGGTTGTAACGCTCATTGTTGGTAATCAGACCCATGGCATACTGGCCGAGCACCTCGTCGACCTCTTCGTTGGCTTTGGCAATTAACTCTTCCTTCTGAGGAGGTATCAGAACATCACCGAGGTTGAAAGAGAGGCCGCCTCGGAATGCCTGACGATAACCCATGTGCTTGATATCGTCGAGGAAATTGGCTGTAACGGCATTGCCGCAAGTGGTGAAGAGATCACCGATAATGTTACGAAGCGACTTCTTGCCAAGCACCTGGTTGACATAACCATAGACCGAGGGAACAACCTCATTGAAAATCACACGTCCCACAGTGGTACGGATGCGGTCGGTCTTGATGAAGTGACCATTGGCATCAAGAATGGGGTTGCCCTCACCATCGCGGCGTATCTCGTACTCCGTACGGCAACGTTCGGCCTTCTCTTCTGCGGTGGCACAATCACGGTCTGTGAGCAAGTTGCCGTCTTTATCCTTAATGACCTCCATGAAGGTCTTGTCGGTCTTAATATAGTCAAACTCGTCACGACCCTGATTGTCAATCTTGCAACTAATGCATGCGTTGAGCGAAACACGCTTCTCGTTGTATGCAATCACAACCTCCTCGGCTGAGTAGAAGCGGTAGCCATCACCCTTAACATGTTCGTTATCGGTTGAATAACGAGGTTTTGTCATATAGTAAAGACCTAATACCATATCCTGAGAAGGAACTGCGATAGGAGCACCATTGGCAGGATTGAGGATATTATGGGTAGAGAGCATGAGAATCTGAGCCTCCAAAACGGCGGCATTGCCCAGAGGTACGTGGACAGCCATCTGGTCACCGTCAAAGTCGGCATTGAAACCCGTACACACTAGGGGGTGCAGACGGATAGCCTTTCCTTCAACCAATTTGGGTTGGAAAGCCTGAATACCCAGACGGTGCAGGGTTGGTGCACGGTTGAGCATGATGGGGTGTCCCTTCAAAATATTCTCAAGGATTTCCCATACCACAGGGTCTTTGCGGTCTACGACACGTTTGGCAGATTTGACAGTCTTAACCAAACCACGCTCAAGAAGTTTGCGGATGATAAACGGCTTGAACAGCTCGCTGGCCATGTCCTTGGGCAGACCACATTCGTGCATCTTGAGTTCGGGTCCGACAACAATGACGGAACGGCCCGAGTAGTCGACACGCTTACCCAGCAAGTTCTGACGGAAACGACCTTGTTTACCCTTCAGTGAATCGGAGAGAGACTTCAGGGAACGGTTGTTATCGGAACGAACGCTGGACACCTTTCGGCTGTTGTCGAAGAGGGAGTCTACGGCCTCTTGCAGCATACGCTTCTCGTTGCGCATGATGACCTCAGGGGCCTTGATTTCGAAAAGACGTTTTAAGCGGTTGTTGCGTATGATTACACGACGGTACAGCTCGTTGATGTCAGAGGTGGCGAAACGACCGCCATCTAGGGGAACGAGGGGACGCAGCTCGGGAGGAATGACAGGGATAATGGTCATTATCATCCACTCCGGGCGGTTATCCATACCACGTGCTTGCATATTCTTGCGGCTCTCACGGAAAGACTCAACAACGTTCAAACGTTTGAGAGCTTCCTGTTTACGCTGGTTGGAGGTCTCTTTGGAGGCGCGGTCGCGGAGCTCGTAGCTAATTTGATCGAGGTCTATCTCGCAAAGGAGCTTATAAAGGGCTTCGGAACCTGTGCCAACAATGAACTTATCGGGGTCTGTATCCTCCAACTGGTCATTGCCTTCGGGCAAAGTCTCACGAATAGCGTAGTACTCTTCCTCGGCCAAAAGGTCTAGTTTGTGTACAGGCATTTCGTTAAGCATAGCCTTACCTGCCTGCAGAACAATATACTTCTCATAATAAATCACCTGCTCCAACTTCTTGCTGGGGATGTTGAGAAGGGTTCCAATCTTATTGGGGAGGGTACGGAAAAACCAGATGTGAGCTACAGGTACGCAGAGTTCGATATGACCCATACGCTCGCGACGCACCTTCTTCTCGGTAACCTCTACACCACAGCGGTCGCACACGATACCCTTATAACGGATACGTTTGTACTTACCACAATGGCACTCCCAGTCGCGCGTTGGTCCGAATATTCTCTCGCAAAAGAGACCGTCGCGTTCGGGCTTATAGGTACGATAGTTGATAGTCTCGGGCTTGGTCACCTCTCCGTAAGAGCGTTTCTTAATCGACTCGGGGGAAGCCAGACTAACGGTTATCGAATTGAAATCATTCCTTATCTGTGAATCTTGTTTAAAAGCCATCTTATTATAATTATCAATTAAGAATTAAGAACATAGATTTTGTTACTGAAAACTTAATTCCGAATTAATCAAATGTTACCTCTAAGCCTAAGCCGCGGAGTTCATGAACCAACACGTTGAAGGACTCCGGTATGCCGGGTACTGGCATATTGTCGCCCTTGACGATTGCCTCGTAGGCCTTGGCACGTCCCATGACATCGTCGGATTTGACGGTGAGGACTTCTTGCAGCACGTGGGAAGCACCAAAGGCTTCGAGAGCCCAAACCTCCATCTCACCGAAACGCTGACCACCAAAGTTGGCTTTACCACCAAGGGGCTGCTGAGTGATGAGGGAATAGGGTCCAATGCTACGGGCGTGCATCTTGTCGTCAATCATGTGGTGCAGCTTCAACATGTAGATATAGCCTACCGTTGCGGGCTGGTCAAAGCGGTCACCAGTCTCACCATCATACAGGTAGGTACGTCCATTTTCGGGCAAGCCAGCCTCGCGCATATATCCATTGATCTGCTCCAGAGTAGCACCATCGAAGATGGGGGTCTTGAAACGCTTGTTGAGCTTCTTACCGGCCCAACCAAGGACGGTTTCGTAAATCTGACCCAGATTCATACGCGAAGGCACACCCAGAGGATTCAGCACGATATCGACAGGGGTACCATCAGCCAAGAACGGCATATCCTCGGCACGGACAATCTTGGACACAATACCCTTGTTACCATGACGACCAGACATCTTATCACCAATGCGCAGCTTACGTTTCATGGCAATATAGACTTTGGCCATCTGGACAATGCCAGTGGGCAGGTCGTCACCGACAGTAAGAGCGAATTTATTACGGGTGAAACGTCCGTTGATTTCGCGATTCTTAATATTATAGTTGTTCAACAAGTCCTTGATGAGGTTGTTGGTCTCTTTGTCCGAAGTCCACTTATTGGGGCTGACTTCAGTATAGTCAATAGCCTTCAGGGCCTTTGAAGTGAACTTGGCCTTCTTGGGGATAAGCTCTTCCTTGTGATTGGTGTAGACACCATTTGATGTCTTGCCGGCAAGGATGATGAGCAGACGGTCAACCAGTTTCTCCTTGAGCTCAAGCAACTCGTTGTTGTATTCTTCTTCAGGTTTTGCCAGCAGCTCTTTCTCGCGGGCACGCTGTTTACGGTCACGAATGATTTTGGCAAAGAGCTTCTTGTCGATAACAACACCGCGAACCGAAGGAGGCACCTTAAGGGAAGCATCCTTCACATCGCCAGCCTTGTCGCCGAAGATAGCGCGAAGCAGTTTCTCTTCCGGAGTGGGGTCTGACTCACCCTTAGGTGTGATTTTACCTATAAGGATGTCGCCCTCCTTAACTTCTGCGCCAATGCGGATGATACCGTTCTCGTCAAGATCTTTGGTAGCATCACTACTGACATTGGGGATATCACGTGTGAGTTCCTCAGGACCGCGTTTGGTCTCACGAACCTCAAGGGTATACTCCTCGACATGAACAGAAGTGAAGATATCCTCACGCACAACACGCTCAGAAATCACGACTGCGTCCTCAAAGTTATAACCCTTCCAGGGCATGAATGCAACCATCATGTTGCGTCCGAGAGCCAGCTCGCCGCCTTGGGTGGCATAACCCTCACAAAGAACCTGTCCTTTCTTCACCTTGTCACCCTTGCGCACGATGGGTCGCAGATTGATGGAGGTGGAATGGTTGGTACGCTGATATCGAGTCAGCTTATATTCGTGAATATCGTCGTCGAAGGAAACGAGACGCTCTTTCTCAGTACGGTTATGGCGAATGACAATCTTGGTGGAGTCGACATACTCTACAACACCATCGCCAAGCGAATTTAAAAGCACGCGGCTGTCTTCGGCCACCGATTTCTCGATACCCGTGCCAACAATAGGTATTTCGGGATTGAGCAGGGGAACAGCCTGACGCATCATGTTCGAACCCATCAATGCGCGGTTGGCGTCATCGTGCTCCAAGAACGGGATGAGAGATGCCGCAATAGAAGCAATCTGGTTGGAGCCTAAGTCCATAAGGTCCACTTCGTCAGAAGAAACAATGGGGAAGTCGGCCTGGTTACGAGCCTTCACACGAGCTTCGAGGATATTACCCTGTTCGTCTATGCGAGTAGTGGCCTGCGCAACAGTCTTGTTCTCCTCACGCTCTGCGGTGTAGTACTCAGGTTCTTCATCCATCATCACACGTCCGTTGACAACACGACGGTACGGAGTCTCTATGAAACCAAGTTCATTGATACGGGCATAAACGGCCAAAGAGGAGATAAGACCAATGTTAGGACCTTCAGGTGTCTCAATGGTACACAGACGACCATAGTGGGTGTAGTGCACGTCGCGGACCTCAAAGCCTGCACGCTCACGAGAAAGACCTCCGGGACCCAAGGCAGAGATACGGCGTTTGTGTGTCACCTCGGCCAGCGGGTTCGTCTGATCCATAAACTGAGACAACTGATTGGTGCCGAAGAAAGAATTGATGACCGACGAGAGGGTCTTGGCATTGATAAGCTCAGTGGGAGTGAAAACCTCGTTGTCACGCACATTCATGCGTTCACGGATGGTTCGGGCCATGCGGGCAAGACCCACGCCAAACTGATTATACAATTGCTCGCCAGAGGTACGAACGCGACGATTGGACAAGTGGTCTATATCGTCCACATCGGCCTTCTGGTTGATCAACTGAATAAGATATTTAATAATCTCTGTAATGTCAGTCTGGGTAAGGACACGGGTAGTGTCGGGGATATCGAGATTGAGTTTCGTATTGATACGGTAACGACCCACATCGCCAAGGTCATAGCGCTTATCAGAGAAGAATAACTTCTCAATGATGCCGCGGGCGGTCTCCTCGTCTGGGGGTTCGGCATTGCGCAACTGACGATAGATGTACTCCACAGCCTCCTTGGAGTTGTTGGAAGTATCTTTCTTCAGCGTATTATAAATGACTGAATAGTCGATGCCGTCGCGATCCTCAACTTTCACGAGGATGGACTTGACATCGAGTTGCAGAATCTTTTCGATATCGTCTTCGGTAAGCTCTTTGTCACGCTCTATAACGGTATCGGTACGCTCCATGGAAACGACCTCACCAGTGTCTTCATCAACGAAATCTTCGGTCCAGGAGTCGACCACGCGAGCTGCTAACTGCTTACCGAGAACCTTCTTCAGATTGGCGCGGGACACCTTCACCTCTTCAGCAAGATTGAAGATATCCAAAATGTCCTTATCGGTCTCGTAGCCGATAGCCCTCAACAGAGTAGTGATGGGGAGCTTCTTCTTACGGTCGATATAGGCGTACATGACGTTGTTGATATCCGTGGTGAACTCCATCCATGAACCCTTAAAGGGAATGATACGGGCCGAATAAAGCTGCGTACCGTTGGAATGGTATGAAGTACCAAAGAAAACGCCAGGCGAACGGTGCAGCTGAGAAACCACAACACGCTCTGCGCCATTGATTACGAAGGTGCCCTTGGGCGTCATATAGGGAATCATGCCAAGATAGACGGGCTGTTCGATAGCCTGAAAATCTTCGTTTTCTGGGTCATTGCAGGAGAGCTTCAGTTTGGCCTTCAGCGGAACACTGTAGGTCAGGCCACGCTCGATACATTCCTCAATGGAATAGCGCGGAGGGTCTATAAAATAATCCAGAAACTCTAACGTGAAATTGTTACGTGCATCTGAAATCGGGAAATTCTCTTTAAAAACCTTATACAATCCTTCTTCTAAACGATTGTCAGGATTTGTCTCTATCTGGAAAAAATCTCTGAAAGACTTAAGCTGAATATCAAGAAAGTCCGGGTACTCGTATTTGCGTACAGATGCAAAATTTACTACTTCGATAGGTTGATTGTTAGCCAAGGGACTTAAATTTTATTTGAACTAGTACGTTTATAAACTTTGTTAAAGATGCTACTGCTCGATAGGAACGAGAGATGATGGGGCGAACTATTTAACTGATTATCTGTATATCATGATACAGAAAACAAGTTTGCACAGCAAAGAGGAATAGGCACTCCGGAAATACCGGAGGCCCTATTCCTCATGGTGTTAGGATGGTTCAAACTATTTAACCTCTACTTCAGCACCAGCCTCTTCGAGAGCCTTCTTCAGAGAGTCAGCCTCGTCCTTGCTAACGCCTTCCTTAACGGTCTTGGGAGCACCGTCAACGAGTTCCTTGGACTCTTTCAGACCCAGGCTAGCGAGATCCTTGACAGCCTTAACGACGGCCAGTTTCTTGGTAGCATCAGGAACACCTTTCAGGATAACGTCGAAGGAGGTCTTCTCTTCAACTGCAGCGGCACCAGCAGCAGCACCAGGAGCGGCAACTGCAACAGCAGCAGCAGCAGGTTCGATACCATATTCTTCTTTCAGAACGTCTGCAAGTTCTTTTACTTCTTTAACGGTTAAGTTTACTAATTCTTCAGCAATAGCTTTGATGTCTGCCATGACTTTATTGTTTTTAATGTGTTTTTACTAAATTAATTTGTTGTTTTTGTTGGACTTTTAGCGGGGTCCGGCCCGATGGTTTGAAGCTTATTCGGCTTTCTCTTCTAATGTTTTCAATACACCAGTGATGGTATTGGCACCAGACTGGAGCTGAGAAATGACATTCTTGACAGGGGACTGCAGGAGAGCAACCACGTCGGCAATGAGCTCGTTCTTGGACTTGATATTGACAAGCGCCTCGAGATTCTCTTCGCCAATATAGAAACACTCTTCAACATAGGCACCCTTGAGGATGGGTTTCTTAGCACCTTTCTCGTTTGCACGGAACTCTTTGATGAGTTTTGCTGGAGCATTGTTGGTGTTAGAAAGCATTATGGCGGTCTCACCCTTGATCACAGGGAAGAGTTCGGAATAATCCATTCCGGTCTTCTCCATAGCCTTGATCAGCAGAGTGTTCTTTACGACCTCCAACTTGACCTCTTTGCGGAAAGCAGCACGACGCAGTTTGCTCGTCTGCACAGAGTCTAAACCACCCATATCAGCAATATAGATAAGGGGATAGGACTTAATCTCTTCGCACAGTTGGTCAATCAGCTGGTCTTTAAGTTCTTTTCTCATAATGATTTCAATAAATTAAAGGTTACAGGGTAGCGGCTTTAGTGTCAACTTTCACGCCAGCGCTCATGGTGCTGCTGAGGGTAATGCTCTTCACATAGGTACCCTTTGCGGCAGAAGGTTTCAGCTTGATGATAGCCTGAAGCACCTCGCGAGCATTGTCAACAATCTTGTTGTTATCGAAAGAGCACTTGGCAACGGCAGTATGGATGATACCAAACTTGTCGACCTTAAAGTCGATCTTACCGGCCTTGGCCTCTTGGACAGCCTTGCCAACTTCCATAGTAACGGTGCCAGTCTTGGGGTTCGGCATCAAACCACGGGGACCGAGGATGCGGCCGAGAGCACCAATCTTGGGCATACAGCTGGGCATGGTAATGATAACATCAACGTCGGTCCAACCACCCTTGATCTTGGCCACATACTCGTCGAGACCATAGTAGTCAGCACCGGCAGCCTTAGCCTCTTCTTCCTTGTCGGGGGTGCAAAGCACGAGGACGCGGACAGTCTTACCCGTACCATGAGGCAGGGTAACGCTACCACGGACCATCTGGTTGGCCTTACGAGGGTCAACACCCAAACGCACGTCAATATCCACAGAAGCATCAAACTTGGTGTAGGTGATATTCTTCACTATATCAACAGCCTCTTCGAGGGAATAGACATTGTTTTTGTCGAATTTGGCTAAAGCTTCTTTCTGTTTCTTAGTTAATTTTGCCATGTTTCTTTGTTTTTGTGGTCAACGCACCGCTCAACGACGATGCTACCACTGTTAATGTTTTAATTTTACTTTGCAAGGGGGTTCTCGCCTTTAACGGTGATACCCATGCTGCGTGCAGTACCAGCAACCATGCTCATAGCTGATTCAATAGTGAAGCAGTTGAGGTCCGGCATTTTGGATTCTGCAATCTGACGTACCTGCTCCCAGGTCACAGAGGCTACCTTGACGCGGTTGGGTTCACCAGAACCCTTGGCAGCCTTGGAAGCTTCTTTCAGCGACACGGCAACAGGGGGATTCTTAACTACAAAGTCAAAGGACTTGTCAGTGTACACATTGATAATGACAGGGACAATCTTGCCGGCCTTATCCTGCGTACGTGCATTGAACTGCTTGCAGAACTCCATGATGTTCACACCCTTGGCACCCAAAGCGGGTCCCACAGGAGGAGCAGGGTTTGCAGCACCGCCTTTGATCTGTAATTTAATCAATCCTGCAACTTCTTTTGCCATTTTGATTTAAACTTTTGATTTTTGTTAGTTAAAAATGCTTACTACTCTTTTTCAACTTGATTGTAGCCGAGTTCCAAAGGAGTCTTGCGACCGAAGATCTTGACCGTAACCTTCAATTTCTTCTTCTCGTCGTTCACCTCTTCGACAATACCGGCAAAACTGCTGAACGGTCCGTCAATGACTTTGACATTCTCGCCCACCAGAAAGGTATCACCTTTTCCATCGATAGCATCTAACTGGTCGTCCATAATGCCCAGTATGCGGTTGATCTCCGCTTGACGCATCGGGATGGGGTTGCCACCGCCAGCCTCACGAAGAAAGTCCAACACATTGGGTAAGTTTTGGATGACAGGAATGATCTCATCACGCAAGTCGGCCTCTATCAACACATAACCAGGAAGATAGTTGCGGTCCTTGATGACCTTCTTCCCGTTACGAATAGAAACGACCTTCTCGGTAGGAACAAGGACTTGGGGTACATCGTCGCTCCAGCCACGTTTGGCCATTTCGCTTTCAATATACTCCTTAGCCTTTTTCTCTTTGCCGCTGATTGCTCTGACGACATACCATTTTTTAGACTGCTGCTCCATGTTGTTGTTTAAAGAATAGTGTTTATATACTCATTTGCCATACGACAACTGCCGAGACAAACGCGCAATATTTGGACAAGCATGACAGATGCTAAGTCTCAAAAAAATTGGGAAGCAAGACTTCGCTGTCTGTCAGGACTTATCCAATTAAAGCATAAAAGTATCCAAGTAAACCTCTCCATCCCATGCTCTGGGCTCCGAAGACGAAGTCCATCAGGAAGACGATAAGAGCTAAGATAAGAGCTGCTACGGCAACAACTACTGCGCTGCTCTGCAACTCTTTGAACGATGGCCACGACACCTTGTGCACCAATTCGTCGTAGCTTTCCTTTACGTAATTACCTAACTTAGACATTTGATATCAATATTTTTAGCAGGGGCAGAGAGAATCGAACTCCCAACATCGGTTTTGGAGACCGGCATTATACCATTTAACTATGCCCCTAGGCAAGGCGTGACAAAAAGTCACGCCTTTATTCGGGTTAGATCTTATTCAATGATCTTGGTAACCTGACCGGAACCAACGGTACGACCACCCTCGCGGATAGCGAAGCGCAAGTTCTCGTTCAGAGCGATGTCGGAGATAAGGTTGACATGGATAGTCAAGTTATCGCCAGGCATAACCATCTCGCGGCCCTCGGGGAGAGTAATCTCACCAGTGACATCAGTTGTACGGAAGTAGAACTGGGGACGGTATTTGTTGTGGAAAGGAGTATGACGACCACCCTCTTCCTTCTTCAGGATATAGACAGCAGCCTCGAACTCGTGGTGAGGATGAACGGAACCGGGAGCAGCGATAACCATACCGCGACGGATCTCATCCTTGTCAATACCACGGAGCAGCAGACCAACGTTGTCACCAGCCTCACCTTCGTCAAGGATCTTGCGGAACATCTCAACACCGGTAACAGTGCTCTTCAGTTTCTCAGCACCCATACCAATGATGTCGACGGGGTCACCAGTGTGGATAACACCAGTCTCAATACGGCCAGTACCAACGGTACCACGACCGGTGATGGAGAAAACGTCCTCGATGGGCATCAAGAAGGGTTTATCAACGGCACGAGCGGGCAGAGGAATCCAAGTGTCAACGGCATTCATCAGGTCCTCAACGCTCTTAACGCCAGCGGGCTCACCATTCAAAGCAGCAAGAGCAGAACCGCGGATAATGGGGATGTTGTCGCCATCGAAATCGTAGGAGTTCAGGAGCTCACGGATTTCCATCTCAACGAGGTCGAGCAGTTCGGGATCGTCAACGAGGTCGCACTTGTTCATGAAAACAACCAACTGGGGAACACCCACCTGACGAGCGAGCAGGATGTGCTCACGGGTTTGGGGCATAGGACCATCGGTAGCAGCAACAACCAGGATAGCACCGTCCATCTGGGCAGCACCAGTGACCATGTTCTTAACGTAGTCAGCGTGACCAGGGCAGTCAACGTGTGCATAGTGACGAGTTTCGGTCTGATACTCAACGTGAGCGGTGTTAATAGTGATACCACGCTCTTTCTCTTCAGGAGCGGAGTCGATGGAGTCAAAGGACTTAACTTCGGAGAGACCCTTTTCAGCCAGCACCTTGGTGATAGCAGCGGTCAGAGTGGTTTTGCCGTGGTCAACGTGTCCGATAGTACCAATGTTGACGTGCGGTTTTGAACGATCAAATTTTTCTTTTGCCATGTTTAATACGTATTAAATGTTAACAATTATTACTCTTTCACATTCAACGAGGGCGAAAATCCTCTCGTCCTCGTAAACCTATGCAGTTTGTTGCATAAAAAAAGAGCTACAGACCGGATTTGAACCGGTGACCTCATCCTTACCAAGGATGCGCTCTACCAGCTGAGCTACTGCAGCTTCTCACTCCGAAGCGTTGGCGTTCTCTTGCCTCTCTCTCCGCCAAGTGTTGAGCGGAAGACGGGGCTCGAACCCGCCACCTATAGCTTGGAAGGCTATCGCTCTACCAAATGAGCTACTTCCGCTTCTTTGTAGGTTCGTGGGGAAGAGTGGACTCGAACCACTGAACTCCGAAGAGGACAGATTTACAGTCTGTTGCAATTGCCACTATGCGACTTCCCCATGTTGTTCCGAATCCCCAGATGGTTTCGGAACTCGAGCCGATGAAGGGACTCGAACCCCCGACAAGCTGATTACAAATCAGCTACTCTACCAACTGAGTTACATCGGCTTTTACAGCTTGTCAAACAACTCTCGTTCTCTTAATTTGAGGTTGCAAAGATACTACTTTTTTCCAAACGAACCAAATATTTTTTTTAATTTTCTTCAAACTTTTTTTCAATAAACTGAAAATCAATTGTAAGAGAAACATTTTTTTTCAAGGAAAGTTCCGTTCCGTAATGCAAAAAAGCCACCTAGACTTCTATTTTTGGCACTTTTTGGCCTATTTCGACAACAAAAAAACAGTAATGTCTTTACAACAGATTGTATATCTGATATTTACACGCAAATAGAAGGCAATGCATATCTTCTGTTGTGTATGTATCTTATTTAATATCAATATTTTAAACTAATCACATCGCATCAAAACATTTCAGACGGGGGATTGATGTCCCCCCAAAGGTGCATGAACTAACCATTTCTATTATGAATACCGCGACCTACCGAGAGGGGACCCCATTGCCTCGTAGCCCCGTCGCACGGGGGTAGGGCGTTCATGAATCAACCAATGTCAATTCCAACCGTTCGTGGAGATGCCTCGTAGGGGGCATAAAAAGCATGCCTCTTGGATACCATGATGGCCCTTCTGTCCTTCGTATCGCAGTCACGGGCTATCCAGGTATTGCCTTTCGAATGCTGAAAAACCTATGCGGGAACCCTCTCCTTTCGTCGTTTCAAATCCATTAATTGACTCTCGAAACCACCAAAACTCATATCTCGCTGGTAGAGAGGACTCTATGAGCAACTTTCGTTTTATCATCCAAAAAATTGAATGGAATCATCTGGGTTGCCATTTATATTATGTTTATATTAGTGTTTAATTACGTTTTATTAATCAATGATAATATAAACAAAACGAAAGTACATAATGTATTTATATTATATAAGACGATGGAATGCCACTGTCATTTTACAAATCTATTTTTTTGATTTGGGGGCAGTGCCTAGGGAATAGTTTAAACATAGTAACGATTAAGTGAAGGTAAAAAAGAAGGCAACACAATGGCATAATGATTATCCGCTATCGTCCGAAATATGAATTCTCCGCTTCGCTATCGAAAACATTCACTGGATGTTTTCTTCACTCCGAGACGCACTTATGGGGTTGATTCCAATCCCCACACTGCGAAAATCGGAGATTTTCTTGTATGGGGTTTTTGAGATTAAGCCTCTCCGAGGCTTCTTCGGTGCAATGCGGATAGTCATAATTCGTTTTATTCGTTATCATGCCTGCATGAAGATTCAGATAATAAATTCGTTAGTTTTCAACAGACGTTTTCTCGCCTCAGCATATGAAGAAAGTCCTGTGGACTTTCGATAGCGAAGCGGAGAACAATCTCAAGCTTGTCTGCGTTCGGCTTAACGAAAACGTTCCATTTCATGAGTCGTTTTCTCGCCTCAG
>CAMVMF010000031.1 GCA_947168515.1 uncultured Bacteroidales bacterium
GCTTTAGCAGCAGGATGATTTGCGCCTAAAGGCGAATTCAGTAAATACGGAGTAAGTTAACGAGTAAATTAGGAGTAAATTTTTTTGTAATTAATTACCACTCTTTAATAACCAATAACCACTCTCAATAACCTATAACCTATAACCACTCCTCAATAACCAATAACCAATAACCAATAACCTATAACCAATACAAAAACCCATTATTATGAAAAGAATTGTCGATAAGAAATATCTGGTGCCGTTTGTCTTAATTGCATCGTTGTTTTTCTTTTGGGGGTTCGCCCACAGCATTTTGGACATATTGAATAAGCACTTTCAGGAGGGCTTTGAGATTACCAAAACGAAATCGGCATTGATTCAATGCATGCTCTATGGCGGTTATTTCATAATGGCTTTACCAGCTGGTTGGATAATTCGCAAATGGGGCTATAAAGCTGGTGTAATAGTGGGGTTGCTTCTTTATGGCGTTGGCGCTCTGATGTTCATACCTGGCGAATGGATGATGTCGTTCGAGTTCTTCTTGCTATGCTTGTTCATTATCGGCTGCGGTCTGACCTGTTTGGAGACTTCGGCCAACCCCTATGTGACGGTGCTGGGCGATAAGGAGACGGGGCCATCGAGACTTAATCTGGCACAATCGCTGAACGGATTGGGGTGGATTGTGGGGCCGATGGTTGGCAGCTTGGTGATTTTCAGCGGAACTGACGGCAATAGCGGTTCCGTGGCGTTGCCCTATGCTGTAATAGGTGTGGTAGTATTGGTAATTGCGGCCGTGTTTGGGCGGATGAAGTTGCCTGAAATAGAGGTTGATAGTGTGGCGACAAAGGACGAAAAGGGTGTTGGTTTGTGGAAGTCGTCGATTTTTGTGTTTGGATTGGTTGCGCTGTTCTTCTATGTGGCGGCACAGACCGGAGTGAACAGTTTCTTTATTAATTATGTGACGGAGAACACGCAGCTCTCCAATCAGACGGCAGGATTGCTGCTCTCTTTTGGTGGCATGGGGCTTTTTCTTGTGGGTAGGTTGGTTGGAAGTTGGGTGATGAATTACGTGAAGGCCGAGAGGGTGCTGTTGGGCTGTGCGCTGGGGTCTGTGGTATGTATGGTGGTGGTGATTTTCGGAACAGGGATCCCGGCTTTGGTGGCCTTGGTGCTGAATTATCTTTTTGAGGCAATTATGTTTCCGACCATCTTTGCCATATCGTTGCGCGGGCTTGACTCTGAGAGCACCAAGAAAGGATCCTCTTACCTTATCATGACAATTGTGGGAGGGGCTATAGCTCCAGTGTTGATGGGCGCATTGGGTGAAACCAATATGGCGGTAGGGTTCTATGTGCCGTTGGTGTGCTATATGGTAGTGGCAGGATTCGCATTGAAAACTGTTCGGAACTAACCTCTCCACCGTTATTGTTTGAAATACTCATAACTTAGGCGGGGTATTTTTTAGCATTTGTGAATTTTGGTTGACTTTATATTTGAACAAGAATGGAACCTATAGGATTGTGACTTTTTACGTGGCAGAACTAGTGCATGGTGCGTATTTACGCGGTTGAAGTACATCGGTTGGTCGGGACATGCAATATCCAACGGTTTACTCAAATTGCGCGATGCGGCTGGTTCTCTGTCTCGTCCGATTATTTTTACTGCAAAATTTTTAAGGCTTCTCGAAAGGGAAGCCTTTTTTGTTTATGATACCCCGTATGCACCCGATATATGGCCTGAAAGGCCATATAATCCCTTTGCACAAATATGCCCGCCATGTGGTACGCCTTGAATCTTATATTTGCGTTTGGGAAAATATTCGTACTTTTGCACTAAAAGAGAAAAAGCATTGCCCCCCAATGAGGCATTTGCCATTCCAGGGCGATTATTGCGCTTCTCTTTGCCCAGGACGAAGCCCTGGGTGGGTCGCTTGTTGCCCTTTCGGAACCTTATCAGATTATTTTGGATAATCGTTTTTTTTTTTGTTCTCAAGGAAGGCTTCGAGCGTGAAAGTTAGATCCGTTAGACGTTTTTTTGTTTTTTCTGATAGATCAAGAGCTTTGTTGATTAACTTGCAAGCATGGATGCCCTCATCCTATGCTGAAAGCAGCAAGTCGAAGTTGTGCAGGTGCATTTTTTGAGAGGCGGTAGATGGATAAACAAAAAGAGTTCCCCTTAAGGGAACTCTTTTTTCTGCCTAAAAGGCTTGTTGTGATTAGTCAAAATCGTCGAATTGAGGACGTTCAGCAGCAGCGCGAACGGCATCGGTGTTTTGACCATGCCAGCCGCCGTGGCTGCTAGAACCGGAACCTGCAAAACCTTTTTCAACGCGAGCGTTCATGACTTCGACCATGGGGGCCAAATAGGCTTTCTTCATGTTTTTCATTTCTTTTTTTTTAATAGTTTTTTTTGTTGTTAATAAATAATGTTTTCTATAACCCATTATATAGTAATATGATATATGCTATATCACATCCTATATATCAATTGCAAAAATACAAAGTTTTTCTGATATGACAAAATTTTTTCAACGATTTTTTCAACATTTTTTCAACTGCCTGTCGGAACACTACTGTTTTGTATGCTTTTGGGCCATCGACTCTTTGGCTTTTCGTTCCCTCTCCTCCCATTCTTGCTCACTAATCTTGATGGCATTGTCCATTATTTCTACATGTGTGGGCCGGGGATCCTGTTTCCAGCATTTGGACTCGTATTGGGCTACAGCCATTGGGTATTTCGATAGGAGTATCTGATATTCTTTTGACAGGTCTTTTTCAAAATCTTCTTGGTGGGAATAAAGGTCGTCTATCATACCTCTCCAGATGTCGCCAAATCTAAAATGGTGGCATATCCCCCAAATGGTTCCGACGACCCATATGACAGCGATGGCCATATAGGAGCCTCGCAAGAATATGGTACGTTTCCTAAACCGGTATCCCCAGTCGAAGAGCAGGCTGCCAAAAAAGATAATAACAAGGAATACGATTAAAAAAATGATTATCTTGAACAGATTTGATTTCCAAAATTTCTTTTTAGCCATAACTGATTGTTTGTTGTGTCGTACAGTTGTTTGATATACTGTTATGTGTGAATTAATGCGAGCCTACTTGTGGGTTACAAATATACATTTTTTTTCTTATTGAAATAAGTAGGTGCTGTTTTTTGTTGTTTAGTCCAGCTGGTATATTTTTTCCATTAGATGCCACTTGTCGGCAGAGGGAGCCTTGGGGTCGCATCCTTGGTATTGGGCAACATAGGCCTCCCATTCGGCTTGACGGGGAAGTTGCGCCAGGCGGGCCATATCGCGTTCCCAGTCAAAGTCATCGACCGTATCGCAAATCATGAACACTTGGTTGCCGTGGCGGTATATCTGCATGTCGAGGATGCCTACTTCGTGTTGTCCGGCCATCACTTCTGGCCATACTTTGGAATGCACTTCGACATACTTGCTGATAAGCTTTTCGTCGGGAACTAGGGAAAGCGTCTGGCAGTATCTTTTCATTGGATTTTTAATTTTCTTCTAATAACGAGTTACAGGTTGTTTTATTGTGCTTGATGTGTATGATTTTTGTTTTTTTTGAAGTGCTGTGACATTGAAATATCGGGCGATTTTGTGAGATGAAGAAAAAATATTTTGTTGATTATTAGTGGTTAATGATAAAAATGAAAAAAAATATTTGCCAATTGAGAAAAAATTAGTACTTTTGCACCCGCTTTCGAGAGAAAAAGAGAGCGTTTTTGTAGATAAAACAAGTTTGTCCATTGGTGTAATGGTAGCACATCTGACTCTGGATCAGCCAGTCTAGGTTCGAGTCCTGGATGGACAACAATAAAGAAGCCCAATTTATTATCAAATAATAAGTTGGGCTTCTTTCGTTTAGGCCTCGTCCAAGAGTCTCGCCATGTGTCAGTTGCATTGATTATCATGGCCACTTTGGGGCACAAGGCTGTTTATATTTCGCATTTGCGGAAAACGAAGTCCCCCTGTCTCTTGATGAAGTGGCAGGGGGACATATCATCCAGCACCTTGATATAGGTGGGTGGATAGGGTATGCCGTCAAAGGCTACATGCTGGTAGAAGTGCCAGTCTCTTCAGAGCCCTCCTTGGTGCGGTTTTCCAATTCCATTTTGCCAAAGCGGAGGGTGATACCGGCTGAAATGTAGCGGCTATTGAGTGTATAGCTGTTGCTTTCGCTAAGCAGATAGGGCCCGATATTGCTCGAACCAGAGCCTATCTTCTTGCCCCAATTGAAGATGTCTTGCACATTGACGTAGGCAGACAGTTTGCGCTTGAAGAAGTCGGCACGCACACCGCAATTGAGGTAGTAGCGGGCTGAGCGTTCGGCTGCTAAACTGATGGTGGGGGAGGAGTAGTTGGCAGAGGCGAAGACCTGGAATTTGTTCCATAGTTTGACCCATGTGTTGAGCCGAATGCTCCAGGAGACTCTGGAATCGGATATGGGATCCTTGCCGGGTTGTTCGAGGATGTAGCCGTAGTTGTATACGTTGGCATAGAGGCGGGCATTCATGAATCCACTGGGCCTGTAGGTAACAAAAGCCGTGCCGCCGTAGCGGTAGGACTGCCCCATGTTGTATGGGACGGTGAATTGGACGATACGGTCGAGGATTGGGTCTTCTTCGTCGGTGGAGGAGGTGAGATTGTCAATCTCGTTAGTGCTGTAGCGGGCATAGCCTTCCAGACCGATATTGCCAAAAGACATAAAGAACTTGTTCCAGCCAATTTCGGCATTGTGGGTGAAGGTGTAGATGTTCACTAGATTGCGGTTGCCTGTAGAATAGCTGTCGAGCGTATATCTTTTGTAAGTGGTGATGTCCTCCTCTGAAGGATGGCGCATGCGGAGTGAGTAGTTGAGCTTGAAATTATGCATGCTCTCAGTGCGGTAGGAAAGGTGTATCGAAGGGCTGAAAGTAAGGTAGTTGCAGAGGGTGTCGTCGTTGGTAAAGGGATAGGCGGAGCTGCCTGTGTAGCTGAAGTTGATATTCTCATATTGGGCACCAAGACCTAACTCAAGCGTGAAGCCACCCCACCGACGTGTCCATTCGACGTCGGCCTCGGCAGAATTCTCGTGGTCGAGGAAGTCGTAGCTGCGGAGCAGGTCGCGGACATTGGAGGAGGAAACGCTGTCGTATACGTTGTAGGTGCGCCAAATGTAGCGATGGCCATAACCAAGGCCAAAAGAAAGATCGCCATTCTCGCTGTAGGGTCTGTTGTATCGGATGTCGGCACTGTAGTTGCTATTTTTGTTGTTGTCGATATAGGCTTTGTCGTAATTGTTGCCAAGGGTATAGGAAGTGCTGTAGAGACGGATGAAGTCGTTTTGGCTGAAACCATTACTCAGGTTTCCGTGGAGACTGGCGCGGATGTTGTGCCCATTGTTATCGAACTTATGGGTATAGTCAACGCCAAACATACCAAAACCGTTGTGGCCATGGGTCCTGTTGGTGTCGACGTAGAGGTATTCGTAGTTGGGCAAGTAGTTGGTATAGCTGCGCTGGAGAAAATTGTTGCTCAAATTGTAGTTTAAATTACCGTGGACCATAAATTCTATATCGGTCATGCTGTCAATGGCATAGTTGACATTGGCAAAGACGTTCCCATTATAGCGGCGGTTGTCACTCACGGAGCTGTTGCTCTCGGAGGCGGTGGTGTCGTAGCCTCCGTTGGCACCGTCCTTGCGGTAGGTGGTGCGGCTCCACCCTTCGCGGTTGGTGAAGTTGTAACGACCACTGAGGTATAGGTTTAAGGATAGTTTTTCGTTTGCCCAAGTGTAGGAAAGCCATGGCGAGACAAATGGTTGGGTGGCACCATTGACACCAAAACTGATGAAGTGGTTGCTCTTGATATAGGCCGAGGTGATGATGTTGATGACGGCTTCGGCACTAGTGGCGTATTTGGCAGATGGGTTGGTGATGGTTTCGATACGGTCTAGGGCATTGGCTGGCAAGGTTTCCAGATAGGTCTTTAGATTCTCCTCGGTGAGTTTGGATGGTTTGTCGTTCACCCAGATTTCCACACTGGAGACACCTCGTAGGGTAATATTACCCTCGACATCGACCTCAACGCCTGGCGCATTCTGGAGAGCATCGCTGGTAGTGCCTGTCTGTATGGTAGGATCGTCGGCCACGTTGTAGATCATTTTCTCGCCCTCCATAGCATAGAGCGGGCGTGTGGCAGTGATTTTTACCTCCTTCAGTTGGGTCGCCCCAGGAGCCACTTTGATGAGGCCGAGGGCCGTGTTGTTCTGGACGGTGAAGGGGAAAAGGGAGTTTTTATATCCGATGGCAGAAACCCGTAGGAATTTATCGCCCTGAGGCACATTGGTTATCTCGAAATAGCCACTTAGGTCAGTAATTCCACCTTTGATGAAAGACGAGTCGGCTGCATCTAAGATGGCCACATTGACATAGGGGATGGGCTCGCCATTGGTGCTGTCCTGCAAGGTGCCGACCACTTTGAAGAGGTCGCCTTCCTTGACTTTCTTCTTCTGACGCACTTGTTGTGCCTGTTCAGAGGCCTTCATGGACTCATATTGTTTGCGCATACGTTCGCGGTCGGCCATGGAGGGGCGTTGGCCTGGGCGACCACCAGGCTGACCACCGGGATGTCCACCCGGTTGGGCCATAGAAACAGAAGTGGCAAAAAGAAACAGTATCAGCACTGCAGCTGAAAGTAGGTTGGAACATTTGATTGACATATATATTAATAGTATTTATTTATTGTGTTTATTTTGTATGGAAAAAAACGTTTTTATTGCTTCTTGTCTGCGGTTTTTTCTTTTGATACTTGGCGGTTGTTGGGCTATGGACACCAGGATTAGCCTGTATGAGTTAGTGAGATGATGGTTTGTTTTCCCTTTTTTGAACAGGAAAATCCTTTATCTGCGAGAAAAAATGTATCTTTGCAGCATGAAACAAAACTTGATAATCCTGCTTATGCTTCTGTTGGGTTGCAGTTCCTTCGCTCAGGAAATGCCCATATTCATTGATGCTCCTGATAATTGTAAGACAGCGGATAGCCTTGACGATGCCTTTGAGGGGGGAAAAGAGAACGGGCACATGTGGCGTTATGGTGTAGATGCGACGACCTTTTTCCGCGATGCGGAATTTTTCCTGCCCTACACTAAGGGCTATACGGCTACAGGGTTCTTCCTAAACCCATATCTCAAGCGTCCGATAGGGCAGCATGCTCAGCTGATGGTCGGTGTGCACCTTGCCGGAGTAGCGGGTTATGATGGTATTCGCAATTGGCAGCCGCTGGTGCGGCTGGAATATGAGGCTCTCCCCAATTGGCGGATAGTGATGGGGTCGATATATGGCACTTTGGCGCATGGCCTTTTTGAACCCATGTTCGACCGCGAACGATACATCTACGACCATCAGGAAGAGGGTGTTCAGATCTTGGGCAAACTCTCGTTCGGCCCGTTCCGGTGGCAGACTGACACCTGGGTGCATTGGGAGGAATTGTTGGAGCCTTGGCAGCCTACCCAGGAACGCTTTACGTTGGGGAGCAACAACACAGTTACTCTGTTGGATGTAGTACGGGGCGAGAGTAATTTGGGAGTGCTTCTCCCTTTAAGTTTTTTAGGAAGTCATCGTGGCGGACAGTTCACCTCTTTGGATACTTGCATACAAACTCTTTTTAACGAGAATGTAGGGCTGCGGTTCTATTGGGCAAAGCATGAAAGAAAGTCCCTACAATTGGACCTGCCTCTTTTCTTTTATCAGGATATGTCACCCACCAAATGCATGGCATATGACAAGGGCTGGGGGGTCTGGCCACAACTCACACTCAATAGCCCGTTGTCACGACAGAAAAAACGGTGGTATGGTGACTGGCAGATGCAGTTGCAGGCAGGTTATTGGTATGGATACCAATTCATCGCTCCACGGGGCAGCTATCTCTTTCAGAGCATCAGTTGGCATGATGCTCATTTTGCTGTCCCCGAACGTGAAATGCTGACAGCAAAGGTGGCCCTAGAAAACCGTTACGGCAAGCTGTCCTTGGGGTTGGACGCTGAGTTTTATTACGATTTAATAGTCAATAAAATGGATATGGCCTTGGGAGTGTATATGAGATTTCGGCTTTGTGAATAGGACAGGAATGATCATTGGATCTGCCTCAGCCAACGCGTTGTCGTGCTGAGGAATCTTCACCCTATTGCCCTAGGAACAATCTCACAATACCTAGCACAGACTTTGTGCGGTATAGAAATGAAAGATTTAAAGTACCCAAGGGGTCCATACTCAAAAGATATAGTAGTACCCAACTTTCAAAATCACTCTACTTGGTATACGCTTTGGTCGATAGGCTTGTTTAGGGAGGGCTGCTGGTAGTGCCCATTGGCATCGATGCACATGGTTAATTTGTGGGTGATACCGATTTTCTCTTCTAACTCCAAGTAAGAAATCAGGTAAGTGCTTTTGCTGTATTTCAGTACCAACCGATTGATGCCTTTGTTAAAGCGGCCTTCGCTGCTCAAAGTAACGATATAGTTGTGTTGGTCTTCTGCCAAGGAGTAGTTGACTGTGAAATTGTTGTAGAGGCTGTATACGTCACCATTTACGGCCCATGCCAAAGCGTTGCCCAACAATTTCATGAGTGATATGTGCCTAAAGTTGAATTTCTTGTGCCGGCCATTCAGACCATTGTAAAGATACGTCGAGGTGATAATATAATAGTCGCCTTTGGGTTGACTGTAGAGCAGTGCCATTTTTGCCTCCACTCCGCCCTGTTGGGTTGGGGCAATTCTTTCGCAGTAGAACGTGCCGTGTTTGTGATTTACTTTCCCTTTCTTGATGATGTCGTGTTTGAAAGGTGCTTGCGTAGTGTGGTAGTGTTTGTTCTTGGCAAGGATGCGATTGAGAATAACACTGTCGCTCGAACTGATGCTTTGAGCAGAAAGAATCGAGGTGCAAAAAACTAAAGTGAGGAAAAGAGTGATTTTCTTCATTGGTACTGTTCCATATAAAAGCCCCCGATTGCATAAATCGGGGGCTTAGTGTGTAAGTGAATTCTTGTTTACAAAACGGTGAACTTGAAAACATCTCCGTTAAGGCGGTAGACGTAGGTGCCAGGAGCATAGTGCTGCAAATCCAAGCGATACTCTAGCGTACCGGCGGGAACTACGATGTTGTCAACCATTTTGCCGTCCATGCTATACACGCCTAGTGCTGCGCTATTAGGCAGGTCGACGGGAATCATGATGTAGTTGCTGGCAGGATTGGGATAGGCCGGAGCGATGGTAGTAATAGTGTGCTCATCGATGCTGAGGTCCTTGGGGTAAATCTGATAGACCATGCCATGGCCACTGTTGAATTTATATCCTGAGGCAGTCTGAATGGATGACATAGGTGCCAAGGTGTAAAAACCATTGGCCGAACCACCCCAGCCCCAGTTGATGAAGAACTTTGTATCGTCGGCTGCAGAGGCACCGGCTATAACCCATGCATGACCAGCATCGCGGCGATTGGGATCCGTACCATCGTATCCACTATAATAGACAGGACGCTGATGGTCCACAATCTCACTGCGAAGTATTTTAATCCAGTTGGCATCGGAATAGCTACTGCGGTCAGCGTATCTGGCGTTGTTGGAATATTTGAACCATCTGTAAAAAGCTTCCGGCACATCTACACTGTGAGCCCCACTACCGCTCACGCCCCAGCCCATCTTCACGGTAACACCGCAGGCAAACAGCAGTTTGCCTATGGCTCGTCTGTAGTTCCACGCGCTGGTGTGATTAATGGTGTTGGGCATGCTGTCGTAGACGAACTTGTTGGAGTCCACCATAAATTTATATTTGACGGTAGTGTTGTTCCAGCTGCATACGGCAATGGTACTGCTCTCGTTGCCGCCGCGCTCAGGGTACCTCCAAAATCTAATAATTTGGCCCATGGCAACAGCCACGCAACCTGCATAGCAGTATTTGCCGCCGACAGTGGGGCACATTGTGTTGTATGAAGGACGGAGAGTGTCGCCCTGGTCCCATTTGGTTTGGATCAACACACCTGCTTTGCTCAAATCGCAAGTGAAAGTGTGCTCCTCCAGTGCTTTCCATAGATTGCTTGTGGCAGCATTGGCTTTGGCGTCATTGTTTTGTACTTCGCTAATGATTTTGGCATAGCTGTCCAGCATATATTTGGCAGCAGGATTGAGTGTTTCGGGATCGAGATAGCCTTCGGGGGAATATGCTAGAATGGGTTCGACGGCGTCAGAAGCAGAAACTACTACAAAGCCGTTGCCCTCAACATTGAAAGCATACATGGCCGGGATACAGAGCATTGGGTTGTCATACTGTTGGGCCAGTTTCATGTTGTCGGCGTTGATGGGTGCTTTGGCTCCTGTGGCCACGGTGAAATAGTAGGCACCAATCTGTTTGGCCGTCTGGAGGTCGACATTGTCGGCTTTTGCACTACCACCAAACATGGCAATACATACAAGGATGATTGATAAAACTTTGATTTTCATGTGTTTTAATTGTATTCTTAGTATATTATGTTTTATTCTTACAAAAGGCAAAGATACAAAGAAAATCTGAATTACAGACTATAAAAAAAATTAATGTGTTCTATTTTTGTTGTGTCAAACCTATTTATTAAGCTACCCCTGTACATTAAGTTTTGCCTATTTATCTACAATTATTCAGCTCCTTTCCCCGTCGGATACTGGTCCATTCAATCCGACTATTCCGTTTTAACTCCGCTTTTGAAGTTCAATATACCCCATTCATTATCATATATTTATCAGCAGATAGAATATGCCTAAACCCATATAGTTGCCTATCATATAGCCCAACAGACCAATTGTTATGCCGAGGATGATGAGGTCTTTGTTGCCAAGCAATGCAGCCACCATGGGCACGAACGGTGGCGAGTTGATGAGTGCCACGCTGGTGACCAATGTGCTGTCGCCATCAAGTTTTAGCAGTCGGGCAAAGAGTATTTGCAGCAGCAACGAACCGAAGATGACAAAAAGTATGTACCATAGAATGTTGAGGCTGCCGGCCAAGTCCATTTGCCTCAGGTCGCATGCATTGGCAATAGTGAAACAAAAAAGATAGACGAAATAAAGACCCATGGTAAAGGATTTTGTCTGTCGGTTTTCTTGGTCAGCGCGACGATTGATTTTGCGTACAACAGGTAGGAACGAAGCGGCAATGGACAACGTGGTGAGTATGAGAATGAGTATAGGGGTTGACAGACTGTCGGGCAGCAGCGTGGAAACAAGATATGAGATTGCGGCAATCGCCAGGGTGAGCAATAGGGGTATTGCTATTTCAGCGGTGGATTTGTCCGTTTCCATGGTGGTGTGGGGCTGCGGAGTGTTCTTTTGTGCCAAACGAGGCTGTTCTTGGGTGGGCGAGGGGAGGAGTTTGCGGAACACTGGTTTGCCGAAGAAGATCACAAAAACCAGATACAGACCGGTGACAATCAGGTCGTAGGAGGTAACATAAAGATATGTCTCTTGGTCCATGCCCACACCGTGGGCGATGGCTCCCATATTGGGGATTCCCCCAGTATATATACCTACTGCAACAGCACTCACCTGGGCAAATTCTCGGACCTCATACTGCCCACGGAAGAGATAGAAGCCCACAACGATAACTATCACTATGGCCAATAGCCCGCCGAGAAAACATTTCAAGGCCTTGCCTGTCGACCAATGGGACAGGCTGCACGAGATGAGCATCAGCGGTATGGCTAGGGGGATGCAGATGTTGCCTATCGTGTTGTTGAGCGTAAGCAGATGCCCGCTGCTAATCCAGCTGGTCAGATTAGCCACCAGCAGCCCTACCACATACAGTACCGCCATTGGGCTTACCTTGTCTATCCATCGCCATCTGCGGGCGAGGAGCATGACGACGGCGGGGGTGCCCAAGAGGTATAATATGTATAGTATAGAATTGATAATGGGAACTATTTCTGACAGGAGTTTTCCAGTTCTTCTTTCAGATAAATGGCTGTATCGTTGTTGGGCTGTTGGGCCAAGTCTTCGGGCGTGCCCTCAAACATGATTTGTCCACCTCGACGGCCTCCATCGGGTCCCATGTCGATAATCCAGTCGGCCACCTTTATGACATCCATATTGTGCTCAATCACCAGCACGCTGTTGCCACGGTCCACCAGCCTTTGTAGCACGTCGAGCAACACGCGTATGTCCTCGAAATGGAGTCCCGTTGTGGGTTCATCCAATATATAGAGGGTGTTGCCAGTCTCTGGACGGGCCAGTTCTGTGGCTAATTTGATGCGTTGTGCTTCGCCGCCGCTGAGGGTGGTGGATTGTTGTCCCAAGGTGATGTATCCCAAACCAACTTCTTGTATGGTTTTGAGTTTGCGGTGTATCTTGGGATAGGACTCAAAGAAATCTACCGCTTCGTTGATAGTCATATCCAATACATCGGAGATACTCTTCCCCTTGTATCTGATCTCCAGAGTTTCGCGATTGTACCGTTTGCCGTTGCATACCTCGCAGTTGACGTACACGTCCGGCAGAAAGTTCATCTCTATGGTACGCACTCCGGCCCCTCGGCAGTTTTCGCATCTGCCCCCTTTTACGTTAAAGGAGAATCTGCCTGGCTTGTAGCCTCTTATTCTGGCACTGGGCAGTTGGGTGAAAAGCGTTCTTATCTCGTCGAACACACCCACGTATGTGGCCGGATTGCTGCGCGGGGTGCGTCCGATGGGCGACTGGTCGATTTCGATTACTTTGTCGATGTGGTCGATACCCTCTACCGATTTGTATGGCAACGGGTTTTTTTGTGCGTGGAAGAAGTACTGGTTGAGGATGGGGTGAAGCGTTTCATTGATGAGGCTGGACTTTCCGCTGCCGCTGACGCCGGTCACACATACAAATCGACGCAAGGGGAGGTCCAGCGTCACGTCTTTGAGATTGTTGCCCGTAGCTCCAGTGACTATGAGGTGGTCGCATTCTTTCATGGGGCGGCGCTTGGGGATGGGAATGTCCTTTATTCGCCGCAGATAATCTAGTGTCAGCGTGTGCTGTTTGGTGGTGAGCAACTTGTTGTGATCTCCTTGGAAAATCACTTTGCCGCCATGCACTCCGGCCCCAGGTCCGATGTCCACCACGTAGTCGGCACTCATCATCATGTCGCGGTCGTGTTCCACCACGATGACGCTGTTGCCCAAGTCGCGCAGGTTCATCAACGAGTTGATGAGTCTGCGGTTGTCGCGTTGGTGGAGACCGATACTGGGTTCGTCCAAAATATATAGTACGTTGACCAGCCGGGCTCCTATCTGGGTGGCCAGGCGAATACGTTGCGACTCGCCGCCCGACAAACTGCTGCTGCTGCGGTTAAGTGAGAGATAGCCGATGCCGACATCTATCATAAACTGCGTGCGGCTGAGTATTTCGCGCAGGATTTCATGTGCCACGGCTTGCTGCTGCTTGTCCAGTCGTTCCTCCAAAGTGGAGAGGCGTTCGTATAGTTCGGTGAGGTCCAGGTTGGCCATCTCGCCAATGTGCATGCCGTCTACCTTGAAGGCCAGGCTCTCCCGCTTCAGTCGGTAGCCGTGGCATTCGGGACAGGGAATGGTGTTCATAAAACTGGAGGCCCATTTCTGTAGGGCTGCAGAACTTTCGTCCGAAGCCATCTGCAGGATATAGTTGACGATGCCTTGGAAGCTGCTGCCGTGGTTCATCTCGTAGGCATCCTCCAGGCCTGTGAAGTCGCTGGTGCCATAGAGAATGGTGTTCATGGCATCCTCCGAGAAAGATTCCACAGGGTCGTCGATAGTGAAGTGGTAGTAAGCCCCCAGGTTCTCCAATTTGCGGTAGAAATAGTTGGTGGGACTATATTTCCCCAATACGTCGAAGGCTCCCTCGCGGATGCTCTTCTTGGGGTCTGGAATCAGCTTGGCAATGTCTATCTGGGCTATCTGCCCCAGTCCGTTGCATTTGGGACAGGCACCATAAGGAGAGTTGAACGAGAATGTGTTGGGCTCGGGCTCGGGGTATGAAAGACCCGTGGCAGGGTCCATCAGCTGACTGCTGAAAAAAGCCGGTTTAGGAGCTTGTGAGGGGATGTGGCTAGGAGGCCGGTTTTCTAAAATCATCAGCACCCCTTTGCCTTGTTTGAATGCTGTGCGGACGGCCTCTTTCAAGCGGTCCATGCTCTTGCCGACCCGCACGCGGTCGATGACCAACTCTATGTCGTGTACCTTATAGCGGTCCACCTGCATGTTGTAGGTCAGTTCTTTGATTTCGCCATCCACGCGTACGCGCAGGAATCCTTTTTTGGCTATTTGGGCAAACAGTTCGCGGTAGTGTCCTTTGCGTCCTTTTACCAGCGGGGCTAGCACCATGATGTCTTTATCCTGGTACTTCTCTACAATCAGTCTGATAATCTGTTCCTCGGTGTATTTCACCATCTTTTCCCCGCTAAGGTGGGAGTATGCGGTGCCCACACGGGCATAGAGGAGGCGGATGAAGTCGTATATTTCGGTAACGGTGCCGACGGTCGAGCGGGGATTTTTGTTGGTGGTTTTCTGTTCGATGGAGATAACGGGGCTGAGACCTTTGATGCTGTCGACGTCGGGGCGTTCGATGTTGCCGATAAAGTGGCGGGCGTAGGCCGAGAAGGTCTCCATATAGCGGCGTTGGCCTTCGGCATAAATAGTGTCGAAGGCCAAGCTGGACTTACCGCTGCCGCTGAGTCCGGTGAAGACCACAAGGGCGTTGCGTGGAATGTCGATATCGACATTCTGTAAGTTGTGTTCGCGGGCTCCGAGGATTTCTATTTTTGCCATGGGTAGTACTTTGACTTCTGACTTTATAAAGTTGACTTTATGAACGCTGAATTCTGTGTGATGGGCAGCAGTCGGTTGCAATTCTGCTTTATGGGTTTGACTGCCACCATGGACTATGAATTCATCATTTATTAGATATGTGTGATTAGGCGGGTGTCTTTCTTTCCGCTGGTCAAATGCTTATGCAGCAATCCTTTGTCTGTAGGTAGTTTCACTTGATAGCTTTTGTTGGCCTTGTTTTTCAGTTTGTCGGTCTGCAGCCATGGATTGAGAGTGCGCAGCATCTTGTAGCTGGTGTTGTTCTTTTGGGCAAACTGGTACAGGTCGACGTTCTGCCCGGAAAGGGTGACGGTGCGGGTGGGGATGATAGGATAGGTGTCGCAATGGCGGATGAAGTAGCCGTACTGTTGTGGGTGCTGCATGATTTGCTTCATGGCCAGGATGCGGTATACGTATCTTCCCGTCTCGGTGTTGAGGCGGAGGTCGTAGTAGTTGTTGGTGTTTTGGCTGGCCATACGTCTGGCAAGACCGTTCTCGCCGCAGTTGTAGGCAGCAGCAGCTGCGGTCCAACTGTGAAAACGGTTGTAGAGCGAACGCAGATATTTGCATGCCGCCTCAGTGGAGGCCTCCAAATCGTTGCGCATGTCCACATCGTCGTCTATGGCAAGTCCGTATGTCTTACCCGAGCTCGAAATGAACTGCCAGAAACCCTGAGCATTAGCGGACGAGGTGGCATTGGTGAGTCCACTTTCTATCACACAGAGGTATTTCATGTCCTCCGGTATGTTGTTTTTCTTCAATATGGACTCAATGGTGGGGAAATAGCGAGTGGCACGTTTGAAATAAAGCACCGTACTGGATTGTCGATACATGTTGACAATAAGTTCATTGTCCAAAGACTCCCTGACATAATAGGTTTCGAGGGGGACTCTCTCGCCACAAAAAGTCATCGTGTCGGGTATTACCGGCGCGTACACGCGATAGTCGTGCATGATGGCACGGGTCTGCACCTCGTCGCTGTCCTCTTTCGGAGAGGCATAGATGAATATTTCTCCTACGATGGCCAACGATGCCAATATGATGGCTACAATAGATAACTTTTTCATGATATTGATATTGAGGGGTTTGAAAAGGACCTACGACTTGGACCCCAGGCAGTAGTTCACTATTTCTTCTGCCACCTGGCCTTTGGTCAGCAGGGGAGTGGCGTGGGTTTTGCCGTCACGGCTGATGATGGTGACGCGGTTGGTGTCTACTCCAAAACCCGCGCCGGCATCGCGAAGCGAGTTCAGCACAATGTAGTCAAGTTTTTTCTTCTCCAATTTCTTATGGGCATTGTCCATCTCGTTGTCGGTCTCTAGGGCAAAACCAATCAGCGTCTGATCCTGGGTCTTCATCGTGCCTAGGGTGGCCAGTATGTCGGGATTTTGCACCAGCGTAAGGGTCATGCCTTCGGCCCCTTGTTTCTTTAGTTTGTGGTCGGCGGTGTGGTCGGGACGAAAGTCGGCCACGGCAGCCGAAAGAATGGCGGCCTGACAGGTGGGGAAAGCTGCGGTGGCAGCTTCGTACATCTCACGTGCGCTCTCGATGTCGACACGGTGAATGTTAGGATGGTTGATTTTCAGCGCGGTGGGGCCAGTCACTAGTTCCACATGAGCCCCATGTTCGGCCAGAACTTGCGCCAGGGCAAATCCCATTTTGCCCGAAGAATAGTTGCCGATAAAACGCACCGAGTCGATGCGCTCGTAAGTGGGTCCGGCTGTCACCAACACTCTCTTGCCGCTGAGATCGGGCTTGCGGGTGGCGGAAGACAGTACCTGCATGATTTCCTCCGGTTCGGGCATCCGTCCTGTTCCCGTGGTGCCGCACGCCAGGTCGCCGGAGGCTGGCTCAATGATGTGTATTCCAATGCAACGGAGGTATTCGATATTGCGCTGAACGGCCGGGCATTCCCACATCTGGGTGTTCATGGCCGGGGCAAGGTAGATGGGTTTGCGCATGAAGGAGAGCAGCAGGGTGCTCAAGGCATCGTCGCCGATGCCGGTGGCCATTTTGCCGATGATGTTGGCGGTGGCGGGAGCCACCACCATCATGTCGCCCCAGTCTTTGAGCGAAATGTGTTCGGTGGTGTGGTCGTTGTTGCTGTCAAACAGGTCAGCATATATTTTGTTGCCCGACACAGTCTCCAGTGTCAACGGTGTGACAAATTGGAGGGCGTGACGGGTGGCGACACACTTGACCTGATGGCCCGCCTTGCGCAGTAGGCGAACCAAAAGTGGGGTTTTGTAGGCAGCTATGCCGCCCGTAATGCCGACAAGGATATTCACTGTGTCTTATTGCTGGTCGGCAATTACTATGTTTTCAAGCTCCTCCATCTTCTTCTGATTCTGGTCCTCCTTGGCAGGGTTGCGGTAATAGAGCTCGTGGTTGAGGTATTCTTCGGTGGCGATCAGAACGGGTTTGGGCATTTTCTCAAACCGGCGAACTACCTCGATTTGTTCGCGATTCTCGTAGTATTCATCCAAGCCGTCGTTGTTGTTGGTGAATTCCTCTATTTTTTTGTGGAGTTCCTTCTTTTCCTCTATGGAAATTTGGTTGGCCCTTTTGGTCAACACGACGACTGTCTCATAGATGTTGCCGGTCATCTGGCTGAAATCTGCTGTGTTGCGGGTGATGGTGGTGTTGGCGGCTTTTTTCTTATTCTCTTCCATTATATGTTGTTTTTTACTTTAAATAACCTGTATTATATCGATTGTGGCGCAGTGCCTGGGATTGTACGCCAGGGGAGTGGCGCAAAGATTTATTTGCCAGAGCTCTCCAACTTGGCGATGGCGGCCTTGGCTTTGGTGTAGTAGTTCTGTGCTTGGCTGAGGAATTTGGAGTCGTGGAAAGAGGTGTTGAAGCGGTCAAAGTCGTTGACAACCTGCTGCAAACGCTCTCTCATCTTGGACTCCTGGCTGTTGATGCCGTATTCATAGCCGCTGGCGAGCATGTAAAACATGGCCTGCTCTTTGTAAGGCGAGTCGGGATAATTGTCGAGGAAGTCTTGTAGTGAGACATAGGCGGCATTGTAGTTCTCGGTGAGGTAGTAGCCGTAGGCAATCTCGTAGTCCTTGCGCATCAGTTTGTTGCGCAGCTCGTCGAGATGGGTGTTGATCTCGGGTATGTGTATGCTGTTGGGGTAGTGGTCCACAAAGGATTCGTATGCCTCGATAGCCTCTTTGGTCAGTCGTTGGTCGAGGTAGTAGTCGGGCGACTCGTGGTACTTGCAGTCGGCAGCCAAGTATAGAGCCTCCTCGGCACGCTCGCTGTATGGATAACGCTTGTAGAAGTTGCGGAACTGGTAGCCTGCCGAGTAGTAGTCTTTCTCGGCTAACAGCGACTGCCCATAGTACCATGAAATGTTCTCGGCGTTCTCCTTGCCATGATAGTGCATGATAAGATTTTCGAACAGTTGGATGGCACGAGAGTAGCTCTTCTGGTTGTAGTATTCGACTGCCGCTTTGTATTTTGCGTCAAAATCGGCACCCTTGACCAATTTGTCATACTCGCTGCAACTGGCTAGCAGCGTTATCGTTAGGAATACAATTACAATTCTAGTCACAAATTTCATAATCTGCAAAGATACATCTTTTTTCGCAAATATTGCTTTTTTTGTTTTTACGCGTGTTTATTTATATATAAATGGCAACCCTAAGTAGTCTGAGTAATCCGTTTTAGTCCGCAAGTGTTTCGTAATCGCTACCTATTATAACGGAGTTTTTGCAGTTATTATTATGCGACAACCGGCCTTCTCTCACCTTTTCTTTTACTTTTTTTTGTTAGCTCTCTGTAGTTCCTTTTTTTCATCGTCGTTGTATTATGTTTTGTAATATAACGATAATATAAACATAATCTAAATACAATCTAAAATGCTGAAGAATAACGAGTGTGTGATTGGTAGATTAATTATTATGTGGGATGATGGATAATGTACTGTGTTACAACTATCTATATTGTATTTGGCGCGAATCGGTCTTTGCTTCTCATAAGGTTCTCATAAGGTGGTAAATTATTTATGTATATAAAAAGAATTATATATTGTGACCAAAAAAGACGCTATTCCGTTTTTTATTTGTATCTTTGCCGTCTAATAAGAGATAAAAAGTATGGACACAATCATCATCTTAGATTTTGGTTCTCAGTACACTCAGCTGATTGCTCGAAAGATTAGAGAACTCAATATTTACTGCGAAATACATCCTTACAACAAGGTTCCAGCCTTGACTTCCGATGTCAAGGGTGTTGTATTTTCTGGCAGTCCTTTTAGCTGCAATGCCCCCGATGCCCCTGTGCCCGATATGACCGGCATCAAAGGGTGTCTCCCCTTGTTGGCCGTGTGCTATGGTGCCCAGTATTTGGCTAAATTTGGTGGCGGCAGCGTCCAGCAGTCCAAAGTTCGAGAGTATGGTCGTGCAAACCTTCAGTATATCGACAGTTCCAACCCCCTCATGAAGGGTATTCCGATTGGTAGCCAGGTGTGGATGAGCCACGGCGACACCATCGAGCGTCTGCCCGAGAACTACCATGTTATTTGTTCTACCGACAGCGTTAAGTTTGCGGGCTATCAGATTGAAGGTGAACCCACCTATGCCATTCAGTTTCATCCCGAGGTGCACCATTCGGTTGACGGCCTCACGTTGCTCAAAAACTTTGTGGTAGACATCTGCGGATGCGACCAGTCGTGGACTCCGCAGTCTTTTATCGAGACCACGGTCGAGGAGTTGCGTGCCAAAGTGGGAAACGACAAAGTGGTGCTGGGTCTTTCTGGCGGTGTTGACTCCACGGTGGCTGCCGTGTTGCTCAATCGCGCCATCGGCCATCAGCTGCATTGTATCTTTGTCGACAACGGCTTGCTGCGTAAGAACGAGTTTGAAAGCGTCCTTGAGTCCTATCGCGACATGGGATTGAATGTTAAGGGTGTGGATGCTAAGGAGCGTTTCTATAGTGTGCTGGCCGGCGTCACCGATCCTGAAAAGAAACGCAAGGCCATCGGCAAGACTTTCATAGATGTTTTCGATGCCGAGGCGAAGCTTATTCCCGATGCTAAGTGGCTGGGACAAGGAACTATATATCCTGATGTAATTGAGTCTAGCTCGGTCAAAGGGCCTTCGCAGACCATCAAGTCGCACCACAATGTGGGAGGTTTGCCTGACTATATGAAGCTGCAGTTGGTCGAGCCGCTCCGCAGTCTTTTCAAGGACGAGGTGCGCCGTGTGGGTCGCCAGTTGGGCATCAAACAAGAACTCATCGGCCGTCATCCTTTTCCCGGTCCGGGTTTGGCCATCCGTATTCTCAGCGACATTACGCCAGAGAAGGTACGCATCCTGCAGGATGTTGACGACATCTTCATCCAAGGGCTTCGCGATTGGGACCTCTACGACAAGGTCTGGCAGGCTGGCTGTATGCTGCTGCCTGTCCAGTCGGTTGGTGTCATGGGCGATGAGCGCACCTACGAGAGTGTTGTGGCTTTGCGTGCTGTGGAGTCTGTCGACGGCATGACTGCCGACTGGAGCCACCTGCCCTACGATTTTCTTGCCAAGGTTTCCAACGATATCATCAACCGCGTCAAGGGTGTCAACCGCGTGGTGTACGATATCAGTTCTAAACCCCCAGCAACTATCGAGTGGGAGTAGTACTTTTTAAACAATAAGGCCATGATGAAAAAAACTCTTTTATTGATCTTTTTGTTGGCACTAGTCTTTCCTTTGTCGGCCCAGATGCCGGGAGGGGCAAAAGTGGAAGTTTCGCATAAAACCCAAGTGGTCAACGGCAAACGCTATTTCGTCCATGTTGTCGACCGTGGACAGACGGTCTATGCTATCTCTAGGGCCTATGGCCTCAAAGAGGTGGAGGCTGTGACCAAAAAAGATATACATTTCCTTCAGGTGGGCGATACCGTGTGGCTGCCCTGCAAGGGGCAGAAGCTGGCCGACGGCACAACGGCACCCCAGGCCACTGATCAGGTGACACAAAGTGCTGCCAATCAGGGAACTGGCGTTGGTTCGCAGCCGACTACGGTCCGTCAACCATCTGTCGAGGAGCAAAAAGAGGAACCCATCGGCCCTGTTGCAACTATCCGTCCGCGTGTTAATCCGCAGAGCATTGTGGTCTCGCTGATGATGCCATTCAACCTCAGTCAGATGGATAAGATCTCCACCTCTAAGTTCGATGTGGAACAGAGAGGGAAGACTTCGTATAAGAGTTTGGAATTCATTCAGTTCTATGAGGGTCTGCTGCTTGGTTTGGAGAAATTGGAGAAGCGTGGCTACAATGTCACGTTGAATGTGGTGGATGTAGAGGGCAACTCCGATGAGGATGTCGAGAAGGCGTTCAACAGCCATAATGTTGCGCAGTCCGATTTGCTTATCACCATGCTTACACGCCAACCCTTCCACAAGGCTGCCCAGCTGGCGCGCGATGCCCAGCTTTTTATAGTCAATCCGGTGGCTGACCGCCCCGAAATTGTCAAGAACAACCCCTATGTCTTCAAGTGCATGCCCTCCTATGAGGCGTATGCCAAACGGACGGTGCAGGCTATCCAGGTGTCGCATCCCAATGCGCCTATATACATCATTCACTCCAAAGCCAAAGGAGAGACAGCTGCACTAGAGGCATTGACGGCCGAGATTGAGGCTCGTCCTTCTTTGACTTATTCGTTGTTCGACTGGTCGCAGTCAGCCAAGTTGACCAATGCTTTGAAATCTGGCGAAAGGGCCGTAGTAATCAGTATGTACGATCAGGACAAGTCCAGGAATCGTATCTATGTTTCGCAGTTGCTCAACAAGCTCTCTGCTTTCAAGTCGAGGGCGCCCTATCTTTACTCCTATGACGACTGGTCAACCCTCTATGGCGATATCGATTTTGCCCAGTTGCAGAACCTCAATTATTCCACATTCTATCGCGATTGGATTTCTACCGACGAGACGCACAAAGAGTTTATCCAACTCTTCAACGACCGCTATAGTATCGAGCCTACCGACGTTTATGCCGGCATGGCCCACGATATTATCCTCTATTTTGTCAGCGGAATACAGCAGAAAGGAACCGACTTTTTCCGTTCGCCTATCATCGCCACACCCCAAGGGATGATTTATCCTTTGTCCTTCTCCCATTCGCGTGCTGACTATGGCTACGAGAATCAGTATGCCATCCTTTATCGTATGAGCGATTTCCACTTTATCCCAGTTCAATGAATCAGACCACCCTTCGCAGAGAGTTTCGACTGACAGGCATGGGCCTGCATACCGGACGGACCGTCACGGTTACCGTCCGGCCCGCGCATCCCGACTTCGGCATTGCATTTCGCAGGACCGACCGTTTTAATATCGTCACGGTTCCTGCTTTGGCCACCAGCATCACCGAAACGGCTCGCGGCACCACCATCGGTTCAGGCCGCCACAATATTGCCACTATCGAGCACCTGATGTCGGCACTCCATGGTTGTGGAATAGACAATGTGCTGATAGAGCTGGATGGTGGCGAGGTGCCGATTTTGGACGGGTCGGCACGTCCCTGGCTCCAACAGATTACCCGCGTAGGGGTAAGAGAGCAAGACGCTCTTAGAAAGGAGTTTGCCATTACCGAACCTCTCCATTTCGAAAATAAGGATACGGGGTCGGTCTTCGATGTGGAACCTGCCGATACCTTTTCGGTCAAATGTGTGATAGATTTCCCCAAAAGTGTCATCGGTAGGCAAGAGGCCGATATGAAAGACCTTTCGGAATATGCATCAGAGATAGCCATGTGCCGTACCTTCGTCTTCCTTCATGAGATAGAACCGTTGTTGCACCTAAACCTGATCAAAGGCGGCAGTCTTGACAATGCACTTGTTTTTGTGAACAAAGAATTGGGCCCCAGACAACTGAGACGTTTGGAGCGCACTTTCCACAAAGATGCTTCCCAAATCCGAGTGCATGACGGTGTACTCAACACCACCGAACCCTATTTCCCCAATGAGCCTGCCCGTCATAAGTTGCTTGACTTTGTGGGCGACGTGCGGCTGGTTGGTAGACCTCTTTTGGGCCATTTTTCGATATATAAGCCGGGCCACAAGGCCAATGCGGCTTTCAGTAAATATTTAATAGAATACATTAATAATAGATGATACTAAACGACATCCATCCAAACGCCAAATTAGGCGAAAATGTGAAAGTGGGCAATTATACCACCATCTGCGACGATGTGGTCATCGGTGACGGCACCGTGATTGAGCCCAACGTGGTTATTTATCCGGGTGCCCGCATTGGCAAGAATTGCCATATCTTTCCGGGTTCGGTCATTTCTGCCATACCGCAAGACCTGAAATTTGCTGGCGAGTACACCACATGTGAGATAGGCGACAACAACGTAATTCGCGAGTGCTGTACCATCAACCGTGGCACCTCGGCATCCGGTCGCACCGTGGTAGGCAACAACAATCTCATCATGGCCTATGTCCATATCGCTCACGACTGTGTGGTGGGCAACAACTGTGTTTTTGCCAACAACGCCACCTTGGCAGGCCATATCATAGTGGGTGATTATGTTATTTTGGGAGGCAAAACGGCGTGTCTGCAATTCATCCATATTGGTTCGCACGTGATTACGGCTGGCGGATCGTTGGTCGACAAGGATGTGCCACCTTTTGTAAAGGCTGCTCGCTATCCAATTTCTTATGCCGGAGTCAACTCGTTGGGTCTTCAACGTCGTGGATTCTCCCGTGAGTCCATCAACAACATTGCCGACATCTATCGTTTCGTTTTCCAGAAAGGCCTTACAATCAGCCATGCTGTGGAGGAAATCAAGGAACGCTACGGACACACCGACGAGGGCAAGCAGGTGTTGAGCTTTATTGGAAGTGCCAACACTGGTTTGATGAAAGGATATACCTTTATGAAGAGAGGAAAATAATAAAATCCAAGATATATGAAGAGATTTTTTGTTGCTTTAAGTTTGCTATCCTTAGTGGTTGTTATGACCGGCTGCTCGGAGAAACGTTGTGCATGTACCACCATTCGAGGCAGTCTTCTGAATGTTTCTCACAGCCTGGAACCTTTGGATGGACATGGTAGCTGTTCAGAACTAAATAGAGAGTGGACCTCTGAAATAGATTCTATTACCGTGCTCAAGAAAGAGTGCGTTCCTGAGGTTGAGTAGAATAGTGCCACATTTAAAACTGAGCGGCGACATCATCGGTGTTGTGGCTCAGGTTTCAGCTTTCAGAACTAGACCACATATGATTGTGTTGCTGTAAGTTTTTAGACTTTAGCAGTTCTGAAAGCTATAGATTGTTCGTGTTCCTTCCCGTGGCAAACAGGTGCTCCTTTGTGTCTGATTATTGCTATGAGGAATAATGCAATATGCCTACCAACGGAGGGCTATTGTGTACGTTATTATTTTGATTCCAGTGAAATTGATTGATTTCTAAAGTATCAGCATCCGATAGAGGATTTCGATGGGGTGTACGGCGTGGACTCCGGTGCCGTCGAGTATCTGCTGGCGGCATGAGGTGCCAGGGGCAGCCACAATGGCGGGAATAGCGTTGGTTTGCTGAACGGCTTTGCGCACAGTGGGGAAGAGTATCATCTCGCCGATGGCCAAGGAGGTTTGGTAATGTTCTTTTTCGTAGCCGAAAGAACCTGCCATGCCACAACAGCTGCTGGGGATAACGTGTAAGGTGCAGCCTTTGAGTAGTCGAAGCATTGCGGCAGTTTTTTCGATGCCTACCAACGATTTTTGATGACAATGCCCATGAAGCCATATCTCAATGGCATCGGGTTGGAATTGGTCGGAGGTGATATTGCCACGAGCCACTTCGCGCATGATGAATTCGTCATACAGCAGGCAGTTCTTGCCCAGCTGTTCAGCCTCTTGTTTCATTGCTGGCGGTACTAGATTGGGGTACTCGTCTCGGAAAGTGAGGATACAGCTAGGTTCGATGCCGACCAATGGTGTTGAGTCGGAAATCTTGTGGCTGAGCAACTTTACATTCTTGACGGCGTATTTGGTGGCTAGATGCAGGCAGCCTTTAGAGATGGCTGCACGCCCACTTTCGGCAGTCCGAGGTACGATAACCTCATAGCCTAAAGAAGTGAGCAACTGGGCAAAAGTGAGTCCTAGTTCGGCCTCTTGCATATTGGTAAATTCATCGGCAAAGAGGTATACGCAGCCTTTTTTGTGTTGAGGTTCGAGATGCGCTTTTTTAATCAATTTGCGCATGGTGTGATGCGAGAGGGCGGGTATGGCGCGCTGGGGAGCGAAAGAAACTATTTTTTTGATGAGAGAGGAAGACCAACTCCAAGAGGCAAAGTAATTGTAAAGGGGATAAACAAGGTGCCCGAGTTGTTCGATGGCGGCCATGCGCGCGACCATCCAAGTGCGGAAAGGTACGCCGTGACGGTCGTAGAGGCGTTGGAGGACTTGGGCGCGGATGTATGTCATGTCGACGTTGGACGGGCACTCTCCTTTGCAACCTTTGCAGGCTAGGCAGCTGTAGAGCATTTCTTTGAGTGCTTGAGTGTCTTCTTTGTCGTTTCCAAGTCCGCGGGTGAGTACTTCGCGCAGCACATTGGCGCGGGCACGAGTGGTCATGAGTTCGTCGCGGGAGACTTTGAAGGCAGGGCACATGGTGCCACCGATGAGGTTGCTCTTGCGGCAGTCGCCGGCACCGTTGCATTGCTCGATGAGGCACATGAGGTCTTTGTCCTCGCAAAGGTATTGTTGGTCGACATCGTAGCGCAAGGACTCATCCATGGGTGGCGCATCAACGATCTTATTCATGTTGAAAACACCATCGGGGTCCCAGCATTTCTTTACCTGACGCATCAGTTGATAGACCTCCTGGCCATACATCAGGGGGATGAATTCGCCGCGGAGGCGTCCGTCGCCATGTTCGCCACTGAGACTACCGTGATATTTCTTCACCAGTTTGGCCGATTCGAGAGCCACTTGGTGGAACCGCAGGCGGTCTTCTTTCTCTTTGATGTTGAGTATTGGACGTAAGTGTAGTTCGCCGGTACTGATGTGGCCATAGTAGACACAACTCATGCCCAAACGGTCCATCATCTGTTGAAACTCGTCCAGATAGGCTGGGAGCCGTTCGGGGGCTACGGCGGTATCTTCGATGACACCGATAGGTTTGTTGTCGCTGAGTACGCCAGTGAGCACTCCGAGGCCGGCTTTCCGCAATGCCCATACGCGGCTGATGTCGCTCCCGTAGACACGGCTGCAATGGTAGGCAAGGCCTTGTTCCTGCAGTTCTTGTTCGAGGGCATTGGCATTGTTGTCCATGTCGGGGCCGTTGAATTCGGCGATAATCAGTGCTGCCGGCTGGCCTTGTATAAAGAAACGGTTGCGGTCTTGGGTACGGTTGTTGCGGCAGAGCTCCAGAATCTGACCATCCATCAATTCGATGGCCACAGGGTGGTGGCGTAGGGCTACGAGGTTGGCTTGATAACTTTTGGGCAGCGAGTCGCAGTGGGCGCAAAGTACCATCTGCTCCTTGGGAGGAATGGGGTCTAGCGAGAGTTTGATGGCGGTGACGAAGCAGAGGGTGCCCTCGCTGCCGCAGATGATTTTGGCCAGGTCGATGTGCTGAGGGTCGTCTATGGCCTCATCAATGGCATAGCCGCAACTGCGGCGTTGGAGCGACTTGTCGGGGAAACTGTCCTCGATGAGTTTGCGTGTGTCGGCATCGTTGGCCCAACGGTCTAGTTGAGCATAGATGTTGCCCAGCAAGGGACTGCCTTGGCGCGAGGCTGTCGAAAAGCGACTGCCGTCGGCAAGAATGCCTTGTATCTCAAGCACATGATGTCGAGTGCTGCCGTAGACCAATGAGTGGGTGCCGCAAGAGTTGTTGCCTACCATGCCACCAATACAGCAACGGTTGCTTGTAGAGGTTTCGGGACTGAAGAATAGGCCGTGGGGCTTGAGGAAGAGGTTGAGTTCGTCTCGTACCACACCGGGTTCCACCCACACCCAACGCTGTTGTTTGTCGAATTTGAGAATGTGGTTGAAGTAACGACTTATATCCACCACAATACCGTTGCCCACGACCTGTCCGGCAATGCTGGTGCCTCCGGCGCGGGGAATGAGGTGGGTGTGGCGGCGACGGGCCTCTTCGATCAGTTCGATGATTTCGGCCTCGCTTTTAGGATAGGCTACTCCGATAGGCATCTCGCGGTAGGCGGATGCATCGGTGGCATAGGCAATACGGTGGAGCTTGTCGGTGAGAATGTTCATGGTGTGGTTTTGATACAGAAATAAGAGCGTTGCCGACTTTAGCAACGCTCTTATTTCTGAATTCGTTTAAATGTAGTCTATGATAGTTTGTAGGATTTTCTCGGCAGCATGGGCATCGCCGAATAGTTTTGGGAAGTGCACAGGGTGGTCCACTAGGCGGTGATAGGCTGATATTATTTGTTGATAGTCGGCATCGGCAATGATGCCGGCACCGTGGTCGACAATCTCCACCCATTCCGTCTCAGGACGGAGGATGACACAGGGTTTCTCAAAAAAGAAGGCCTCTTTCTGTACTCCACCGCTGTCGGTCATGACGATGCGGGCGTTTTGTTCGAGCATGATGATTTCGAAAAACGAAGCGGGCGGTACAATACGGATGGATTCGGGCAGATTGACGGTGGATGGACGACTCTCTATAATCTTGCGGGTGCGGGGATGGAGGGGTAGGACTACGGGTATGTGGTCTTGCTCCGATATGTCTGTCAAGGCCTGAAGAATGGCATTGAGGCGCTCAGGGGTGTCGGTATTGTTGTCGCGATGGATGGTAGCGAGAATGAAGTTGTTGGGGGTTAGGCCGAGATTCTGGATGATGGATGAATGCTGGTGAGCCATTGAGGCGAAGTAGATGCTGTTGTCATACATCACGTCGCCGCAATTGCAAACACGTCGATGTTTGCCCCCTTTGAAAGTGGCGCGGCTGTCCATGAAACCTTCGTGGCGGAGATTGTCGACAGCGGTCTGGGTGGGCGCAAAGCAGATGGAGGCGAGTTGGTCGCAGACGATGCGGTTGACCTCCTCAGGCATAGACATATTGAATGAACGCAGGCCGGCCTCAATATGGAAGACCGGTACGTGTAGCTTGGAGGCCGCCACAGCCCCAGCAAGGGTAGAGTTGGTGTCACCGTAAAGGATGATGCCGTCAAAATGGTCTGAGAGGAGGACTTCTTCGATTCCGGCAATCATCTTGGCCGTTTGTGAGCCATGGTGGCCAGAGCCTACGCCAAGATTGTAATTGGGTTGGGGAATGCCAAGTTCGTCGAAAAAGACTTGCGACATATTGGAGTCGTAGTGTTGGCCGGTGTGAAGGATGCACTCTTGGATTTGGTCGGCAAAGACATTCTTGACGGCACGGCTGATGGCTGCGGCTTTGATGATTTGTGGACGGGCTCCAATAATGGTGAGTATGCGGTGCATGGAACTATGTCAATTTAGAGACTGCTGATAAGGCTTTCTGCTACGTAGCGGATTTCTTCGCGGGTGATATAGGGATGCATGGGAAGCGAGAGGACACAGTCGGAAATCTGTTGTGCATTGGGGGTGAGCACATATTGGTGAACCTCTTTGAAGGCGGTCTGTTTGCTCATGGGTGTGGGGTAATAGACCATGGTGGGCACACCCTTGGCCTTTAGTTTGGCCTGTAAGGCCTCCCGGTTGAAAGTTCCATTGCCTGATGGCACACTGAGTTTGATGGTGTACTGTGCCCAGCTGCTGGTGTGGTCGCGGGGAATGTAGGGGGTGGTAATCTGGATCTCTTTCTTGATGAACTTGGTCATGCCGTTGATGAGTTGGGTGTAGTAGTCGGCGGCCTTGTTGACATCGGAGAGTTCGTAATCCTTAAAGGCTTTCAGCTTTACCTGAAGAATGGCCGCCTGGAGGGTGTCGAGGCGGGAGTTGAGGCCGATGCGTACATTGTCGTACTTGAAGCTGCCTTTGCCATGGACGCGGTAGGACTCGATGAGGGCGGCCCACTGGTCGTTGTTGGTGAAGACGGCACCGCCGTCGCCATAGCATCCCAGTGGTTTGGCGGGGAAGAAGGAGGTGGTGGAGATGTCGCCAAAGCTGCAGGCCCGTTGTATGTCGTAACCGCCACCATCGGCTTTGGGTTTGCGGACATAGCCGCCAAAGCCTTGAGCACCATCCTCTATGACGAAAAGCCCCTCTTTTTTTGCAATTTCGCGGATGGCGGCGTAGTTGGCCGGAAGGCCGAAAAGGTCGACCGCAATGACGGCTTTGGGACGCAACGTCATCTGGTCAAGGACACAGCGGATAGCCTCTTCAAGGCTGTTGGCATCCATATTGAAGGTGCGGGGGTCTATGTCAACGAAAACGGGTGTGGCACCTTCGAGAGAGACTACTTCGGCAGTGGAGAAGAAGGTGAAATCAGGCACGAAGACGGCATCGCCTTTGCCAATGCCGAGGGCTTTGAGAGTGAGGGTGAGGGCGTCGGTGCCGTTCGCGCAGGCAAGGCAATGTTTTACTCCGACATAGTCGGCCAATTGCTGTTCGAGTTCTTTGACAGGTGCGCCCATGATAAAATGGGCCGAGGTGGCAACTTCCACCATGGCTTTGTCTATATCGGCTTTCAGTACTTGATACTGCTTCTTAAGGTCTCTGAATTCCATTGAGTATTATTTTTTTGATTCGTGAGGATAGGTCTGTCGGCCCTTTTTCGATGGCGGAGCAGGTGGGGTGGTAATGCGTCGTCCATCGATGGCTGCCCAAAACAACCCTGTTTAGGGTTCGTCTGTTGTTCGGGCATCGGGCTTCGGCAACGTCAGTATTTCATGTCCGTCCAGCCAAAAGGATGGGGGGCCAAAGGCAGTTTGGCCAAGGGGTGATAGTCGCCTTTGAGTCCTATGGGTGTGGCGTGGCGGATGTCGCTGACAATCTGTATGCAGTTGCGAGCCTCGCTGATGCGGAACCCGTTCCCGGCTAGTATTTCTTGGTAACTGCGGGTATGGAGCTCTGTAAAGCCTTGGCTGAACTCGAACTCGTCGCCGTCAATCATGATAGTGCGGTAGGTGCGTTTCTCGCCCTGGACGGCATTCTCTGGCAGGCAGTCGGCGTTGATGCTGAGGAAGTAGCGGACGCGCGCCTGCTTGAACTCAAGAAAACCGGCCACACGGTCGTGCGACATCACATGGACTATGTTCTGCTCCACGGGGCCAAAAATCCACTGGAGCATATCGTAGAAATGGACACCTATGTTGGTGGCAATGCCGCCGCTTTTGTGCACGTCGCCCTTCCAAGAGGAGTAGTACCATTTGCCACGGGAGGTGATGTAGGTAAGGTCTACGTCGTATTTGCGGTCCTTGGGGCCGGCCTCAACCTTTTTCTTGAGGGCTACGATGGAATCGTGGAGGCGTAGCTGAAGGATGGTGTAGGCCTGATGATTGGTGGCTTTCTCCATATCCACAAGGTTGTCGATGTTGTAGGGGTTGAGCACCAGAGGCTTCTCGCAGATGACATTGCATCCCAGTCGCAGGCCATAACGGATAAAGGCATCGTGGGTGTAGTTGGGCGTGCAGATGGACAGCCATTGCAGCGGGTTGTCGGTGTGCTGTTGCTTGGAGCAAAAACGGTCGAACTGCTCTTGTTCGGTGAAGAACGAGCAGTCGGGGAATGAACTATCGAGACGGCCCACGCTGTCGAACTTATCGTAAGCGGCAATGAGGTCGTTGTGGGTATCGGCAATGGCCTTGAGATGGCGTGGTGCAATGTAACCGGCAGCACCTATGAGAGCAAAATTAGCCATAGTAATATTTTTTTGCAGGATGTGGATATTACAATTGTGGTTTAAAGACGTCCGTCGACAAGTTCGCGTGGGAGAATGGCCTTGACATCGTATATGACATGCTCTTTCTCCAGCAATTGGTCAAAATCGATTTCCATTTCGCGGAATTGGCGGTGTGCCACGGCGAAGATGGCGGCGTTGAACTTGTTCTTGGGCAACTCGTTGACGATATCGATGCCGTATTCGTGTTTGACTTTCTCGGGCGAAGCCCAAGGGTCGTAAACAGTGATGTTGGCGTTGTATTCTTGAAGGGCGTGGTAGATGTCGATGACACGTGTGTTGCGCACATCGGGGCAGTTCTCCTTGAAGGTGAAGCCCATGATGATGATTTTGGAGCCAAGGACCTGTATGCCCTTCTTGAGCATGAGTTTGATGGTCTGGTCGGCCACGTAGGCTCCCATGCCGTCGTTCATGCGGCGTCCGGCGAGGATAATCTCGGGGTTGTAGCCCATTCGTTGGGCGCACTGGGCGAGGTAGTAGGGGTCGACCGAGATGCAGTGCCCGCCCACTAGGCCCGGGTTCATCTTGATGAAGTTCCATTTGGTGCCGGCGGCTTCGAGCACATCGTTGGTGTCGATGCCCATAAGGGTGAATATTTTGGAGAGCTCGTTGACGAAAGCAATGTTGATGTCGCGCTGGCTGTTCTCAATCACCTTGGCGGCTTCGGCTACCTTGATGCTGGGGGCACGGTGGGTGCCGTTTTGAAGCACAGAGCCATAGACATTGTCGACGATTTCAGCTATTTCAGGAGTGGAACCGGAGGTGATTTTCTTGATTTTTTCCACTGTGTGGACTTTGTCGCCCGGGTTGATGCGCTCGGGGCTGTAGCCAGCGTAGAAGTCGACGTTGAATTTGAGACCGGAGACCTTTTCGACAACGGGAAGGCACTCGTCCTCGGTAACACCCGGATAGACGGTGGATTCATAGACGACAATGTCGCCTTTGCTGATGACTTTGCCAACGGCCTCGCTGGCACCGTAGAGCGGGGTGAGGTCGGGGTTGTTGTTGCGGTCCACGGGGGTGGGAACGGCAACAACGTAGAAATTGCACTGACGAATGTCTTCTAAATTAGCTGTACATTTAAAACCGTGATTCTTGATGGCATCCTGCAGCAGTTCGTCCGAAACTTCAAGTGTGGCATCGTGGCCGGTCATCAGGTCATCGACACGAGCTTTGTTCATGTCGTAGCCAATGGTGGGATACTTGGTAGAAAAGAGTCGTGCCAAAGGAAGACCGACATAGCCCAAACCGATAACTGCAATCTTAATATTTTCCATGTATAATATATATATTATTTTCTATAAATCAACCCTATATACAAATATGACACCACCTGAAAATCGGCGATATTTAAATGCAAAAATACGTTTTTTTTTTAATTAATTAGAAAAAGCAGGAAGATTATTTTGAGCCTAGGTATTCTCTGCCATCTGTGCGGTGGCATTCTACTGCTTTGCAAGGATAAAAAAACACACGCAGTGGCTTAGGACTTCTTTGTGTCTGGCAGTGATGGGTGTGTAGGCAAGTTGGGAGGCTCGCAATGTTCAACGTCTGTTTTTCCCTTCCACCAAGGGGCAGGGTAGTGCTTGGCGAAAGCGAGAAGGGTACAGTACCACCAACAGATGAACAGCAGTCCCATCTGACGCGAAAACCCCTCTTCGAAGAAAATCCACGCCGAGTAGAGAATGGTGAAAACAATCATCACGGGATTCCAATACTTGCGGGTAAGGGAGAGAATGGCGGGCAGGACCACCATCACAATCAGTATGACAAGGCCAATGATTCCCGTTGCCACGAGGGTCTCAAGGTATTGGTTGTGCATGTTCAATTTATTCTCATAACTTTTGGTAAGGTCGTGAGCCACATATTCTTGGAAAAGGTTGTACCAATAACCGTCATTGCCATATCCGATGAGCTCGTGGTCCTCTACCAGTTCTATGCCGCATTCCCAAATGTCTTCGCGTACGTCGGCATCTTCCCCATTTTCCATTTTTTCGAAGGTGTTTTCTGCGCGTGAGAACAATTCGGGCGTGACGATGTGGTTCAGTCCAAGGAATAGGGCAAAGCATAGTGCAATGATTGTGCCCTTTTTGTATTCTTTTAGAAGAATAAGATAGGCAACTAGTGAGGCCACAACCATAATCATGGTGAGCAATCCCGACCTCGAACCGATGATCAGAATGTATTCGACCATAATCATGATGTCGGCCACCAATATCCATCGCCACTTCCTCCACTGGGGCTGCTGCCAATAGCGCATGGTCTCAAAGAATAGTAGGATGATGGCCGTATTGATATAAAGAGCCAGATAGTTGTAGTGCATGGGGTCGAAGTGAGACTGGATAACGTTTTTATACGCCTCTCCGGCCATGAGGTCCAGAATGGCTTGTGCCAGCATGATGCAGAATCGTGCGGTCAGCACTGCAGCGAGCAGCAGGCTCAGTGCCGAAACATGTTTTCGCCGGACGTAGCCAAGGTTGCTGAGAAGGAAAAAGATAGGGATAAGTATTATAGGCAGTTTCTTCCCTAAGACGACAAATCCGCCCATGGGACTGTTGCTGTAGTGGATGCTGAAGAGGTAAATAAGATAGTAGAGCACCATCATTAGTAGGCAGTAGCGAAACCCTTTGGAAAGGCCCAGGTTGCCCACTTTCTTGGAGGCAATCATCTTAGCGACGGCAGCAATGATAAGAATGGCCAAAGCCCATATCCCTAAACGCCAATGGATGGCGACGGAGGCAACGTACAACGCCATGGCGGCATATTCTGCGGCCTCATACCATCTTAGGTTGGTAAACAGTAGGGCTATTTTCTCCTTAACATCCATCTCAATTCTCAATTCTCATTATGGTTCTCAATTCTCAATTCCCAATTCTCATTATGGTTCTCAATTCCTAATTCTCAATTCCTAATTCTCAATTTTCAATTTTCATCCCCGCCCACCCTTTTAGTTTTTAGTTTTTATCTTTTACTTTTAAAAATAAGTTTCTCTTTTAGGTCGTCGGCACCGGTGAAGACTATTCCTTTAAACCCCATTTCGCAGGCGCTGGCCACGTTGGCTGCATTGTCGTCAACAAAGAAGCATTCTTCAGCCCTAAGGTTGAAACGGTCTAGCAGTATTTGGAAGAGCCGGTGGTCGGGTTTGACGATATATTCAGCCCCTGATACCACATAGTCGTCTATCAATTGCAGTATCTTGAATCGTTTGCGCGCAATGGGGAAAGTCTCTATGGACCAATTGGTGAGGCCATAAATATGATTGGCGGGGTCTGCTTTAAGCTGCTGCACCAGGTCGTACATGCCAGGCATCTCGCCCGGCAGCGACTCCTCCCACTTAGACCAATACATGGCTATGCGGTCGGCGTAGTCGGGAAATCTATTCTGGTACTCTGCAATAACCTTTGCTTGCTTTTCTCCGGCATCTATGCGGTTGCGGAAGTCCGCGTCACATATATGTTCCCAGAAATAGTCGTATTCTTTCTCGTCGCCGCCGAAGTAGGGCAGGAAGACCCTCTTCGGCTCCCACCGCACCAGCACGTTGCCAAAATCAAAAACTATTCTCATTTCTCAATTCTCATTTCTCAATTCTCAATTCTCATTATGGTTCTCAATTCTCAATTATCAATTATCAATTCTCAACCCCGCCCACCCTTTTAGTTTTTAGTTTTTACCTTTTACCTTATTACACATTCCCAATTCGTGCCCAGCGTTGGCTACCTATTGGCGTACATGTCTTCGTAATACTTCATGTAGTCACCGCTGGTGACGTTGTCCATCCACTCTTGGTTGTCCAGATACCATTTCACCGTCAGCTCGATGCCTTCCTCAAATTGTAGGCTGGGCTCCCAGCCGAGTTCTTTTTGCAGTTTGGTGCTGTCTATGGCGTAGCGCATGTCGTGTCCGGCGCGGTCGGTGACATAGGTGATGAGGTCCATGTCCTCGCCCTCCTTGCGGCCCAGTTGGCGGTCGACGGTGTTGATGAGCACCTTGATGATGTCGATGTTTTTCCACTCGTTGAAACCACCGATGTTATAAGTTTCGGCCACCTTGCCGTTGTGGAAGATGGTGTCGATGGCACGTGCGTGGTCCACCACATAGAGCCAGTCGCGCACGTTCTCGCCCTTGCCGTAGACGGGCAGGGGCTTACGGTGTCGGATGTTGTTGATGAAAAGTGGTATCAACTTTTCGGGGAATTGGTAAGGCCCATAGTTGTTGGAACAATTGGTGACGATGGTGGGCATGCCGTAGGTGTCGTGGAACGCACGCACAAAGTGGTCGCTGGAGGCCTTGGCGGCACTGTAGGGACTATGGGGCTGATACTTCAGGTCTTCGGTGAAGAAGAGTTCGCCATAGGCCAGGTGGTGCTTGCCGCTGGAGGCCTTGGTGCTGAAAGGAGGCTCGATGCCGTTGGGGTGGGTCATCTCCAGGGCACCGTACACCTCATCGGTGCTGATATGGTAGAAACGTTTGCCCTCCCATTTTTCTGGCAGGGATTCCCAATAGAGCTTGGCAGCCTGCAACATCGAGAGGGTGCCCATCACGTTGGTCTGGGCAAAGGTGAACGGGTCCTTGATGCTGCGGTCCACGTGGCTCTCGGCGGCCAAGTGGATGATGCCGTCGACATGCTCGTCCTGCATCAATTTGTAAACGCTATCGAAGTCGCAGATGTCCATCTTGACGAACTTGTAGTTGGGCCTGTCCTCTATATCTTTGAGATTGGCCAGGTTGCCGGCATAAGTCAGTTTGTCGAGATTGATGATTTTGTATTGCGGATATTTGTTGACAAACAAGCGCACAACGTGGCTCCCGATGAACCCGGCACCGCCAGTGATGATGATGTTCCGTTCCATATAGCTTTGCAAATTAATGTATTGTGTTTCTTTGAGGTCACTTTTTACTTCTGCAAAGATACATTTTTTTTCTCTGATACACAGAATTTGTGTAACTTTGCTATCTGGTAGGTGGCAATGAGTTTGTATTTGATTGCATAAGTGCGCGATGTCATTCAAGACGAATGTGTACGTGTGCTGGAAGAATGTCTCGCCGCAGCAATACTGCCTCTGCGGGCTCATTACCCATTCCGCCGCAGCGTCTCGCCCTGCCAGGTCTTACGGCTGCTTCTGTGGGCAGGCATCCCACCTTCAGACAAATCCAGACCAGCGGTACGATACGAACATCCGCGGGGTCGGGAAGAACGGCTTCCACCTCGACTCGAAGGAGCCCGACTGGAGCAAGTTCCGCAACTTCATCATGGGCGAGGTGCGCTACAACTCGCTGATGAAGACCTTCCCCCAAGAGGCCGAAGAACTCTTCGTCGCCACGGAGCGCAACGCCAAACTGCGCTACGAGGGCTACAAGAAACTATCGGAGATGTAAACCTGCATCGACACACTAAAACAACGAAAGCCGAGGCCAGTAATGGTCTCGGCTTTCTGTTTGTGAAGATACAACTCCTATTGTTTTATCACCGAGAAAAGTGAATCGTTCTTCTCTTTGTCCAAATATTGGCCGTCGCTTAATCGGTAGAATGTTGTAGTGTGATAATCATTGAAACCGTCGAAGTCCGTTCTGTCTGCCTCCTCTTTTATCAAGTCGGCGTCAGGATACATAGTGTAGGTGGCTTTCTTCACTGTGCCATAGTAACTGGTATGCAACTGGTACATTCGCCTGTCGACAAGGCCATCTCGTTTGTAAAGCACGAACATCTCAGGGTCGAAAAAGTCATAGTATTCCGAATAGACGACATAGTCTTTGTCTCCCCAAACTTTATTGTCGTGCATCACCAGTGCGCCATAGAGTCCAATCAAGCACGCTATCACCAATAGGACACATCCAAGCCCGGCGATTATTTTCTTCAGTATGTGTTTCCCTTTTACATAATAGATTGTCACCAGTACAACATCGACTGCAATAAGCAGCGTGGCTAGTATCCTTGCCCAATTTTGCAATTGCCAGACCAACCTGTCTCCGTTGTCGAGAAAGAATTTCGGCACAAGGGCGATTCCCAGCAGAATTAATACAACTATGGCAATAATCGCCGCGCATACTAACATTATTTTCTTCATTGTCTAAATCATTAAAAGGTAATCACTGAAACAAACGCCACCCTGCGGATTTTATTGCCCGCAGTGCGGCGGACAATTGCCGTTTCCGTGCAATTTCGTCTTGCACCATTGCAAAACCCTCTTGCAGTTCTGTAAATCGGTCTCGCACCATTGCATTGGGCGTTGCACGGCTGCAAAATGGCCTCGCACCACTGCAAAACGCATTTACAGCATTGCAAAACGGCCTCGCACCATTGCAAAACGCTTTTGCAGCATTGTTTCATGTCCTTGCAGTGGTGCGGGGCGCGATTGCACGGCTATTCCGCCGGCTCGACGGGCTGCTCGGGTTCCTCGTCGTCCGGCGCGGCGTCGCGTGTGCGGTGCGGGTCGGGCATCGCGTAGCGGCGGAAGTATTCGAGGTCTTCCTGCATCCGCTTCACGAGGTCGGCGGCCTCGCGGCGGTCGGGAGATACTTGGGGCAGACGAGGGGTTTTGAAGAGCAGTTGTCTTGTATGCCGTTTTTGGTCATCATCAGTGGGATAACGAAGATGAGGCTGTTTTATTGCCACACGCGCTATTTCGGTTCAGTTCATTGCTTTTGCGGATTGAAAATCCTTATACTCAATGGGTCTGGATTGCAAATCCAGACCAGCGGTACGATACGAACATCCGCGGGGTCGGTTTTTTTAACATTGCGGAGGGCTGTTTTCGTCGAAAGGTCACCGAAGGATCATAGAAGGACCATAGAAGGGAGGTAGAAGGGACGGGGTCACATCAGCAGCTCCCAGTGGCCACCTTTGTCGGGGCCGACACGTCGCAGGCGTCCGTCGGCTTTGAGGCGGTCGAGATGCTTGGAGACGGCGCTGCGGTTGATGCCGAGGGCAGAGGCCATCTGCGTGGTGGTGACGCTGGGGTCGGCGGCGATCATTTGCAGCAGGGCTTCGCGGGTTTTCTGTCCACCTTTTCTGTCCACTTCGGTGTTTTTCTGTCCACCTGTCTGACGCTGGTACTCCTCCATCTCGCGCTCCAAGTTGGCGATGTGCTCATTGAGCATAAAGCGACGGAAGGGTTCAGGCGACTCGGCTTCGCGCGAGGAGATGAGGGCGCCGATATATTCAGATTTGCTCTCTTTGTTGACCCGCGTGGGCACAAGTCCGTACTCAAACTGCAGGTGGTTCATCACCAGTCGCGACATACGTCCGTTGCCGTCCACCCAGGGATGGATGGTGACCAGCCGCAGGTGTGCGTCGAAACTGAGGTTGTACTGCGCCACCATATCAATTCCCACGGCACGGCGACGTTCGTTGAGCCATTGGCAAAAATCTTCCAATGCGGCGGGCACCTTGTGGAAATCCATATAGGAGCTGCCGCCAAAGCCTGCGCTGACGTTGACCAGTCGCAGGTCGCCCTGCGATGCGTCGAATGAGCCAAGTACCGTGTTGTAGGATGACCCGGTGTTTTTCATCACGATGGCAGAGAGTCCACGTAGCATCTCCACCGAGAAAGGCGTATGCTCCTTTGCTAAGCGTATGCTGTGTTCGTATGCTCGTTTGAGGTCGAGGTTCATCATCTGTTCCTGCATCGTCCGGCCCTTAGCGGTGATGCCTTCGTCGAAGAGCAGCTGGTTCTCAATCTCGGTGACCGTGGAGCCTTCGATGGCGGTGGAATGGGTAATGAGCGAGTAGAGATAGAACTTGTCGTAGTCTATCTGCTCGGC
>CAMVMF010000032.1 GCA_947168515.1 uncultured Bacteroidales bacterium
CCGTCGTCGTTGGTGTAAGCATAGGTGTAGGTGTCGGAGATGGTATATGTTGTGCCGTGCCAAGTGTAAAAGTCGGTAGCGGTGTAGTAATATGTATAATGGCTGCTATGGTTGACGGTCAAGTGCAAGGTGTCGGTGCTGGCGCAGTTCTGCGCGTTAATATAGTCGAAGGTATAGTTCCCAGTGGTGTTGTACTCAGTGCCATGCCATGTGTAGCTGTCGCATGAAGTGTCAGAGTAGGCGAGATGGCTGCTGTGGTAGACAGTCAGATGCAGTGTATCGGTGCTGGGACAGTTCTCCGCGTTAATATAATCGAATGTGTAGTCCCCAGAAATGTTGTAAGTAGTGCTGTGCCATGTGTAGTAGTCGCAGGAGGTATCAGAATAGGCGTTGTGGTCTCCGTGGTGGATGGTGAGCATCAGGGTGTCGGTGCTGGGTGCACCTTGGTCGTTAATATAGGAATAGGTGTAACGCCCAGATGCTGTGTAGGTGGTGCCGTGCCATGTGTAAGACTCGCACGCGGTAGCACTCTCGACATGGTGGCTGCTGTAGTTGATGGTAAGGTGTAGCGTATCGGTGCTGGGGCATCCTTCGTCGTTGATGTAAGTGTAGGTATAGATGTCAGAGATGGTATATGTAGAGCCGTGCCAAGTATAAAAGTCAGTAGCGGTGTCGTAATATGTGTGATGGCTGCTGTGGTTGACGTTCAAGTGCAAGGTGTCGGTGCTGGCGCAGTTCTGCGCGTTAATATAGTCGAAGATGTAGTCCCCAGAAGAGTTGTAAGTAGTTCCGTGCCATGTGTAGTTGTCGCATGCCGTATCGGCATAGGCGTTGTGGCTGCTATGATTGATGGTCAAGTGCAGAGTATCGGTACTGGGACAATTCTGAGTATTCGTGTAATCGAAAGTGTAGTCTCCGGTGGTGTTGTACTCAGTTCCGTGCCATGTGTAGTAGTCGCAAGCCGTAACGGCATAGGCGAGGTGGTCGCCGTGGTTGATGGTCAGATGCAGTGTGTCGTTACTAGGACAATTCTGAGTATTCGTATAGTCGAAAGTGTAGTCTCCGGAAACATTGTAGTTAGTTCCGTGCCATGTGTAGTTGTCGCAAGCCGTAACGGCATAGGCGAGGTAGCTGCCGTGGTTGATGGTCAGATGCAGTGTGTCGGTGCTGGTACAGTTCTCCGCGTTCAAGTAGTCGAAAGTGTAGTCTCCAGAAACATTGTAGTCAGTTCCGTGCCATGTGTAGTAGTCGCAAGCCGTAACGGCATTGACGTGGTGACTGCCGAGGTTGATGGTCAGATGCAGTGTGTCGTTACTAGGACAATTCTGAGTATTCGTATAGTCGAAAGTGTAGTCTCCGGAAACATTGTAGTTAGTTCCGTGCCATGTGTAGTTGTCGCAAGCCGTAACGGCATAGGCGAGGTAGCTGCCGTGGTTGATGGTCAGATGCAGTGTGTCGGTGCTGGTACAGTTCTCCGCGTTCAAGTAGTCGAATGTGTAGTCTCCAGAAACATTGTAGTCAGAGCCGTGCCAAGTGTAGTTGTCGCAAGCCGTAACGGCATAGGCAAGGTGGTCGCCATGGTTGACGATCAGATGCAGTGTGTCTGTGCTGGGACAGTTCTGCGCGTTGGTATAGTCGAAGGTGTAGTCTCCAGAAACATTGTAGTCAGTTCCGTGCCAAGTGTAGTTGTCACAAGCCGTATCGGCATAGGCGAAGTGATTGCTATGGTTGATTGTCAGATGCAGTGTGTCGGTACTGGGGCAATTCTCCGCGTTCATGTAGTCGAATGTGTAGTCTCCAGAAACATTGTAGTCAGTTCCGTGCCATGTGTAGTTGTCACAAGCCGTATCGGAATAGGCTAGGTGGCTGCTATGGATGATGGTCAAGTGCAATGTGTCGGTACTGGGGCAGTTCTGAGTATTCGTATAGTCGAATGTGTAGTCTCCAGATGCATTGTAGGCGTTGCCGTGCCAAGTGTAGATGTTGCAAGCCGTATCGACATAGGCGATGTGGCTGCCGTGGTTGATGGTCAGATGCAGTGTGTCTGTACTGGGACAATTCTGAGTATTCGTGTAGTCGAATGTGTAGTCTCCAGAAACATTGTAGTCAGTTCCGTGCCAAGGGTAGTTGTCACAAGCCGTATCCGCATTGGAAATATGGCTGCTGAGGTTGATGGTCAGATGCAGTGTGTCAGTACTGGGACAATTCTGAGTATTCGTATAGTCGAATGTGTAGTCTCCAGAAACATTGTAGTCAGTTTCGTGCCATGTGTAGTTGTCGCAAGCCGTATCGGCATAGGCAAGGTGGCTGCTATGATTGATGGTCAGATGCAGTGTGTCGGTACTGGGACAGCTCTGAGCGTTGATGTAGTCGAAGGTATAGTCCCCAGTTGTGTTGTAAGAGGTGCCGTGCCATGTGTGGTTGTCGCAAGCCGTAATGTCATAGGCGATGTGGCTGCCGTGGTTGATGGTCAGATGCAGTGTGTCGGTACTGGGACAGCTCTGAGCGTTGATGTAGTCGAAGGTATAGTCCCCAGTTGTGTTGTAAGAGGTGCCGTGCCATGTGTGGTTGTCGCAAGCCGTATCGACATAGGTGAGGTGACTGCTGTGATTGATGGTTAGGTGCAATGTATCGGTGCTGGGACAGTTCTCCGCGTTAATATAATCGAATGTGTAGTCCCCAGAAATGTTGTGGGTAGTGCCGTGCCATGTGTAGCTGTCGCAGGAGGTATCAGAATAGGCGTTGTGGTCTTCGTAGTGGATGGTGAGCATCAGGGTGTCTGTGCTGGGTGCGCCTTGGTCATTGGTATAAGAGTAGGTATAACGTCCAGACATGGTGTAGGAGATTCCGTGCCAAATGTAAGACTCGCACGCGGTAGCACTCTCGACATGGTGGCTGCTGTAGTTGATGGTAAGGTGTAGCGTATCGGTGCTGGGGCATCCTTCGTCGTTGGTGTAAGCATAGGTATAGGTGTCAGAGATGGTATATGTAGAGCCGTGCCAAGTATAAAAGTCGGTAGCGGTGTCGTAATATGTGTAATGGCTACTATGGTTGACGGTCAAGTGCAAGGTGTCTGTACTGGGACAGTTCTGCACGTTGGTATAGTCGAAGGTGTAGTTTCCAGTGGTGTTGTAGGTGATTCCGTGCCATGTGTAGTTGTCACAAGTCGTATCGGAATAGGCGTTGTGGCTGCCGTGGTTGATGGTCAGATGCAGTGTGTCTGTGCTGGGGCAGTTCTGCGCGTTGGTATAGTCGAATGTGTAGTCTCCAGAAACATTGTAGTCAGAGCCGTGCCAAGTGTAGTTGTCGCAAGCCGTATCGGAATGGGCATAGTGGCTGCAATGGTTGATGGTCAGATGTAGTGTGTCGTTACTAGGACAATTTTGAGTATTCATGTAGTCGAATGTGTAGTCTCCAGAAACAATGTAGTCAGTTCCGTGCCATGTGTGGTTGTCGCAAGCCGTATCGGAATGGGCATAGTGGCTGCCGTGGTTGACGGTCAAATGCAGTGTGTCGGTGCTGGGACAGTTCTCCGCGTTCAAGTAGTCGAAAGTGTAGTCTCCGGAAACATTGTAGTCAGAGTCGTGCCAAGTATAGCTGTCGCAAGCCGTATCGGCAAAAGAAAGATGGCTGCCGTGGTGGATGGTGAGCATCAGAGTATCTGTGCTGGGACAGTTCTCGGTGTTGGTATAGTTATAGGTGAATAGGCCGGAGTTGCCGTACTCAATGTCGTGCCATGAATAAGACTCACAGGAGGTCTCTATATAAGTGTTATGACTGCCATGATTGATGACAAGTACAAGAGTGTCGACACTTGGTGCACCTTGGTCATTCGTATATGTATAAGTGTATCGGCCTGATGTGGTGTATGTGTTTCCATGCCATACGTATGCCTCGCAGGCTGTAATAATATCAACGATATGGCTGCTGTGGATGATGGTTAGGAACAGGGTGTCGGAGCTAGGACATCCATAGGTGTTGACATAGGGGTGGAGGTAGGTGCCCGATTGGGTATAGGTGGCCCCATGCCATTGGTAGCTGTCGGTGGCCGTTGTGTGGGAGACGTGATGGCTGCCGCGGTGGATGACTAGGTGCAGGAGGACGATGCTGTCGCATCCTGCGCTGCTGACCAGGGTGTCGGCGAGGGTGCGGGTGCTTGCGGTGAGCAGTCGGCCATGCCAGGGGTAGCTGTCGCATGCTGTGTCTTGGACGATGGTCCTGTGGACTGGGTGTACAACCAGGTGCAGGTGCGCTATGGTGTCGAAGATGCGGTGGCTGGTGGTGTCTTGGTAGTTGCCAGGGGTGCTGATAGGGTGTCCGCGCCACAGGGTGTGGCTGCCCTGACAGGCGGCCAGGGTGTCGAAGAGGTGTATGCAGCGCTGCAGGGTGCCTATGCTTTGGGTGCTGCCGAGCGGTCCTCTGGGATGGCCGATTTGGTCGACGGAGTCGTAATGGGGGTTGAGGACCTGTTGGTGGGTGCGGTTGCTGACCCAGTGGGAGCCATTCCAGTGGGAGGAGCTGCGCCCGGCGGTGTCGACGGCGACGGGGACGCCGGAGCTGGAGACGAAGGAGCCCAGGAGCGGAGGGTAGAGGCGGTGGGTGACGCCGGCGACGGTGATTTCTGTGGCGGCGAGGTTGCCGGAAGGGTCCGTTTCGAATTGGGGCGGAGAGGGTGGCAACAGTGTGTTTGCCGAGCTGTCGGCAAAGGTGCCGCCGACGGTGTTCCACGCGTTGTGGTTGGCCCTGAAGGTGCCGCCGGCGAAGATGTCGTCGGCAACGGCTGCAGCCTGGTTGTCGACGAACAGGCTGTTGCATAGCTCGATATCGGTGGTGCCATAGATGGCTCCGCCACCTGCGGCGGCGGTGGCCCGATTGGCGACGAAGGTGCAGTTGGTGAGGATGTCGGAGGCGTCGGTGGGGCTGCCATAGGCGGTATGGATGGCTGCACCATGGGTGGCCCGGTTGGAGCTGAAGGTGCTGTTGCCTACCATTAGGCATGAGCCTGCGCCGTTGTGCAGGAGGTGGATGGCTCCGCCGTTGCCGACAGTGGAGGTGTTGCCAGAAAAGCAGCACCGATTGATGGCCAGGAGTACGGAGTCGGCATCGTCGGTTGAGAAGAGGGCGCCGCCACCTTGGGGTGCGCTGTTGTGGTTGAAGGCACAGTTGACGATATGGAGACGGCCGGCTGATGAATAGATGGCTCCGCCCACGTGTGTGTTGGCCAGGGGTGATGTGCCCGGGGAGACTTGGTTGGTGTCGAAACTGGTGTTGCGTAGGGTGATAGAGGAGGTTGTTGTCTCCAGGGCACCGCCCCGGTAGGGGCTGCTGTTGCGGACAAAGGTGCTTTGGTCGATGTCTATAGTGGAGTATTCTGATTTGACCGCCCCGCCCCAATGTCCTTGGTTGTTGACGAAGGTGCAGGAGCGGATGGTGGCATTGGTGCGGTTGCAGAAGATGGCCCCTCCTCCGTATGGGTTGTTGCCGGAGGCGGGGGCTGTGTTCCCTTGGAACAGGCAGTTCTCTAGGATGAGTGTGGAGCGCGTGCGGCTGGTGCCCCTGCTGGAGATGGCTCCGCCGTTGAGCCCCGAATAGCAGGTGTCGAACTGGCAGTTGCGGGCGATGAGGGTGGCGTTGTTGTTGAGTATGCCGCCACCCGAAAAATCGGTCTGATAGCCATGGGCCAACACGATGTTCTCCAACGTCAGGTGGGCATAGGCGTGCATGTAGAATATGCGGCTGTTGCTGCCCGCCACCAGCCGGATTCTCCCGCCGTTGGCTCCTAGGTTGGTGCCGTCCACTATGCAGGTGTCTCCGCTTAAAGCGATGGAGCCGGTAAGGTTGATGGTGTTGCTGCAGGAGCTGGGTAGGTTGAATGTGATGGCATTGCCGCAAGTGCCTGTCCCCGCATGGGTTATTGCTTCGCGGAGCGAGGTGAGGTTGTCGCTATTGTTCACGATATCCAGATTGGTGGTGACTATGGTGGAGGGCACCTCCTGAGCAGCTATCACTATGGGTGACAGAAGTAGGGCGATTGGTAGTAGTTTATGTTTTATCCCTTGCAATAGTATGGTCTTTATGTGGTTGCAAAGGTACAATTTCTTTATGAAATATTATCATTATGATATGTTAATTGTGATAAGTTGTTTATTGTAAGTTGTTTATTTTTTTTAGTTGGCATGTGAGAATGGCGCGTGGGCATTGGGTTTGTGCTGTTTGGGGTGTCGAAAAATAGCAGAGTTTTCGCTGCGGGAGGTGATGGCTATAGCAGCCATTGGGGCCAAAGGGGCCCGCGGGGGTCTGGCTCCCAGCAAAGGGACGGTGTTGTTATGGGGGCAGCTGTGTCGGGACAGGATGGAGGATAGGACGAAAAGGGGGTTGGCCTTGCTAGGTGGTGTTTATGGAGGCCGCCCAACCAGGGGGCACAGAAAGGATCATTTGAACGCCCAGGTTCTCTTCGGCCCCGGGGCGGATTTGAAGATGCATTGCCAGGGGAGGGGTATTTTGGCCCCAGGAGGGGGCAGGACGTGGGTGTCTTGCTGCCCCGGACAGCTGAAGAGGATGCCGAAGCCCGTGTGGCGGCGGATGCTTTGGATGATAGGATGCACGCGGGTGTATTGCCCCCATTGTCCCACGAAGGGTTGTAGGAGGATACGGTGCTGCGCCAGGCGGTTGTTTTCTTCTACGTAGAAGCGTAGCTGGACGCTGTTGCCTCTGCTGTCGTGCTCCAACAGTATGCCACGGAGTTCGTGCCAGTCGACAAAGAGGTCTTTGTACTCGACATAACTTTCGAGGTTGACGACTTGGCTGGCGTAGAATCCCGCCGGGCCGATGACCAGTTGCTGCCGTTGGGTGGGGTGTTCTTTGAGTGTGGCACCTGCGGTGATGAGTCCTGCGGTGTTGATAAGGAGATAGGCAATCAACATTGTAGGGTGCTGGCTGTTGACCGCCATGATGAGAGTGCCATAGGAGAGGTAGGAATAGAATATGGTTATTATTGTTAATACGACTATGATGGTGATCAGACCCAGAGGACGCTCTCGCCAGGTGTCGGAGTTTTCTGGCGGGAGGGTGGCGCGGAGTGCGGATTGGGAGAGGCGGCGCATGGGAGGGCTGTAAAGGTAAAAGGTAAAAACTAAGGGGGCGTTGAGAGTTGAGGGTTGAGGGTTGAGGGTTGAGAGTTGAGAGGTGAGAATTGAGAATTGGGATAAGTTTGAGAGTTGAGGGTTGAGGGTTGCTACCTAAGGTAAAAGGTAAAACTAAAAACTAAAAGGGCCGTTGGGAATTGAGAATTTTGAATTGAGAATTGAGAATTTGTGATAAGGTAAAAACTATAAAGATGAGCACTAAAAATCGTGCGTTTTATGTTGTGCCCTTACAGGGCGTCATTTGTAACCCACTCATTTACCCAAGGCGTTGCCATTGGGCTAGATATGTTTAAGCCCTTTCAGGGCATCTCTAGAGATTACCAACTCTCAACTCTCAACCCTAAACACTCAACCCTCAACTCTCAATTCTCAATTTTTTTGCGCACGGCGTTTGCAGTAGCTGTAGGGGATGTAGTAGTATAGGAAGTAGTAGGGGATGTAGGCTATGGATAGGTAGGTGTCGAGTCCCCGGCCGATGTCGTCGGTGAGGCCGATGCCGATGCCTACGACGATGACTAGGATGCCGGTGATGATGAAGTAGAGCTGCATGAGGTCGTTGCCACCCGGCCATTTGTTGCGGATGCGGAAGAAGAGGATGATTTCGAAAAGGAGGTAGAAGGGGGAGGTGAGCATGAAGAGTGCCATGAAGATGAAGTAGCCTAGGTGTAGGCGGTTGTGGGTGGTGTCGCTGAGGTATTGGTGTACGGTTTCGGGGCTTTCGATGAGCTGCGTGGTGCAGAGTGAGAGGGTGGAGATGAGCCCCAAGGTGATGACGATGTTGATGAGGATGTCGAGCCGCTGGCCCGCGGGCTTGCGCCGGCTGTGCTCGTTGAGGCCTATGTATGCTATGGTGCCCACGAGGGTGCTGATGAGGGTGACGGAGGCATGGAAGTATTGGTTTTTGATGATGACGGAGAGTAGGTAGAGTAGGGCCATGAGGATGGAGGCAACCAGGTAGTACTGTTTCCATTTGCTGTAGTTCATGGGGCCGATGGGTTTTCTGTATTTCATATACTTCTTTTTTTTTCTTCAATTAACGTGGGCGGCTGCCTTTTATTGTGTGGCAAATACGAATATGCAGCGAGGGGTGTTGTTTGGGAACATCTAAAAACACGAAAAACACGAAAGGTGAGCACTAAAAATCGTGCTTTTTATGTTTTGCCCTTTCAGGGTGACATTTGTAAACCAATCATTTACCCAAGGCGTTGCCATTGGGCTAGATCTGTTTAAGCCCCTTCAGGGCTTTTCTAGAGGCTACCTAAGGTAAAGGTAAAAACTAAAAACTCAAAGGGCCGTTGAGAATGGAGAATGGAGAATGGAGAATGGAGGGAACTTCTACAAATTCGTTTTATTCGTAATCATGCCTGCATGAAGATTCAGATAATAAATTCGTTAGTTTTCAACAGACGTTTTCTCGCCTCAGCATAGTGCAAACACTTCGTGATTTGCCCTCTGCATTCGGCTTAACGAAAACGTTTGTTCGTTAATGGTATGATGAATATTCCTATTATTAAGTAATTGTTCAAATATACTTTACATATAATTTCCATCTAATTGAACATTAATTATTACGCTCTAGTACAACATATGACTGATTTTTGCCAAACGGTCTCAATGTCGCGTCCCTTCGGGACGCTAGGAGTGAGTTTATTCCGTCACCGCACTGCGCTACGCTTGTACGGTGTTACTGAGATTCAGCCTCTTCGAGGCTGTAAAAAATCAGTCTTATATTAAACTAGAGCCTTACTTTTTAGTTTTTACTTTTTAGTTTTTAAATTAATAGGATGGCGGTGGGGGATGGCATAAAAAATGAGACAGTCCCTTGTGGGGGCTGCCTCTCTTTGGTGTGTTATTGTCGATTACTTGTTGCTTTCTTCGACGGACTCTTTGATGAGCTGGAAGGTGGCTTCGATGTCGTTGTCGAGACCCATGCTGAAACGGATGAGGCCTTCGCTCATGCCCATTTCTTTCTGGATGTCTTCGGGCACTTCGGAGCTGGTGCTCTTGCCGCTGTTGCTGAAGAGGGTTTTGAAGTAGCCGAGGCTTACGGCAAGGTAGCCGACACCTTTCTGCTGCATGATTTCCATGATGCGGCTGGCTTTGTCGGCGGTGCCCATGTCGATGCTGATCATGCCACCATAGCCGTAGCCTTGGTTGCACATGCTGTTGAAGATGTCGTAGTCGGGGTGCTCGGGCAGTCCTGGATAGTTGTACTTGAAGCCCACTTCTTTAAAGCGTTTGGCCAGATACATGGCGTTCTCGCCGTGTTTCTTCATACGGATGTGGAGGGTGTGGAGGTTCTTGAGGATGGAGGCGCTGCGCATGGGGTCCAGCACTGGGCCGAGGAGCATGCAGGTGCCGTTGTTGACGTCGATGAGGCTGCCAATGTACTCGGCACTGCCACAGATGGCACCGGCCACACAGTCGTTGGTGCCGTTGACATATTTGGTCATGCTGTACACGGTGACGTCGGCTCCCAGCTGGCAGGGGCTGAAAATCATGGGTGTGAAGGTGTTGTCGACGATGAGTTTGGCACCGGCGGCATGGGCAATCTTGCTCAGCTCGGGAATGTTGGCGATGCGGAGCAGGGGGTTGTTCATGGTTTCGGTGTAGACGACCTTGGTGTTGGGGTGCTCGGCCAGGGCTTTCTTGACGGCATCGAGGTTCTGCATGTTGACGAAGGTGGTTTCGACACCGAATTTCTTCAGGTAGTTGGCCATGAAGGCGAAGGTGCCGCCGTAGGTGGTCATGGAGCTGACGATGTGGTCGCCACATTTGACCTCATGGAGCAGGGCGCAGGTGATGGCAGCAAGACCGGAACCGGTGACCCAGGCAGCCTCGGTGCCTTCCATGGCTGCGAGGGCCTGGCAGAGTGCGAGGTTGGAGGGGTTCCAGTGGCGGCTGTAGAGGAAGAAACCCTCGGTCTCGCCGTGGAAGGTCTCGGTCATGAGGTGTGCCTCGGGGAAGGTGAAGGTTGCACTGTCGCAGATTGCGGGGTTGACACCACGGTTGGCATCGCGGCCATCGAGGCGTTGGATGGCGGTTGCAGGATCAAATTTTTTCATGATGTTTGATGTTTTTGTTTGTTATTTTTTTGTGTGTTTCTTTTTTGTTTTCAGGAGACGTTACTTGTAGAGTAAAAAGATGGTGGGACGTTTGTTGAGGTCGGGAGGGTCGATGAGCCATTGGCGGGCCAGACGCGACCGTATGTACTGCGTGGGGAGCGTGAGGTCGGTGGCGACACAGATGCGGGTGGTGGGTTGCAGTTGGTGGGCGAGGTAGTTGAGGAACTTGTCGTTGCGATAGGGGGCTTCGATGAAGATTTGCGTTTGACTGTCGCGGTGGATGGCTACTTCGAGGCGTTTGAGAAGGGCATCGCGGTCATGCGGTTTGATGGGGGCGTAGCCGTTGAAGGCAAAGTTCTGACCATTGAAACCTGAGGCCATCAGGGCCATCATGATGCTGCTGGGACCCACTAGGGGCACGACCTCGATACCACGGCGCTGGGCTTCGGCGGTGATGACGTTGCCGGGGTCGGCGACACAGGGGAGGCCGGCTTCGGACATGAGTCCGATGTTGCGCCCATGCTGCACGATGGCATCGAGATAGCCGCTAATGGCGGTCAGCGGGGTGTGTTCGTTGAGTTCGAGGAGCTCCACCTGGTCGAGGGTGGTGGCCGTATAGCCCATGCGCTTGAGGTTGCGACGGGCCGTGCGCTCGTCTTCTACGATGAAGGTGGTGCAGGTGTTGAGCAGCTGACGGTTGTAGGAGGGTAGCGAAACATCGGGATTGTCGTTGCCGATGGGGACAGGGAAAAGGATAAGCTGTGGCATGGGTTTGTGGGTGTATGGGTGTTTGCTTGTTTATATCGTGGCCTGAGTTATGTGGCGTTGTGTTGATGGTTACTGCCATGGGTTTCCTGCAGGGGTGCCGGTGTGGCCCACGGCAGCGTTTGGGCGTTTAGATCATCATAAGGTAGCCTACTTCTTTTTCGGTGAGCTCGCGGTAGCGTCCGCGGGGAAGGTCTTTCTTGGTAAGACCGGCGAAAACGACTCTGTCGAGTTTGTGAACATTGTAGCCGAAGTGTTCGAAGAGACGGCGGACGATGCGGTTCTTGCCGCTGTGGAGTTCCACCCCTACAATGCGCTTGTCGTTGGCCCCCTGTACATACTGGATGTCGTCGACGTGGATGGGCCCATCCTCGAGTTCGACACCTTCGAGCATCTGTTTCATGTCGTTGCGCGTGACGGGTTTGTCTAGCTCTACCTGATAGATTTTATAAACTCCGGTGGAGGGGTGGGTGAGATGGCGTGCCAGGTCACCGTCGTTGGTGAAGAGCAGCAGGCCGGTGGTGTTGCGGTCGAGTCGTCCCACGGGATAGATGCGCTCGGGACAGGCCCCGTCGATAAGCATCATGACGGTTTCGCGATTCTGCGGGTCATCGACGGTGGTGATGAAGCCTTTGGGTTTGTTGAGGAGGAAGTAGCGCTTGCGCTCGCTGCGGAGAGTCTCACCGCCGTAGTTGACCACGTCGCCTTCGTGGACTTGGTATCCCATCTCGGTGACGACTTTGCCGTTGACGGTGATGCTGCCTGCGGCAATGAGTTTGTCGGCCTCGCGGCGCGAGCAGATGCCGGCATTGGCGATATACTTGTTCAGACGCGTGGTGCCGTCGTAGGGTTTAGGCGTGGGTGGGGGAGTCTTCTCTTTCTTGACAGGGACTTTTTTCACCCTTTGGGGATCCTTGCCACTCTTTTCTGCCGTGAACTTTTTCTTGTTGGCATTGGGACCATAGGGACGTTGGCTATGGCTCTTGCCGTGGTGGTTGCGCTTGGAGTTTTGTGCTTTGGGCTCTGCATTCTGGTCGCCGGAAGGGCTGTTCTCCGATTTGCTGGATTTCTGGTAAGGCCTCTTCTCGCTGTCGTAGGGGCCGCGCGCTTTACGGTCGGCGATGCGTGGCCGACGGCTGGTCTGAGACTGGCCGTTGCTCTTGTTTTGGTTGTCGTTATTGTTTTTGTGTTCCATTGTTGAATAGTTGTGCAATTGATATTTTTTCTTAGAATCTCATTTTGTAGGGAAAGCTGGCATCAAGCTCTTGCTTGTTGCGGAGGTCGGCCACCTCGTTGGCAAGCCGGAGGAGTATGTCCAGTTTCATAAAACGGAGCCAGGAGAGTGCTTTGTCGTCCTTGCGGCAGGCAAGGCAGAACATGAAGTTGGCCTGATGCAGGTTCTTCAGGACCCAAGCACGGGCGCGGGGGTCGCCGTCGATGGCATGGGACATCAGCCCCAGCCACGCAAAGCCGTTCTTGACAAGCCAATCCTCGGCATCGCCGTCCTCCTGAAGGAAATTGCTGAAGGCGGCCAGTTCGGGATGGGCCTGAAGCAGATATTCAAAGAACTCCTTGCTCCCGGCAATAGACTGCTGGAGGGCGAGGAGTTCTTTGACATTGTATTTCAGTAGGCCGAGGTGCATGGGTACTAAAGATTAGCAGGGTCAGGCCCTGATGTGGGCTCCGAGTTGGGTCTCAAGATTTTTCTGAATCTTGGCCATTGTTGCCTCGATTTGTTTGTCGTTGAGGGTCTTGTCCTTGTCCTGCAGGATGAAGCTGACAGCGTAGGACTTCATGCCTTCGGTGATGCCTTTGCCTTCATAGACATCGAAGAGGCTGACCCGTTTGAGGAGTTTCTTCTCGGTGGAGTATGCCACCCGTTCGATGTCGACGAATTGTACTTTCTTGTCGATGATGAGGGCCAGGTCGCGGCGCACTTCGGGGAACTTGGGTATTTCGACATAGAGCACCTCTTTGGTGGGATAGCCCTTGAGGATGAGCTCCCAGTTGATGTCGGCATAGAAAACCTCCTGTTTGCAGTCCATGCGTTTGAGCGTCTCCTTCGAAAGCCTGCCGAGGGAGCAGAGCAGTTTGTGGCTGTCGCGGAAGACGAGGTCTAGGCCTTCGGCGTAGTAGTGCTCCTGGGCGGGGAGGAAGTCGAGCCGGGACATGTTGACGCGCATGCGGCGAAGGATGCTCATCACGTGGGCTTTGAGGTGATAGAAGTCGACAGGTACCACCGGGGCGTGCCAGCTTTCGGGGGTGTTGCCTCCGGTCATGAAGATGGAGAGGTGGGGCGTTTCGACATACTTGTCGGTGACTTTGTGGTCGTCGGTGATCTGGTCGGCACTGAGGGACATGGCGTAGGAACGGCCGAACTCATAGAGCTTCTGGTCGTGGATTTTGTAGTTGAGGTTGCGCACCACACATTCGAGACCGCAGTAGAGGAGGCTTTGGCGCATGACGTTGAGCTCCTTGCTGAGGGGATTGAGGATGTGCACGTTGCGGGAGGCATCGAAGTCGGGGTTGTTCTCGAAGTATTCGGCCTTGGTAAGCGAGTTATTCATAATCTCGCTGAAACCGTTGTCGGTGAGGTAGTTGGAGACTACGTTCTGGAGCTTGAGGGGGTTAGGTTTGGGACTGAAGGAGAGACAGCTGTTGACGTGGTTGTCGATGTTGATATTGTTGTAGCCGTATATGCGCATAATCTCCTCAAGGACATCGCACTCGCGATAGACATCGACTTTGCAGGTGGGGATGGCCAAGTGCATGCCCGAGGCTGTTTCGGAGAGGATTTCGATGTCGAGGGAGGTGAGGGCCGTGCGAATGGCGTCGACGGGTATTTCCTGTCCCACGGCACGGTGGATGCGCTGGAAGTCGATGTCGACCTCGGCACGGTGGATGGGCTGGGGATAGAGGTCCACAACCTTGGAGGCCACGGTGGCTCCGGCCAGTTGCTGGAGCAGCAGGACGGCTCGGCGCAGTGCCCAAAGGGTGATGTTGGGGTCGCAACCGCGCTCGTAGCGGAAAGAGGCATCGGTCTTGAGGCCGTGGCGCTTAGAGGTCTTGCGGATGGAGGTGGGGTTGAAGTAGGCGCTCTCTAAAAAGACCCGTGTGGTCTGGCTGGTGACACCACTTTTTAGGCCACCGAAGACTCCGGCAATGCACATGCCCTCCTGCTCGTTGCAGATGATGAGGTCGCGCTGGTCGAGCTTGTGCTCAATGCCGTCGAGGGTGACGAAGGGGGTGCCCTGCGGAAGGGTGCGCACAACGACATGGTCGCCGGCAATCTTGTCGGCATCGAAGGCATGCATGGGCTGGCCTACCTCCATGAGGACGAAGTTGGTGATGTCCACCACGTTGTTGATGGGGCGGATGCCCACGGTGCGCAGTTTGTTCTGCAGCCATTCGGGCGAGTCGGTGACGTGGACGTTCTCAAGGGTGATGCCGGTGTAGCGGGGACAGAGGGTGGGTTCCTCGATGGTGACGCGGATGGGGTGGGCGCTGGTGTCGGCAGCTTGGGAGAGGTCCGCCACTTCGGGCCAGAGGATTTTCTTGTTGGCTCCCTGGCGGGTGTTGAGCACTGCCACGATGTCGCGTGCTACGCCGATATGCGAGGTGGCATCAGAACGGTTGGCAGTGATGGCTACTTCGAGGGTGTGGTCCTCTTCGAGGTGGAAGTATTCCTTGGCGGGCATTCCCACGGGTGCATCGTCGGGAAGCACCATGATGCCGGCATGGTCGGAGCCGAGCTGCAGCTCATCGGCAGCGCAGAGCATGCCTTCGGAGACGGCTCCGCGGAGCTTGCCTTTCTTGATCTCGTAGAACTCGGTGTCGGAGGTGTAGATCTTGGTGCCTATCTGGGCACAGACAACCTTCTGTCCGGCGGCGACATTGGGGGCACCGCAAACGATGTCGAGGGGACGGTCGGCACCTACGTCGACGGTGGTGATGTGCAGGTGGTCGCTGTTGGGATGGGGTTCGCAGGTGAGTACCTGTGCGATGACGACATGTTCTAGGCCGCCTTTGATGCTTTCTACCTTTTCGACACCTTCGATTTCGAGGCCGGAGAAGGTGAGGAGGTCGTCGAGTTCGTTGGGCGTAAGGTCGGTGTCGACATACTCACGGAGCCATTTATAGGAGATTTTCATTGTTGTTTCTTGTTATTTTTGAAGTTGTTGGGGCTATTATTTAGGCTACAGGATAGTGAGGTTCCTGTTTCTTGCAATTTTTATTTGTCGGCAAGTTTGGCCCAGGTGTCTTTGAGGCTGCAGGAACGGTTGAAGACCAGATGGTCGGGGGTGGAGTCGCGGTCGGTGCAGAAATAGCCCATGCGTTCGAACTGGAATCGCTGGGGCTCTTCGATGCCGGCTTCGTTGACTACCATGTGTGCCTCGGCCAGGGCGGGTTCTAGTTTGCAGTGTTGGAGGACTCTGAGGCTGTCGGGGTTGAGGTTGTCGAGGAAGGTCTTGCCCTCGGGGGCCTCGTCTGGGGCCTCGGTGGCAAAGAGACGGTCGAACATGCGCACCTCGGCATCGACGGATTGGGCGGCACTGACCCAGTGGAGGGTTCCCTTGACTTTGCGGCCGTCGGGAGCGTCGCCGCCACGGGTGGCGGGGTCGTAGGTGCAATGGATGCAGGTGATGTTGCCGTCGGCATCCTTCTCAATGCTTTGCGCAGTGATGAAATAGGCGTAGCGCAGACGCACTTCGCGACCCAGCGTCAGGCGGAAGTATTTGCGTGGTGCCTCTTCCATGAAGTCCTCGCGCTCGATATAAAGCTCGCGGCTGAAGGGAACCTGACGGATGCCGTCGGCAGGATTCTCGGGATTGTTGATGGCATCGAGGTATTCGACTTGCCCTTCGGGGTAGTTGTCGATGACCACTTTGACAGGGTTGAGGACTGCCATGCGGCGGGGGGCTATCTTGTTGAGGTGGTCGCGAAGGCTGTTCTCCAGACGGACATAGTCGATGATGTTGTCGCGCTTGGCCACGCCGATGTCCTCGCAGAAATTGCGGATGCTCTCGGGGGTGTAGCCACGACGGCGGAAGCCACAGATGGTAGGCATGCGGGGGTCGTCCCACCCGGTGACGTATTGTTCCTTGACCAGCTGGAGCAGCTTGCGTTTGGACATAACGGTGTAGTTGATGTTGAGGCGGGCAAACTCATATTGGTGGCTGGGGAAGATGCCTAGCTGTTGGATAAACCAGTCGTAGAGAGGACGATGGATGTCGAATTCGAGGGTGCAGATGGAGTGGGTGATATGCTCTATGGAGTCGCTCTGGCCATGGGCATAGTCGTACATGGGATAGATGCACCACTTGTTGCCAGTGCGATGATGCTCGGCGTGCAGTATGCGGTACATGATGGGGTCGCGGAACTGCATATTGGGATGGGCCATGTCAATTTTGGCACGAAGGACCTTGGAACCGTCGGGAAATTCTCCGGCTTTCATGCGCTCGAACAGGTCGAGGTTCTCCTCAACGGAGCGGTTGCGATAGGGGCTGTCTTTGCCAGGCTCGGTGACAGTGCCGCGGCCGAGGCGGATTTCCTCTTGGGTCTGGTCGTCGACATAGGCAAGGCCTTTCTTGATGAGTTCGACCGCCCATAGGTAGAGCTGGTCGAAGTAGTCGCTGGCGTAAAAAACATTGGCCCACTGGAAACCCAGCCAGCGAATGTCCTGCTGGATGGAGTCTACATATTCGGTGTCCTCCTTGACGGGATTGGTGTCGTCGAAACGGAGATTGGTCTTGCCGCCATATTTTTTGGCAAGGCCGAAATTGAGGCAGATAGACTTGGCGTGGCCGATGTGAAGGTAGCCGTTGGGCTCGGGCGGAAAACGGGTCAGAATGGACTTGTAGGTGCCATCAGCGAGACCCTGTTCGATGATTTCTTCCAAAAAATTACGCGATGTGTTTTCTTCCATCTTTATAAATTATTCATTATTATATACTTATTTTAAAGGCGCATTACACACTTTAATCAACAAAATTACTAAATATTTTTAATATATGCAAATTAAGTGCCTGATTAATTTTAATTCGTTGTTTTTTAGTGGACTTCTATCAATCCCCTTATTCCTTTTCCTGTTCCATGAGATACCATAAAAATGATTCGTTTGATTGGAGCTCCCTTGTATAGGATAACTATCGTTTTGACCAGTAAAAAAAGCATACTGTTACATTTTTGAGTTCTAAATCCTGAGTGGGCAGAGTCTGTCGCAATCCTGATTTCTCAACAGCCTAGGAGAGGTTGAATTTGAATAATCTCACATAAGCCGATCGGCGCAGTGCCGTGTTAGCGGTATAGACCTATACAGGATCTGGGTGGGACGCGACTATAGCGACAAACTGTGCGGCAGCCAGCAGCAATTCTGATTTCTATGGCCATTCAGGCAGCATCCTCAACGCACAAACTCTTTTCAAACTACAAAATAATGATGCGAAGTTGCCTTTATTTGATTTTTATTTGTATCTTTGCGGAAGTGAAATTTTAAACTTTTTGTGATATGAAGAAATCTTTAATTGCTGTTACTGTGGCGTGTAGCTTGCTCTTTAGCTCATGCTCTTTCTTGGACAATCTTGCAAATAATCTGTCGAGTATTGCCAATCTGCTCAACTGCGAGTACTCTCTGAAGAATGTGTCTAACGTGACTGTTGCTGGTGTGAACGTAAAAAACGTGACACAAGGCAATATCAACGCCACCGACGTGGTCAAGTTGGTGAGTGCCATCACCAGCAAGAGTGTGCCACTGGGACTGGACGTGAACATCAATGTGAAAAATCCTACCTCCACCAACGCCCTGCTGACTACCATGGATTGGGCTTTGGATGTGGCCACTACCGAGTTCGCCAAAGGTGTTACCGATAGGAATTATAACATCACAGCCCAAAAGACCACTACGGTGCCTCTGGGTGTGAGTACCGACCTTTACAGATTGTTCAGTAACGATGGTATCAATTCGCTGAAGGCTTTCGCCGGTAGTTTCAATAGCGAGGGCAAATCCTCTCAGTTAGGTCTGCGTATACGTCCTTCGCTAGGAGTTGGCACACAGGTGATTAAAACACCCAATTATATCACTATTTTGAAACCTACAACTACCGCAAACACTTCCACCAGTACTTCTGGAAACGGCACTGGTTCCATTGGTGGCGGATCCATCAAACTTAAATAGTTTTGTGTATAGTAAAAAAAGAGAGCCTCATCTACCGCAGATGAGGCTCTCTTTTTATTCTCACTGTGTCTCTTTGGTGATTGACACAGAGTCGTTTTGCATGAGTATTTCTTTAGCCGAGGGCTATAAAACCCAAGGGTTTGAAGTGTGGGTGAGCATTAGAATCCCATGCCAAAGGTGTGCCAGTATTTGGCTTCGAGTTGCGACCAAGCGTAGGAGGTGTTCTCGTATTGCTGGCGGGTGAAGTTGTTGAGGGTGGCGTGGACTTCGTTGGTACGGCTGAGACGGTCGTAACGGGTGACCTCGCGTTGTAGGGCTTCAAGACCTTTGAATGCGGCTTCCTCCAGGGATTTCAGCTCCTTGTTCATGCCGTCTTTGGTACGCTGCCAGGCAATGGTGGCTAGTTTGTTGGCCCGGCGATATTTCCAGAGGACGGCATCTGGGTTGTACTGTTTGTGGCCACAAATGCTGTAGGGTTGGGGCAGTTCGGAGGTGCCGCAGAAGATAGGCACGCGAGGACTTTGAGCAGGGTTGTCAACAGACATCCATGCCACGCCTCCCACGCAGTCCGGCAACCAGTCACGGCACTGTGCCACAAAGGAGTATGAACACCAAGCCACGCTGACGGTGCGGCGGAAGTCGATGGTGCCAGGGGCAATGGTGTTGAGGGTGCGCTGCATGGAGGAACTGAGCCATGGGTTGGCTATGGGGCTGATGATAGTGTCGTTGTAGGTGTTACCCTTATTGTCTTTGCGGGGCATGGCCATCTTGACATTCTTGCACATGTCCATGTCGGTGCCTTCGTAGGTGGAACGGAAGAGTTCCATCACCTCTCTGACATCGACATTCTTGTCGGGACGGACGGAGAAAGGCAGTTCGGTGGTGTCCATGCTGAGGTTCAGCGAGGGGGCAAGACGGCTGAGGATGAAGTATTCGCGCTCGCGGAAGTTCTTGCCATTGGCGTAGCTGCTGTTGAAGGCTTTCCAGAAGATGAATTCGCCTTGGCCGTCCCAAAGACCGTTGCGACGGGCGACATCTTCGATGTTGTCGGAGCACATGAAGTACTCGGTGTTGCTACGTTGCAAACGGCCGATGCGGGCGATGTTGCATGAAACGCCCACTTGGTCGTCGGGGATGCGTTGGGCAGCCCAAATGCCACCGATAATGTTCTTGCCTTCACCAAGAATCTCCATCTGCCATACCTCCTTGGGGTCGGCAATGGTGATGCACTCGCCACCGTCGCCGTAGCCGTAGACCTTGATGAGGTCGCCAATGAGCCGTATGGCGTCGCGTGCGGTGGTGCAACGCTGAAGGGCCACACGCTCAAGTTCCTCGATAAGGAACATGCCGGCAGGGTTGATGAGGGTGTCGGGGCCGCTGAAGGTGCTCTCTCCAATGGCCAGCTGGTGCTCGTTGAGGCAGGGATACGCGGTGTTGAGGTATGCATAGGTATGGGCCACTTCGGGAATGGCACCTGCTAGGCGGACACCCGTGGTGTCGCCACGGAAGGTGGTGTGGAGGGTGCCTTTGTAGACAAGATGGACATCGCCAGGGGCATGGTCCTCTGCAGGTTCCATATACATCCAGGTGCGGTAACGGCCATCGCAGGTGTGGGAGGTGATGACACTGCCGTCTTTGGAGGCTAATTTACCCACCATGATACTGGTGCAGCTTTGACCTTCGAACTCGGGTTGGCTGAGCTCTTGTCCTACAGCAGTGAAGACAAAAGCCAGCAGGGCGAACGATAGTAGAACTTTCTTCATGATGAATTGTTTTTATTTTTATTATTCTTTTATTTTTTGTTTGCTTTGAAAACGCCGCTAAGATGTGGGCTGATTAGTGACTGTGTTTGACTTTTATTTCATAGGACTGGGGCGGTGAGGAGCCGCAGGAAGACCTGTGCGGCCGGGAGGATAAGCTCGTCTGGGAAATCGTAGTCTGGGTGGTGTAGCTCTACGTGGTGCTCGCCAGACCCGATGCCGAACATGGCCCCAGGATAGTGGATGAGGTAGTTGGCAAAATCTTCGGACCAACGGAATGGGGTGAGGATATGTCGGAATTGGCACCCACAGTATTTTTCGATATGTTCGACGTGGATGGAGTTGTTCTCGGTGGCACGGAAAGGGTCCCTCAGGAGGTGGGAGAGCACCAGATGGTGGCGGGAGGCTATCTCCCCCACCAGCGTGTTGGCATCATTCAGCAGGTGCCCCATGGCATCGTTGGTGTAGGCCCGAAGGGTGAACATCACCTCTGCATCGCCTGCCGAAGTGCCAAAAGCTTCTTCGCCCAGTCGTACACAAATGAGTGTCGCTTGGCGAAACTCTTCGCCCATGGCATCGGGGTGGCTGTTCAAGTGCGAGAATCGTTGTATGATCTCGGCTACCGCAAGGCCCGGATTCAGACCTTTCTCCGGGGTGGATGCATGGGTGGCACGGCCCGAGAGATGATAGACAACTCCTGTAGAGGCGGCCGCAAAGGTGTGGTAGTTGAGCACTACTGTGCCTAAGGGAAATCCTGGGAGGTTGTGCAGTCCGTAGACGGCACGGACATTGTATTGCTGCAAGATGCCGGCATCGAGGATTTTCTGTGAGCCCGTGCCCGTTTCCTCTTCGGGTTGGAAAATAAGGATGACGTTGCGATCGGCCGCCACACCTTGTTCGGCTATAAGGCGGGCTAGTTGGAGCAGGATGGCGGTGTGGCCATCATGGCCGCATCGGTGTCCGATGGGAAGGGCATCTATGTCGCCCCGGATGGCAATGGTGGGTAGGGATGGATTGGTACCCCATACAGCTAACACTCCAAAGCCACCGACATTGGTGAATAGTTTGTCGGGATGGCACTCTTGGAGCTGAGTGGAAATGAGGTTGTGGGAGTACCACTCTTCCCCAGAGATGCCGGGGTGAGTGTGGAGGTCGTGGCGTATGGAGGTGATGGGTTTCATTTCTTTGTCTGTTGAGGGTGTTGGAAGATTATGTGAGAGGCTTTTCCTGATTGCGACATCGCTCTATGATGCAATGTGTGGTATCTGTATTCTTTTTCTTTTCTAATTACTATTGTTGTGCGTATTGTTTGACAAGGGCTTTGAAGGTGTCGCCGCGGTGTTCGAAATTGCGAAAGGCATCGTAGCTGGCGGCAGCAGGGGAGAGCAGGCAGATGTGTCCGGGCTGTGTGTGTTGGTAGGTCCAGCGGACGATGGTGTCGTAGTCGTCTGCAACTAATGTGTTGCGCCCCTGAATGGGTTCGTCGGGGCGGTCTGTCCATTCCTGCAACATGCGGGCACCTGCATGACCCACAAAGACGAGGTTGGAAACGCGGCATCCGGCATGGGTGGGGTCGGCTAGATAGTCGGCTAGGGCTGTGTAGTCTATGTCGCGGTCGAAACCTCCTAGGATGAGGGTGTCGACCTGCTGGAGGGCTTCCACGGCAGCAATGGCGGCTTCGGGGATGGTGGAGATGGAGTCGTTGTAGAAAGTGATGTCGCGATAGGTGCCAATCAGTTCGAGTCGATGGGGGAGTCCGTGGAACGTATCGAGGGCAGCATAAAACTGGCTTGTCGTTATCCCAAAGAGTGCGGTAACTTGCCGTGCTACCTCAATATTGCTGAGGTTGTGGTTGCCTTTCAGCGGAGTGGTATGTTGTGTAAGCTCTTTGGAAAAAGCATAAGGATGTAGCTGTGAACAGACTTGCGGGCCTACTTCGGCCACTCGGTTTACCAAGTCGGCACTGTCGCTACAGTAGAAACAGTGGTCTTCGGGTTGCTGACGGAGCATCATCTGCATCTTGGCCATTTGGTAGTCGTGGTAGTCGTGGTAGTGGTCGAGATGTTCTTGATACAGATTGAGGATGACCCCTATATGGGGGGCACGGTGAATGTTCTCCAGTTGGTGACATGAAAATTCAGCTACGACAATAGCCTCTTCGTCAAGCTGGTCGAGGATGTCGAAAAGGGGTATGCCCATATTCCCGGCAAGAATAATGTGTCGCTTTGAACCAATGGTCCGGTCGAGGATGTGGTGGATGAGGGTGGTGGTGGTGCTCTTACCTTTGGTGCCTGTTACAGCGACGGTATGGTCGTGATAGACCTGCAGGAAAAGGTCGGTTTGGGAAGTGATGGAGTCGAGATTGCAGCGACCCTCAAATTTAATTGTTGAAATGCCGGGGGACTTGATGATGAGGTCGTATGGCCGTTTTTCTTCTGTGGCTTTTTGGAGGAAGGTGTAAATTTCGCTGTCGTTGCAGGCAATGTCTGGACTTATGCCGGGCACTAGTTTCTGGAGCAAGGCGTGGGTGCTTTTGCCTTCGCGACCATAGCCGGCTATGAGTATGTGACGGTCGGATAAAAGTGCTGTGAGTTGTTGTTGCCTGTACATAAATAGTTATTATACTTTATTTCTCTATTTGTTGCGCCGCTGCGGTTTGGGCGACAGCATGAGAAAGAATGTCGAGGAGCGGAGCTGTGAGGTTGTGGTCGGGGAATAAGGTGGTGAGGGAGGTGGAGGGAGGAGCGGAGATGTAGTTCTGCAGAAGGCAGGGGCGCTGGGTGCGATACCAGCGGCTGAGCGTCATGCTGAGGGCACTGTGCACTTCGCTGATGGTGCCGACACATTCAAAGGGTTTGGTCTCAGCGCCACCCGTAAGCTGGTCAAAGTAGAGCCGCATTTCGGGGTCGTCGAGCATGCATTTGCCAAAAATGCCATTGAGCCGTTGTGGCGGAATAAATGGGGATAGAATGATGTAGGCAAAGAGGCATTTGGGACAGTGTCCGCACCAGATGTCTTCTTTGCTGCCCACATTGCAGCTGCGAAAGACATCGAAATACTTTTCGTGCCTGCTGAAGAGCATGGCTATCTGCAGCTCGGATAGCGGGCGCAGAAAGCTATAGTAGTTGAAGATGGGCGAAATATGTTTTGCCACATAGTGGCGGAAATCGTTTTCGAATTCAAGACTTTTGGAATACTGGTGGTTGACATTGGTGCCTACCACGGTGGATTCGTTGGCACTGCTCTCGTTGGAGAGTGCGATATTGGGGACCCCGCTGAGCTGGGCGGCGAGTAGCGTGTAGAAGGCCAACATGGCGCTGAAAGGTGTGTGGCCATTGAGGCATCCTTGTGCGTTGAGTTCGAGGAGGCGGGGATGGATGGTGCGGCGGATGACGAGGGCGTCGTCTATGGTATAGCCGGCAGCCTGGATGCAGCTGACCGTGGCTCCGCGAGGATTCATGATGAGGGGAATGGGACGGGCGTTGCTTTGCTGAAGGAGTTCGAGTGTGACGACGGAGTCTTTTCCTCCGCCAATGGGAATCAACGACCGGTCGGTATTGTGAATGGGTGATTGGGAAAGGCTGTCGGCACCATGCTTGCCAGATACATGGCTCAGTGGTCTGTCGGCCTGTGCCAAACAGGAGTTGCCATTGGGGCGATGTGCTGGCGCGATTTCGCTGGTAGGGGAGGTGAGGGTGAGGAAGTCATCGGGATTGGCAGAGATGCCGTTGATGTAGAAGAATTCACCCAATCCGTTGAAATAAAGTTTTTTCCAAAATTGTATCTGCTCTGGCGTGAGGTTTCCGCACCGGACTTCTACTAGGGGAGGGCATAGGCACTTCCAATAGCTGATTAGCTCTATCATGCCGATATGGAACACCAGGGTGTCGAGTGTTTGGTGTGGTTGGTCGAAATTGAGGAACGGCCGAGAAGGAATGATGGCTGTAGGGGTGAATACGATGTCGTCGGAAATGAGAAATGTAAAAACGATGTGCAGTCCGTCGGACTGCACATCGTATTGATAACTTTCATAGACAAACTTGGGGTATGTCTGGCGAAAGGTGTTGTATTTTGTCTGGTTAGACATTTGATTTACTTCAACTTGAATTCAGTGAAGCCAATCAGGCTGCTGTTGGCATAGAGGCTGATGCGATAGATGCCGGACTCGAGTTCGGTGTCGTCGTCCTTGCTCCAGTTCATTTCAAAGGTGCGCTCGTCGCCGGTAAATTCATAGGACTGGACGGTGGTGTAGGTGGTGCGGGTGCCATTGGCATCGAACTTCTGCTCCATGGTGCCGTTGTGCAGGACATTGTTGGAGGGAGAGGTAATGACGGCATAGATGGTGACGGTGCCGGGTTCGATAACGTTGTTGGCCTGCAGGGTGCCTTCTACACGGAATGCGCTGGTAGCAGTGGCACGGCTGGTGGGACGGCCGGTGCCGTTGGAGAGGCGCTTGAGGGGCGTGACGGAGATGGGATCTGCGGAGAGGATGGAGGCGCGGGTCATCTTGGCAGCCATCTTGGCGTTCTCGACAGCGGTGTTCTCGGCATTCTTCTTATATGCCACCACTTCGCTGCGGAGGCTGTCGTTCTCATTGCGGAGGATAACGTTTTCGGCACGCAGACGGATGAGCTCTTCTTTATAGTCGTCGCAGAGGGTCTGGAGTTCGGCCAGTTTCTTGTTGATGCTGCCCTTGGTCTTGGCGGCGTCGGACTTGGTTTGAGCGGTGGTCTTGGCGGCATCGGCCTTGGCCTTCTCGGCTGCCGTATTGGCTTCGGCTAACAGGGCAGTCTGTTTGGCAACTTCTTCCTGCAGGCGTTTGATTTCGGCCTGTTGGCTGCTGACCTGGTTCTGGAGGAGAGTCACCTGGGCGGCATAGTCGGTAGAGGAAGGAGTGGCCTCTATCTCCACCTTGCGCTGGCCAAGCAGATAGGCTACGAAAGCGGTGAGAGAGTCATTGGTATTGGTGAGACGTACTTTGTCGTTGGTGAGGTTAGCAATGCAGATGTCCTGCTCGCGTACCGTGCGTTGAAGGCGGGCGATGGTCTCACGGTCGGCGAAACCGTCAACGGCCTTGAGGTCGTTGAGTTCGGTGGTCATTTGGTCGAGACGGCTCTGGAGGTGTTCGATTTCGGCTTTCTTGGCCTCCAACTGTGCGTGGAGTTTTCTCACTTGAGCCTTGTTGGTCTTGGTGACAGTGCGGGTAGTGGTGGTGGAAGTGCCTTTGCCGTTGAGCTGGTTGATAAGGTTTTGGATTTCTGCAGCCTGGGCTTCGATGGCGCTGTCGCGCTCAGAAAGTTGCTTGGCATAATTGTCGCAGTTGTCCTGCATGGCGTGATAGTCTTGCATGATGGAATCCAAAGTGACTTGCATTTCGTGGACAGAAGTGCCTGTTTTTTCGTTTTGGTCACACGAAACGAGGCATCCAGCGGTTAAAAAGGTAAGCACAACTACCTTAAAAAAAGATCTCTTTCTGATTGTCTTCATTGTATTTATGTTTTTATTTTTATCTATTTTAAAAAAAGTTAGTATTTTTGTAATCAAAATGCAAAGATAAATCTTTTTTTTTGAATAGACAATTTTTTGACAAAAAAAATATATGAAACGTGTAGTAATCATATTTTTATCTCTTTTTTTTCTGCTTTCTGAGGTGGCGGCGCAGCCCATCTCGGAGCAGGGCGTTCTTATTGGATTGCAAGGCGGGGTGGGGTACGGTCTTTACCGCGACTTGGGAGCGTCTCCATTGACTTACCGCGGGCTGGAGTTGTTGCCGGGCATTGCGGTGAGCGTGGAAAAGCCTATGTGGCGCTACAAAGCGCAGTTGGGCCTCAGTGGCGGCGGATACGGTCTCGCGGTGGGGTTTAAGTATATGCAGGCCTATGGTGGACAGGTGAATGTGGGCTTCGAGACCATGCATAAAATAGCGGAGTATGCCCCTTGGCAGTTGTGGCTGGGGGCCTCGGTTGACGATAGGGCTGACGTGCGCTACAACAGCGTGTTGGGCAACTCTTGTGTTGGCTCGTCCAATTTCTTCAATCTGAACTTGATAGGTCGCACCGAGGTGTCTGTGGGTAATTGGATGATGCATGCGCAGTTGGCTCTCACGCCGGTGTCGCTGCTGCTGCGTCCGGGATTTGCATACATGGACAACTACGACCATGAGATCAGCAACCCCTTGGCTGACTATCTGAAGCAATATCGGTGGTACATCTCGGGTGCTACCATAGCCGCCACGGACCTTGGCGCCACCCTGAGGCTGAAGAACGGCAACCGCATAGGCGTGTCATATCGGTGGCATTATATGACTTCGCGAGCCACTGTCGGCACTGCGGCCCCATACGTCTTTGAGCAGGCTGGCCACGCGTTGCTGTTTCATTTGGGTTTCAAATTATAGCCAGCCATTTGCTCCTATCACATCTAATCCCACTTTCTAAATAATATTAGTAATGAAACAAACTATAATAGTATTCTTGGTTTCCTGTCTTCTCTTTTCCACCACTTCGTGCGAAAAAGCACTCATGGCCGACGATATCTCCGCCCTGCCTACCAGCACTTTTAGCCACCTGTGGAAGAAGTTCGACCAGCAGTATTCTATGTTCGACGTCAAGGGCGTGGATTGGAACGCCATGTACGACAGCCTCTATCCCTTGGTCAACGACTCCATGTCGGCAGACAGCCTCTTTGTTGTCTGTGCCAGCCTGTTGAACAGTCTGCACGACGGCCATGTCAACCTCTATACCCCTTACGATGTCAGCCGGTCGGACTCCATCTATTACGATTTTTATACCGAGAGCGATATCGATGTCAATACAGTGGTGCTGAACTATATGGGCATCGACTACCACATGACCGGCGGACTGGCCCATGCGGGTCTATGTGGCGACAGCGTCATCTACATCCGTTACGGCTCCTTCAGCAATTCTGTTGGCACCGACCAACTACGCCACCTGTTGCGCAGCTACCCCAATGCCAAGGGCATGATTTTCGACATTCGTGGCAATGGTGGCGGCAATGTGGCCAACATCCACCGTTTCCTATCGCTGATGCCTTCTCACGGTCAGCCACTATATTATTCGCAAATCAAGGCCGGCCCCGCCCATGGCGACTTCTCCTCGCTCCAAACCACTTACGCCCCTACGGTCTCCTCTGCCGATACAGACATCTTTACCCGTCCGGTTATCGTCCTGATAGACCGCGGCTGCTTCAGTGCCGCCAGCTCTTTTGCCATCTGTACCCAGGCCTACGACAATATCACCCTTATGGGAGATACCACCAGCGGCGGTCTGGGCATGCCCTCCACCGGAGTCCTGCCCAATGGGTGGCGATACCGCATTACGGTGACCCGCACCCTGGCCCTGGATGGTAGAAACTATGAGAACGGCGTCCCACCGGACATCCCCCTGCGGCTTGACTGGGAGAAGGTTCGGCAGGAGGGCCGCGACAACATTATCGATTCGGCCTGTGCCATATTGATGAGGTAAAAAAACGTTGCAGACCCCATTCATTGGCCGACAGCTTCCCATATTCCTCATCGCCTTACCAAGCTTCTGACTCATTTCAGAACTGAGAACCCAGCATTAGTTAATGGCTAGGTGTGGGAAATAAAAAAAACACTTATTTTTTTATGAGCCGCCATACCTTTCATCATGAACGCAATTAACACGAATTACCATGAATTATCCATTAATTATAGTTAAAATGTTTTTTTTAGAAAATGAGCTCCGAGGATCTCACGTATAGTCACGTTTTTTTTATCCTCCTGATACGTGTGATACGCGGAAAGTTATGATTAAAAAAATAGTTGTATTGTCTAATCCTTTTTAGTTTTTACCTTATTGTTTTTTTTAGTGTCTGATTTTGACTGCATAGCGATTTTTTTTTATTCGTCGGGGTATAAATCAAAATAATTTTTGTAAATTTGCAACCATAATTGTTTGAGTTTTTTGTTTTTAGGTGATTGCAAGGATTCGAACTAATATTAAAACAGGTAATGGACGGCATGATGAGCCTCCAAATACCTGTCGCTCAATTTAATAACAATGCATTATAAGATTCTATGATGAAGATACTGATAAGGGCAAGCTACCCAAACTATCAAATGATTCGGCGTTATGCGGAATGCGGTCCAGAGGTGTTCAACTGGAACGTTGACGACCTGAACAACGTGCTGGAAGGCAATAAGCCTGGCACTGTTATATACAGTTTCGACGGCGAGACTCAGCAGCATGAGTTCCCTCCTCGTTGGTATGACATGTTTATGCTCTTGAGAACGCGTGGCGAAGGAAAGGAACTCTTCCTCCGCCTTCTCTTGGCCGAAAAAGAGGGAACTGCCACCCCAGAACAGTTGGCCCTTTTGGCCGAAAAGCGTAGGGCTTTCCGCAACAAAATCATCGACTATGTCGAAGCCCACCCCCTGGAGGAAGACGATGAGGTGATTACCGCGCTGACAGAAAGAGATTTTTCGATAGAGGAAATCAGCTACAAGGGCAAGATGCTGTTGGATTTGACCAAGAACTGCTACCCTGTGCCCGATTTCGTCATTCTCACGGCCGAATCCTTCCGACACCCCGAGCGTTTGGAAGAGAACCTGTCCAAGGCCATTGACAATTTAAAGGTCATGATAGGGCCCGACATCGAAGGCAATCCCAACCCGCTTGTCTTTGCCATCCGATGCGCCATGCCCCAGTATATTCCGGGTCTGATGCCCACCCTGCTGAATATTGGTGTTACCCGTGAGGTGTTTGAGACACTCTGCAGGCATTATGGCTCCGACATGGCCAACCGAGTGTATCTCTCCACACTCCACACCATCTCCGCAATGCTGGGCATAGAACGGAAGGACACGAGCTGCGGCGTGGCGCTTTCGCTTGAGAGACAGCAGGAACTCATTGACCGCATGGAAAAAGAAATAGCAGCGTCACGAGAGGATGGTGAGCAGCTGCTCACCGATGCGTTCTACCAGGCACTCAAACTGATTGAGCATGTGCGCCAGTTCTATATCGACAACCAGGACATGATACTCACCTTCATGCAGGGCAAGCAGGCTTCGCCGTCGCTCATCTTGCAACGCATGGTTTGGACGATTGGCAACAACGAGTCCTATCCCGGCGTGCTGTACAGTCGCAACAGCCGCACAGGCAAGGGCAGCCAGATAGAGAGCTACCGCAATATTTTCGGTGAAGAGATCATGACAGGCGATGTCACCTCTGACGACGTCTCCTACACCAATCGCGACACCATCAAAAAAAACTATCCCGCGGTGTATCATTTCCATCCCCTGCTGGTAAAGTTGGAAGAGCGATATAAATCGCCCGTAACCATCGAGTTTGCCGTGGAAACCCGCCCTGGCCAGGTGAGCCTTTTCTCCGTCCTGCAGCTGAATATGTCCGAAATGACGGGGCCGGCAGCCCTTATCTCGGCCATCGATCTGCTGCGAGAAAAACGTATCGACAAGCACCATGTGATGAATATCATCAAGCCGTACCACACACGCCAGATTGTCTCTGCTGCTATCGACCCCCAGTCCATACAGAAGCTGCAGTTCTTCGGCAAAGGGCTGAGTGTGCTGCCCCGTACCGCCATTACCACGGTACTCTGCTTCAGTCCCAGCAAGGCCCGCGAGATTTCTGCCAAGGGCGAGCAGGTGTGCCTCTGCCAGGAACGTTTTGTGCCGCAGGACACCATCGTCCTCAACGAGGTGCATGCCATCCTTTGCATGACACCTGCGGCCATCCATGTGGTCACCGCCTGTCGCGGTTACGGCATTCCAGCCTTCATGAATCTGCAGAACTACGGCATCCGGTTTGAGCCTGACGGGTCATCCTACAAACTCGTCAACAACGAGGGCATGGAACTGCACGAGATGGACCACATCACCATCTCCAGTCGGCAGCAGACTATCTACAAGGGCGTGGCGGACTTCAAGCCGGCCCGGTTTACCAAGTTCCTCCGTGGCGAGCGAGTGGCACTCTCTGCCAACGAGGTGAGTTTCTTCAACGACTTGCGCAGTGCCTACGAAATCTATGAGGAGATAGTCACCAGCGAGCAGGCCTCTGTCATCGATGATGTCGACCAGCTGGCCCGCCTCATCCGTCTGGAGCTACAGGATAAACCCGAAGTGGCCATGGGCATAGTCAACAATTGGTATCAGGACAATTCTGACCAGTATGTACGGCAGGTTTTGGAGAGCAAGATGGGGTCTCATCAGGACCAGTCGCGGGTGTTTAACCTGCTCACCAACGACCGCAAGGTCCATTTCTTCAAAAAGGTTTCCCAGATATGCCTCCGACAGCAGCTTTCCGGGCTGAAGGCCGGCTCTTTCATGCTGGGGCGCTTTGTGTCAAAGCCCTTGTCGACCTATGTGTGGGACAACCTCGATGCGCCGGTAGTTGCCTTTCTGCTCAATGAGTATGTACTCTACGAAAAATACCTCCATGTGTTGGAGGAAGTGGGCGAAATCCGTCTGGCCCGTGCCCACAGCCGCATCGAGACGGAGGGAATAGACAATATGTTCATCCATAATTTCGACATCTATAACTTTGTGCCTCTCCTTTATTCCCACCATGATTGGCATGCCATCGCCGAAGCGTTAGAACTCATCGAGCATCAGGACAACACCCATCTGCTGGTTGAAACACTCTCCAAGCCCATAGACCAAATATTCGACATGACAAAACCTTGGGTAATAGCCCAGGTAGAGTCTCATAAGCGATAGTGATGCAAAATCGAGTATTTGTGATAAAGTAAAAGGTAAAAACTAAAAACTAAAAGGGCGGACGGAGGGAATTGCGAATTGAGAATTGGGAATTGAGAATTGAGAGGGCGGGAGCCACTGGGAATTGAGAATTGAGAATTGAGAATTGAGAGGGCGGAGCCACGGGGAATTGAGAATTGAGAGGGCGGGAGCCAAGATAACTAAAAAAGATTAAACTAATAAACTATTAAGCTCATCTAAACATTAAACTATAGAGCTAATAAGCCCTTAAACTAATAGAACAAACGATTTATAGTACTTACCTCAAATAAACCTATCATTTTGGCTATGATGTCTTTATTGCTTAGAACTTTGAGGGCAAGCATCAATAGAGTTGCTGCCCTGAGCTTGATGCTCCTCCTGTTGTTGGCAGGCCCTACCGGCCATGGTCAGCAAGTGGCTGCGCAGCCTGATGCTCTTCAACAGCTGGTCTGCAGTCAGCCGCCCGACTCGGCTGCCTCGTTGGACTACCGAGTGCTCAAAACGTTGCAGGAGGGGCGTTCCGAAGGCTGGAACCGCCATTGGGTGGCGATGAGCAATTCTTTTGTTCTTGCCCCGTTGGCCCCTGTGGGCATTGCGTTGGGAGGCAGACTGGCAGAGGAAGACCCTCTGCTCCGTCGCCAACGCTATGCCGATGCTCTTGAATCTGGCGGGGCCTACCTCTTTTGCATGGGTGTGACCATGGGTATCAAGGCCCTTGTGGATAGGCCCAGGCCATGGGTGACCTATGCGGGCGACCTGGTTTGCCTGCAAACTGTCCGCTCTTCCTCTTTTCCGTCGGGCCACACCTCTTCACTCTTTGTCACTGCCACTTCGCTCACGCTGCTCTACCCACGGTGGTATGTGGCAGTGCCGGCCTATCTTTGGGCTAGTTCGGTTGCCTTCAGCCGTCTATACGTAGGGGCCCATTACCCTACCGATGTGTTGGCAGGAGCAGCCATAGGCACAGGCTGTGCCTTTCTAGCCCATGCCGTGCGCCAGCGTATCTGCCGCCAGCATCCCGAGCTATACCCGCCCCAAGCCATCACCGTACCGCTTACTTTCAGTTTCTGATGTCGGCAGGGGCTATCATAATAATGCCCTTTATGGCTTCTTTAGCCTAGTAAGAGGCATGAGGTCAAAGGTCGGCTTCGAGGGCAGCAACCATGTTTTCGGCACCGAGAAAGATTTGACTTATGCGGGTACCCACCATGTAGGCAGGGGTGGTGTATACGTGGTGCTCACGGTCAGCGCAGTAGTCGGTGGGGCCGCAGATTTGGTGCTTGGCACCCAGTTTCACGGCAACATCGGCAGCTGCGCAGGGCTGACCCAAAGTGAGGGTGACACCATAGGGGCCCAGCACTTTGGCAAGCACCATGGGGGCTATACACATGGCCACGATGGGTTTGTGGGCATGGTAGGTGTCGAGGATGGCCTGTTCGACATCGGAACGGACCACCATGCCTTGGCCGTCGAAGGCAAAGGTGGAGAGGTTGCGGGCGGCGCCCATGCCACCAGGCAGGGCTAACACGTCGTAGTCGGAAATGCGGAACTGTTCAAGGGGCAGAATGTTGCCACGGGCGATACGGGCGGATTCCACAAAGATGTTGCGTTGCCCCTCTTCTTTGCCGTCTACGTGGCTGACCACGCGGAAGGTGTCTTGGGGTGCAAAACATTGGTACTGCCAGTTGCGGCGGTCGAATGCCAGCATGAGGGAGAGGGTTTCTTGCAGCTCGCTACCGTCGCGATTGCCGCATCCTGAGAGAATTAAAGCTATTTTCATAATCCAAGTAATATTTCTATTTGGTCGTTATCTTTTATGTTTTTGAGCTGTTTGTCGGTGTTTTCGGCATCCAGCTCCAGTTTGTCCATTACGGCCTGCTGTACGGTGATGAAGGCTTCGAGTTGTTGGATATAGAGTATTAGGTCGGAGATGTGGTTGATGCTGCGGATGGTCATGTAGGTGTTCTCCAAGGTGTTGTAGGCCTTTCGTATGTTGCGGTATGACTGTGTCTTGGAACCAATCATCTCGCCCAGCCGTTTGCTATGCTCGGCTAGGCCTATGGAGTTGATGCAGGAAATCTCCATATCGCGGCAGTCCATCAGTTGGTCGATGAACTGGCTGCCGCCGGCGGCATCGATGAAGGTGGGGGTGAACACAAACTGCTTGCGTATGTTTTGAAAGCCATTGTAGATGACCAAATGCGACATCCATCCTTTGCTGATGGTGTCTTTGTATTGGTCTATCTGTTGGCGCAGGGTGAGGATGGTGTCGTACTGGCGCTGCAGCAGTTCGAAACGCTCCATCTCAAGACCAAAACGGGCGGCGTCGTCGAGAGTCATGTAGTTGGGCGAGATGGAATTGATGCTGCTGATTTGCTTGTAGGATTTGGCAATATCGCTGTATCGCATGCCGCAGCGTTTTACAATGGTGTCGCCGTGGGCCTGGATTTGTGACAGGCGGAGGTGGTCCTGGATATAGCAGTTCTGCACCTGGGTGAATTCCTGCAAATTCAGGATGAAGCTCTGGGCATCGGCAAGGTTGTTGAAAGCAGGAATCATGTCCACGGTGGCAACAACCTGCTGGTAGATTTTGGCCACGTCGTGCTGTTTTGAGTAGAGGCTGTTGATGCGTTTGCTGGTGGCGTTGATTTGCTCGCGCAGGTCGACCACCTCGAGGTAGCTGTTCTGCACTTCAATGATGGTTTCGAGCTTGTCGATGTAGTCGTAGTAGCTCTTGATGGATGCAAAACTAACACTGGGGGTGGGCTGTCGGAAGGTGCGCTGATAGGAGCGCAGCACATCGGAGTGGCCGTTCTCGCAGCGGACTTTCAGTGTGTTGGAGAAGTTGTTGATTTTGGCGCTGTAGCAACTGTTGCTCAGCAGGTTGTTGATGAGGTTCTGCTGGAAGCGCGAAAATTCGTACAGGCTGGCCAAATAGGTGCTGTCGTTGCGTTTCATGGAGAAGTCGTAGCGGTTGTAGACCGATAGGTAAGCATAATAAATGTCTTTGAGCTCCTTTTTGCGGTCTTTGTCGCTCACCCCAATGCCTTCGCAGGCGTTGATGATGGTTCGGTGCTGGCGGTCGATGGTGTCCTTGCACAGGTTGAGGGCATTCTGCTGCAGGTTGTCCTGCCGCACATGCTCCTGGTCTATATAGTTGTGGGCGCGTCCCAGAACGTATTGCGACAGGAGGTTGATTTTTTGTAAGTAGGTTTGGTAGTCTTCGATATAATGGGTGGCATCAATCCAAACGGTGTCGTTGCTGTGACGGTAGTCGTAGCGCATGACGTTTGCCATGGCCATGAGTTTGGCGTTGAGGGTCACGCAGGTGTCCGTCATGGCGCTGTTGTTGCCATTGAGGCTGTCGAGATAGCGTTTCACGTGGATGGTGTCGTCCAAAAAAATGGGCCTGATGCCGAAGTTGGGGGCTAGCTCATGGGCGGAGATAGGAATAGTATTTTGCGCGAAGGCAGTGCCTGCAGACAGGCCGATTGTAAGGATGAGTAGATGTTGTATTTTCTTCATTTTCTTCTTTTTATTCACCGTATGAGCTACCGTCGAAACAATGTGTGCAGATTTGTTCTTTGGGCAGTCCGATGGCATCGCAAATCGTGTTGAGGGTGTTGAATTTCAAAGTGTCTACGCCTATGGTACGGCGGATGGTTTCAACCATCTGGGCATACTGCGGCGTGGTGTCGTCCTGGTATGCTTCGAGGTTGCGTATCTGGCCCCCTTCCAGTTCTTCGATCACACGGCGGGTGATGAGTTCTTTGTCGGTTTTGGAGGCGGAGAAGTTAAGCCACTGGCAGCCGTGGACCAGCGGGGGACAGCTGATGCGCACATGGATGTGTTTCACCCCGTTGGCATAGAGCATCTTCACCTGGTCGCGCAGCTGGGTGCCGCGGACGATGCTGTCGTCGCAGAAGACCACATCCTTGTTTTCGAGTACCTTACGTGAGGGGATGAGCTTCATCTTGGCCACGAGGCTCCGTGCCTCTTGGTTGGTAGGCATGAAACTGCGAGCCCATGTGGGGGTGTACTTCAGTATGCCGCGTTTGTAGGGGATGCCGCTGCCGGCAGCATAGCCCAGGGCCATGCCGACACCGGAGTCGGGTATGCCAGAGACATAGTCGGCCTCCACGTTGTCGTTCTTGCCCATGGCTTCGCCTAGGCGGAAACGTACCTCTTCCACATTGATGTTCTCATATTCCACGCAGGGATAGCCGTAGTAGATCCATAGAAAGGAACAGACTTGCATCTTGTCATTCGGTGCCACAATTTGGTGGAAGCCCTCTTGGTTGATGAGCACCGCCTCGCCAGGCTTGAGGAAATATTGGGTTTGGAACCCGAGGTTGACATAGCTGTGGCTTTCGCTGGCCACGGCGAAGTCGTTGTCGCGGCGGCCTATGGCCAGCGGGGTGCGCCCATAGCGGTCGCGGGCGGCAATGATGCCATGGTCGGTGAGGATCAGAAAAGAAACACTGCCACGCACATGTGCAAAGACATTGGCGATGCCGTCGGCAAAGTCTTTGCCCTGTGTCACCAGCAGGGCCACAAGTTCGGTGGGGTTGGTCATGCCCATGCTGAGCTCGGTGAACTGTTGGTTGCGGTCCATACACATTTTCTCCAACTCGGCCATATTGTTGATTCTGGATACGGTACAAACGGCAAAACGACCCAGGTGGGAGTTGCATACGATGGGTTGCGGGTCGGAGTCGCTGATTACGCCAATGCCGCGGTCTCCCAACATCTCGTTGATGTCGTTGGCAAATTTGGTCTTGAACTGTGTGTTCTCGATGTTGTGGATGTTGCGATGGATTACCCCGTTGTCCATGGTGCTCAGTCCGGCGCGGCGGGTGCCTAGGTGAGAATGATAGTCAGTGCCGTAGAACAGGTCGGTGGCGCAAGGTTTGTTGGTGATGACTCCAAATAGTCCGCTCATGATGATTGATATATTTTATTAATAGTGATTTTTATATTATACTATTGCTGCACAGGTGGTTGCACAGCACGTTAGTTTCCAATGAGAAAAGACAAAGATACAAATTTTTTTTGAAGTGAAAGTAAAAAATCAAGGTAAATCCTTGACAAATATTGAGAATGCGTTTCCCGGAAACGCTAATGTCTTGGCATCCAATAGCCCTATGTCGGGCGGGTGTTGGCACCTATCAGATGCCATGTCTTCGCCAATTTATTTTTAGGGTAGAGCCTAAGCTGTGCGGTGTTTGCACCTATTGGATGCCATGTCTTCGCCAGGCAGAGCGGTTTGCGCGTTTTTTTTCACCCCACGAGGTTTTAGAAGGATGATTTTCATCCCACGATATTAATGAGGATAAATCTTCTTCGTACGAAGTCATAGAGGATAGAGCTCCCTGCACCCTTGGGGAACACTCTGTTTTTTGATGTTGCTATTCGTCGAAGGCGGCGTTTTCGACTATTGTCGAGTCGGTAATAGGGTAGGGGGTGACGGTGCCGCAGAGGGCCTCGTCGAATGGCTGCTGCAGCCGGATGTAGTTCTCGGTCCACCCCTGCATCATTTCGGCTCCGGGCAGGCCGTGTCGGGTGTGTTCCCATAACACCGTGTGGGTGGCGCCTTTCTGGCTTTCGATGAAGGCATGACGTTTGCGGGCCGAAAGTTGGTGCAACTCAAGGCTGCGGGCTTTGCGTATGGGGATGGGTATTTTCTCCGCCATTTTCAGTGCCAAGGTGTTGGGCCTGTCGGAATAGGGGAAGACGTGCAGGTAGGAGATGGGCAGGCTCTCCAGATATTGTTTGCTCTGGGCGAAAGTTTCTTCGTCTTCGCCGTTGAATCCCGTGATGACGTCGGCGGCGATGCATGCGTCGGGCATGACACGGCGGATGTGTTCGAGCCTGTTGGCATAGAGGGCGGTGTCGTAGCGGCGGTGCATCATCTTCAGCACTTTGTCCGAACCGGCCTGCAGGGGTATGTGGAAGTGCGGGAGGAAGGCTCGCGACTGCGCCACAAAGTCGATGATTTCGTCGGTGATGAGGTTGGGCTCGATGCTGGAGATGCGGTAGCGTAGGATGCCGTCGATCTGGTCCAGCTCTTTCAGCAGGTCGATGAATTGCTCGCCGTGGTGTTGACCGAAAGTGCCGGTGTTGACCCCTGTCAGCACTACCTCGCGGGTGCCGGTGGCGGCTATCTCGCGGGCCATGGCCACGGTCTCGGCGATGGTGGCGCTGCGGCTGCGTCCGCGCGCAAAGGGGATAGCACAGTAACTGCAGAAGTAGTCGCAGCCGTCTTGTATTTTAAAGAAAGTTCGGGTGCGGTCGCCACCCGAGTAGCTGAGTTGGAAACTCTTGGGCTCGTCGGTATTGATGTAGAGGGGGGAGGGTGTGGACCCAGTCTGTTGCTGGCCGATGGCGGTGACTATCTCCAGCAGTTGGTGCTTTTGGTCGTTGCCCAATATGATGCTCACGCCCGGTATGGCGGCAATCTGCTGGGCATCGTTTTGGGCAAAGCAGCCTATCACGGCCACGATGGCATCGGGATTCTGCGCTGTGGCTTGCCGGATGGCATTTCTGCATTTTTTTTCGGCCACAGAGGTAACCGTGCAGGTATTTATCACGTAAATGTCGGCCTTTTGGTGGTAGTCCACATTGTTAAAACCAGCCGCTGCGAATTTCTTTTGTAAGTTACTGGTCTCGGCAAAGTTGAGTTTGCATCCAAGGGTGTGGGTTGCGATATCCATTGCAGTTAATAAAAGTTAAAGTCGATGGTGGTTTGTTGCCAATTCAAAAAATGTTAGTACTTTTGCAACCGCATTTGAGAGGGTAATAGAGTTCATTTGAGCTTATAATCAAGTGCTTAGGTTTTTTGTTTTACCTAAAAAAAGGATTTTGTAATAGTGTTTAATGGGAAAATGGGACATCGAGAGATGCCCC
>CAMVMF010000033.1 GCA_947168515.1 uncultured Bacteroidales bacterium
TGAGAATTGAGAATTGAGAATTGAGAGGGCGGGAGCCATTCAGGAATTGAGAATTAAGAATTGAGAATTGAGAATTGAGAGGGCGGGAGCCATTCAGGAATTGAGAATTAAGAATTGAGAATTGAGATTTGAGAATTGAGATTTGAGAATTGAGAAAGGTGTGTGTGGCTGGTATAACACCACGCTATGAGTATCGGGTTTCTACGGGTGCTGCCTGGCCTCGGCAAAGGAAGCAAGCTTTCTTTGCAGTTGAAGAATCAGGAAAGCAACAGACTTCTGTCCCACTCTGAATATAGTAATTAATGGATTATTAATGGATGATTAATGGAAATTCGTGTTGAAAAATAGGCACATTCATTGTGGCTACGGACTTATTTAGACATTTGATGGCGGGATTCATATAGTTGCTTTGGAAAGCACTTGACCAAACACCCCCACACAGAGGTGCAAGGAGTGGCACGGTGTGTGGGGGTGTTATTGAGTTGCAGTTGTGTGGGACAGGAAGGAATCACTGGGGGACTATTCCACCGAGAGGCGGCGCGAGGCTGTGCCTTGCGGGCCGGAGACGGTCAGGGTGTACACGCCGGCGGCAAGTCCCGAGGTGGCTATCTGGGTGACACGCTGGCGGAGGGGCTGGCGCATCACCTCGCGGCCCATGCCGTCAAAGACGGTCAGCGTGGTGCCCTCTGCGGGCGGAAGGTCTAGGGTGAGGGTGACGCTGGCGTGGGCGGGATTGGGGGAGAGGACGAAAGCAGTCTGTCCTGGGACCTCGGCGATGCCCTCAGGCTGGCCAGGGTGGTGCGAGGTGTCGGGCATCTGGTCGCCGGTGTAGAAATATATTGGGTCGGTCCAAGCCGTCCACATCACCGTGTCGTCATGCACGGGACAAGAGTGGAGGCACTTGGCACGCAGGCGTGCCTGATAGTAAACATCCCGGCTCAGCAGCCGCTCGGAGAGTTCGTAGTATCCGCCGGTGGTTTCCACCACCTGCAGGCTGTCCAGCGGCATGTCGTAGGGGCCGTAGGCCAACTGGTACATCCTATGTTCGGCAGCATCGCTCCACCCGAACACGGCACTCCCCGCCATCATGCCCCCAAAGCCGAAGCCCTCCACCACCGGGCAGCTGAACTCGTCGGTGTCGGGGAGGGTGTAGATGGGGAAGACACATCGGCTCCAATGAGTTTGGCCAAAATACAACCTATCTATATTCGAATCTTGTAGATACATATCATTACTATCTCTTATAACTAATGTAGCAGTAGCAAATTGGTGGGAACCCGCCTGTCTATTGCACCATACTAAAGTATTGAGGCGGACTCCATATATTAACTGTCCCCATGGGATTGTATCGAAGACACACACACCTAATAAGGCAGAGTCGGTAACAGCAACAGGATGTTCAAAATAGAGGGAGTAGACAGGAACAACCGTGTCTCTGGGTTCAGGTTCAGTGCAGGTATTAGGATGGTCAAAGTTCATATAATGGTCGCAAGGACGCATGCTATTGGAGAAGACCGGGCGGGTGAAATGATATTCAACACTATTCAAGTCGTTGTTGCGAAACGTTATTAATACCCCTCTTACTTCAATGGATTTTGTATGCGACGAAGCGCTAAAATACATGGCTATGTTGAGGCCTGTTACTGTCGGTTGGGGTTGGGGCAAACTTTGGAAATCATGAAGGGTACAAAGATAACTCCCTTGATTATGAATACTATCAAAAGTCCGTGAATTTTCGGGGAGAACACCGTGGAACTTGTTTGCTGAATCTCTAATACAAGGAATCGTGATTGGGTCCATCAGAAATGGGTTTATTGTGTCCTGCGCCCGCATTTCGAAGACAGAAATGACTAAAATAAAAACAATCAATATTCTTTTCATGATATGAAATTTTAGGTGAGTACTATAATATCGTTTTTTTATGTTTTGCCCTTACGGGGATTTTTTTTATCTTGCTGTTTTTCTGTAGGCTTTGCCTACAGCTATATCTGTGTTTGCCTTTTCTGGGCGATTGGGTAATGTTGATCTATGAATCTGTGTTATTCGTTTTTAAGTTCGTGTGATTGTTCAAATAATAAATACGTTAGATACATGCGAATCGCGTTAGAAAACAATAGTAATAAGTGCTCATGTATGGTTGGACGTATTTTGTATTTGTTTGTTAGTTATATATTTACTTAAGATCTCATCAGCTATGTATTGAGTTTCCGACATTACAAATATAGAAAAATAATTTAAATGATGCGAAAAAAATATTCAAAACGGTGCAAAAAGCATAGGAATACCAGAACACTTGAGGGTTGGATTCATCGAAATGGGATTTTTCTAGTAAACCGATTTGTCAAGGGTGATGCCCTAGGCCAGAGGTGGATGGACCTTTTGGGTTGCCATGAGGCCCAAATGAGTGGGAGTTATCCTTCTCAAGGTCATCGTGATGCTCCGAATAAGTGTGAGGAAAAAGGATTGTCAAACGTTGGTGACTATACAGCCAGATGCAAAGTGGCCAAGCATACGCCATATTCATTCTGCTCCTCTTTGGGCCGCCATGCCACAACGAAACTGACTTCTGCTGAAACCACATGATAGCCTTTGGATTCCAATTTCAGTAGTTCGTTTTTTTTGCTGTTGGAAAGGGCTGCTATAATGATACCTTCAGGGGTGCTGAGGATGCCGTTGGCATAGCGCAACGGGTCGCCGCTCCGCAGTTTCAGCACTTGTTTTTTCTTATCTTTGAAAAAGTCTAGGTAGACATCGCGATGGGTGAGAGCAATGCTGATAGGTACGCGTTCTGTTGTTTGGACTGTATGTAAAATGGGGTTGGACATGTGGGCAAACAGGTCACTGCCAGTGTGTATGAACAGGCGTTTTTTGGCGCGAGTGATGCCGACATATAGGGCGCGCAACGATTCGGCCTCAGAGCCTTCTTTGAGGGTGCGCGAGGCCACCAAGTGTACCGTGTCGAATTCGCGTCCTTTGGCTTTGTGGATGGTGGAAATAAAAACGGTGCGTCTGTCTACCGACGCGAAGTCTTCGATGTTTGATTCGAGAAGGTATTCTTTTAAGTCGCTGTAATATATTGTCCGATGTGTCTTCTCGAAGTCGTCGAAAAAACATTTGACAGCATCGATGCAGGTGCTTGAGCTGTAAGCCTGCAAGGTGCGCTCTTTGGCTTGGTCCCAAATTGTTTTGGGGAGGGTACTCTTGGTATCGCCGGGCAGCAGTTTTAGAAAATAGCGTATTTCCGCCAGTTGGAAAAAACAGAAACCGTCCAAGGATTGAACGAGCCGGGTGTGAATCCCACGCTGCTGGAGAAGGAAGGACATCTGCAGGGCTTCTTCGTTGGTGGTGGTGAGCACGCAGGTGGTTCCATCTGTGGTGTGGGTCTGCGCGACAAGATCGGCCAGGGGGAGGAGAAAGCCGTTATGGTTGTATTGGTGTACCTCAAGGGTTCCGGGCTCGTGACAGAAGGCTGTGCAGGGATTCTTTTTCATGCGAGCGGGCAGTAGGGAGGCAAATTGGTTGGAGAAGGTCACAATCGTTTGGGCACTTCGGTAGTTGGTGGTCATTTCATAAAGGGTGGCACCGAAGTCTACAATAAGCGATTTCAGGTACTTGGAGTCGGAGCCGCGAAAGCCATAGATGTTTTGGTCGTCGTCGCCTACGGCAATCACACGCATCTCTTCATTGCGGTTCATCAGAGCCCGCACCAAGCGGTAGTCATCATCGCCCATATCCTGCGCCTCGTCAATCACCAGCACGCTTTTGGCTATTTTTTGTTCTTCTACTTCGCGGCTTTCAATCATTTCTGCTGCCTGGCGCACGACTTCTTTTGCATCGGTGAGGTTGCCCTGTTTGCCCAACAGGTCGAAGCTGTAGGAGTGGAATGTCTTGATTTCGACAAAATGGGCGGCATTGCCAATAAGCTCCATCAGGCGTTTCTTGAATTCTGTGGCTGCCGAGCGGGAGAAGGTGAGCATGAGCAGTTGCTCATGCTTGACATCCTCCATCAGCAATAGGGAGGCCAACTTATGCACCAGCACCCGGGTTTTGCCGCTTCCGGGGCCTGCCGCCACTACGATATAGTTGGACTGTTTGTCGTTGATGATTTGTAGCTGCTTGCTGTCTAGGGAGCCGAAGATTTGATTGTATTTAGCTGGCGTGATATTGTTGTTTATTTCGTTTTTTCGCTCGCCTTTGAAGTATTTGGAGATGAATTTTTTGAAATCTAGTTGGAAGTAATCGTTCACAAATTGGAGAGCGGCATTGTAGTCTTTCACCATCAGGTTGGCATACTCGCCTACGATGTGTATCTGTCTGATGCGCTGTTTGTAGAATTCGTCTAACAGCCGGTAGTGCTCTTTGCTGTATTTTGCCCGCCGGTCGGCTTTACGGGTTAGCTGTATGGTGTTGTAAATGACCAGGAAACCACCATCGATACGAAGCAACGAGTTTTTTGAAAGGTAGAGCAAGGCCTCTTCGAAATCGTTGAGGGTAATGTTGCCCTCATGGTCAAAGGCCATCTTTTGTTGGCTTTGCGTGTAGCTTTCCATCAGCCCTACGGTGGAGAAATTGACTACCGCCTTCTGGGTAGAGTTTTGCGCCACGGCAGCATTGGACAATCCGGCTGCCGCCATCGTGAGTTCGTGTACCACATATCGACAGATGTCGGTCCTCAGTTCGAAACGGGCCAATAGGCTTTCCCACTCTATCTGTCTTTGGAAGACCACGTGGCCGGCAGCAGTGTGCTCTTCTTTGCGTATATAGTTCTTCAACGTAAGGAAGTAGAGCAGCGTCTTGATGCGTTTGATGGTGCTGTTGGCGATGCCTTCCTTTAGTGCCGTCTCGTTCAGTTCTTTGTAGTTGAAACGGACGGTGTCGTTGCGCATCTGCGTCAGCAGAAAACGTTCCAGTTTCAGGGTCTGCTCTAAATCTTTGGCGATGCTGCTTTTGGTTATCCAGGCCTGCATGTCGCGCGAGTCGTCGAGCAGCCCCTCTTGCCGCATGAGGTTGACGTTGCGGATGACGGTTTCTTTGGTCATCCCCAGTAGGTCGGCCAGGTAGTCGATACGGCTTTCGGCTTCGCCGTTACGGTTACCCGCGGTGGCTCTGCTGCTGATGAGCGAGCGGATGATGCGTGCCGCCTCTTCGCGGGTGGAATGGTCGAAAAAGGGCGACCGGGTCAGCCGTTGGCGCGCTTCGTCCATGTTGTGGACCGAAATGCCTGAGGCAAAGACGTGGGGCACATTGTTGCCACGCTGGATGAATCCCGCTTCTACCAAAGCGGCTATGGCCGCTTTCACACGCGTTTCGATGTCCAAGACTTCTTCGTACCACCCTGCCTGCCGGGCTATCTCCAACGGGGAGCAGCTGACTTGGGGCTGCGAGGGGGTAAGGTCTTTGATGGCTTTCCAAACCTGTTGTATCTCGCTGATGCTTAGTTTGGTTTGGTTGAGCAGGATGAAATGTTTGTCGAGGTCGTTGTCGCTGAACAGCACATAGCACTCCGCCTCCATCTGTGGGTCGCGGCCCGCCCGCCCAGCTTCCTGTATATAGTTTTCCAACGAGTCGCTGATGTCATAGTGCACCACCAGGCCTACGTCTTTCTTGTCCACACCCATACCGAAGGCCGAGGTGGCCACAACCACCTGTACGTCACCGTTCATGAAGGCATTTTGGTTTTGGACCTTTTCGTTGGCATCCATCTTGCCGTGGAAGGGCAGTGCCCTGATGCCGTCGGCCATGAGGTGTTCGCTGATCTCGCGCGTCTGCCGTGTGCGGGAGGCATAGACGATAGTAGGACAATGGTGGCCTAGAATCAGGTTTCGCAACTGGTTGTATTTGTCACCGGGCGTTTCGGCATGGATGACCGAGTAGCGAAGGTTTTTGCGTTCGGCCGAGGCGGCAAAGACTTTTAGCGAGAGGCCTAGCTTCTGCAGAAAATAGTCTTTGATGTCGCTGATGACTTTCTGTTTGGCGGTGGCGGTGAAGCATGATACGGCAATGGGTTGTTTCTGCTTTCGTTCTTCGATGAGTTCTTTGATGAAGTCGCCAATGTACAGGTAGTCGACCCTAAAGTCGTGGCCCCAGGCCGAGAAGCAGTGGGCTTCGTCTATCACGAAACGCACGATGTTTCTGCCAGACAAGAGTCTTTTGATGGTGGCCGAACGGAGCATCTCAGGTGCGATGTACAGCAGGTTGGCAGCTCCGGAAAGGATCTGGCGGACGGCTTCGGCACGTTCGAGGGGGTTGAGTAGTCCGTTGATGGTGACGGCATCGTGGATGCCCCGCTCCGAAAGGTTGTCCACCTGGTCTTTCATCAGCGACTGCAAGGGAGAGATGACCACGGTGAGTCCGTGGCAGTTTCGGCCTGCCATCAGTGCGGGAAGCTGGAAAGTCAGCGATTTGCCCCCACCGGTAGGGAAGATGGTCAGCAGCGATTCTCCCTTTAGGGCAGACTCCACGGCCGCTTGTTGCATCGGCACACCGTCGAAAACCCTGAAGGCGTCGAACCCAAAGAACTCCTTCAACCCCTGATGGGCATCCAGCCGTTGTCTACAATATTCGCACTCACCGCAAGGGGTGTTGCGCAGATAGTTCATCACGTTGGCCACCTTGGGGTAGTTGCGCATGACCCATGCCGGAGTTATCGACATGAAGTCGTCGGTGCCTATCACGGCCAGCGTGTAGGCCAGTTCGATGGGGTATTGTTTGGCAAGGGCGGCTAGATTGGCGTGGCTGCACAGCTTGCCCCGGAAGGCCTGCACGATCAGCTGTGAAAGGTCGGTGGGAGCAAACCTAACGCCTAGGTAATCAAAGAATACTGCAAATTCGGCCTTGTCGTGCAGTAGTTGGTAGTAGATGTTCTGCAGGGTGGGGGAGAGCTGGTGCCAGGCCGCCACTTCGTCGCCAAAGAGGTCTCGCGCCTTCAGCGCATCGTTGACAGGATTGTTCAGCTCGTCGCTCAGCAGTTTGTCGTCCTTCACCAGCCTGTGGTAGGGTCTTCGAGGGAAGAGCAGGGGCGAAAGGAACAGCGTGTCAATGCCCGGCTGTAGTATGTCCACCCCGGAGGCTTTCAGATACTTGAGGTCGTGGCGCAGTATGTTGTGCCCACAAACCACGTCGCAGGATTTCACAAATTCATCAAATTCTGCCGCCACATGGGTGTGTAGCACCGCACCATCCTCCCGCACAGCCCCAAAGTCGGTCACTTTCAGGCTCTGCATACTCACTTCGGTATCGATGAAAGCGATCAAAGAATGGTAGCCTCCTTATTCCATCGTAAAGGTGAAAGAGCGATACTTGGTAGACCGTGACGGATTCTCGGTCACGTGCAGTTTTTCGTTGCCGAAGTACATCAGCCGATAGTTGTCCATGTTCTCGGTCTTGTAGGTGGCAAAAAGCCGGTAGAAGTCGTCTAAAAACTCCTGCGAACGGATGTCGATCTGCAGCTCGTAGCACATGTCGTAGCGGGAGTCTAGCTTGAGTATCAGCCTGTAGTCGGCCGTGTTGATAATCATGTTGCCCTCTACGTCGTTGCCCGCAGGCATATAGGTGATGTCAAATTCCTGACTCTCGGCCCGTTCGTTACCCACAAAAGCCCCAAGCGACTGTATGATGTGGTGGGCGTCGCGTCCCAGTTGCTCCGGAATATAGTCGGCCTGCACCTGCGCATTTGCTGCCAGGACAAAAAACAGGGATAGTGTAAGCAAGACTGTTTTTTTCATGGTATTATGTTTGATTGTTACAGGTTTTTGTTTTACTGTTTGTCGTAAAAGATGCCGCCCACAAGGGTCAGGTATTCGGGTATGCGCCCTTGCTGGCTCCATTTGATGTCGATGCCCAGCAATTCATGGGCTGTCTGGCTGATGTCAAAGCCAACGGCCTCTAGTGAGGGCCGGACCTTGTCGGGATGACGGCATGGTTTGCCCTCGATTCTGGCACAGGACTCGGCTCCACAGTAGGGACAGGTGCCAACGAAGCCGAAGCTGATGCCACCCAGTTGTTGCTCGGTGGCTAGCAGCTCTCGGTTCAAATCAGTGATGACAGGCTGCATCAGCCCCGTGGCCGCTTTGATGTCTAGGGTGTTGTCGTTGGGGATGATTTTCACGCCTATGATGCGGACCTTGCGGTATTGGTTGACCGCGTCGAGGGTTTCTTGGTCGAGGGGTGGACAACCGTATCGACGGCCATAGTTGCTGCACTGACGGCAGAACTGGAGGAAGTGGTCGGTGCGGCGATAGTCTCTGATGTATGTTTGGGCATCAACCTCGGCCACAAACCGTTGAGTGGTATAACTAAGGTCTTGCACCACTATCTGGGCTGATAAGTGATTCGACGATGCGGCCAATGGCGGCTTTCATGGGCTGGTGATAGTCGCTGAGGAAGGTTCCTGCCGGTCGGTTGGCCACAATCATGCATACGGTCATTGCCTGGTGTCCCAGCGCATTGGCAAAGCCAAAGATGGCCGATGTCTCCATCTCTAGGTTGGTCACGCGGGTGCCATTCCAGCTGAAGGCTGCCAATTTTTCGTTGAGGTTTTCTATGCTGGGTGCCAGTCTTATGTTGCGTCCTTGGGGGCCGTAGAACCCCGGTGCTGTCACGGTGATGCCGTGGTGCATGCCGTTTCCTATCTTGTCCAGCAGTGCCTGACTGCCCCTCACACAATAGGGGGTTGCCAGCCGGGGGTCCAGCTGCATGTGCTTGGCAAACGCCGCTTCCATCTCATGCTCAAAGCCTTGGTCGCCATGCTGGTAGTAGTTCATCAGTCCGTCGAGTCCGATGGCGTAGCGCGAGGCTACCAGGCTGCCGCAGTCGATGTCGGCTTGCAGCGATCCGCAGGTGCCGATACGTACCATATTCAGTGCCCGATGCTCCTTCAATGGAGTACGGCTGCTCAGGTCGAAATTTGCGGCTGCATCCAGCTCTGTGGCCACAATGTCGATATTGTCGCAGCCCATGCCGGTGCTCAAGGCGGTGAAACGCTCACCGTGGTAGCGACCGGTAAGTGCATGCAGTTCGCGGTTCTGCGATTCGTGCTCGACGCTTTCAAAAACTTCCTTAAACATATTTACTCTGTCGGGGTCGCCAACCAGCAATACGTTGTCGGCCAGGTTTTCTCCCGTCAGATGAATATGGTAAAGGCTCCCATCGGGAGCCAATACCAGTTCGCTTTCTTTAATTGCCATATAGTGGTGTTTTTTGCAATAAATCTTATTCGTTAGTACTATCTGCTCGTGGCGGAGCGGCTGTTGTTGCTGCGGCTGTTGCTGCCTCGGGTGCCCGTGTTGTCGTCGTTGTTGCGGCTAGTACCTCTTGTTGTGCTGCTACTGCTGGAGGTTCTAGCGTTGCTGCGGCTGACATTTGGGTTTTCGGTAGTGCGGGTAGTGGCTCTGCTAGTGCTACTGCTGCTGCGCCCATTGGTGGTCGTTGTGCCGGTGCTGCGTGTGGTGGTACCTGTGCCAGTGCTGCGGGAAGTGGAGGAGCCAGTGTTGGTGCTGCGGGAAGTGGTGGAGCCAGTGTTGGTACTGCGGGAAGTGGTGGAGCCAGTGTTGGTACTGCGGGAGGTGGTACCTGTGTTGGTACTGCGGGAGGTGGTACCACTATCTGAATTGCGGGTGGTGGTGCCGGTATTGGCTCTGGGTGTAGTGGTGCCGGTGCCTGCGTTGGCGTTGCGGCTGTTGTCCGTGCTGTTGGAGCTGCGCGTGTTGGAGCTGTTGTCCGTGCTGCGGGTGGTAGTACCTGTTGTGGTGCCGCGTGTGGTGGTACCGGTGGTGGTGCCACGGGTGGTAGTACCTGTTGTAGTGCCGCGGGTGGTGGTACCGGTGGTGGTGCCGCGGGTGGTAGTGCCCGTTGTGGTGCCGCGGGTGGCAGTGCCGTTGTCCGAACTGCCTGTGGCTCTGGATGAGGTGTTGCTGCTACGTCCAGTAGTGGTGTTGGTGCTGGCGCTGCGGCCCGTTGAGGTGGCGGTGGGGGCTGTAGTAGTCGTACGGCTGCCTGTCGTGCGGTTGGTGGTGGTTATCGTGTTCTCACCCCGTGTGCTGGTGATGCGGTTGCCCTCTCTGCCGGTGGGATTGTTGCGGACAGGGGCTTCTGAGCGAGCGGTGGTGATGTTGCCCACTAGCGGTAGGCCGGTATAGGTATATCCGCCGTGGCCGTCTTCGGTGTATCCCGGACGTTCCTTGCCGGGCATGAATGGCTTAGGAGGTATGGGAGCGGGGTGGCTGGGGTGACGATGGTAGTAGGGATGGTAGTGGAAGTGTGGGTGGTGGCTGTAGTGCCAGCCGGGACGGTGGATGTCATAGTGGTAGGTGTAGTAGTATACCACAGGGCGCGGCGGGCGAACGTAGTGGTGGTAAGGCGGCATCACCCATCTGAAGGTAGGACGGCTGTGGGTGGTGCGGAAGCGCAGGTAGGTGGCTGCACTATAGATATTGCTGTTGGTGAGCAGATAGATGCACTCCAGGTCGATGGGCATGTAGATTTCGTCGCCGGTATAGGCATCGTAGCCATACAGCCAGATTTCGTAGAACGAAGTGCTGATTTGCTCTGCCCACACCTCGTTGACAAGGCAGTAGGTGGGCAGCTCGTCCTCGTAGCCGCAGTATATCATGAGCTCGTCCTGATTGTTCAGGTAAGCTACTGTTCTTGCAGCCTGGTTGTAGGTAAAATAGAGGATGTTGTCGGCGGTAGCGCTCAGTGTTGCTACCATCAGTGCCAGTGCTAAAACTATCTTTTTCATGGCCGTTAGATTTTGCTTGTTTGTTGTTTAATCTTTAGTATTCCCAGTGTTAGAATAATTTTGCAAAGGTACGACTTTTTTTGATTACATAACAATAAAAAATTGTCTTGTGCTTCTATTCCATCTCTTTCTCCCAATAGTCAGCCCCCTCTATACCAATCTTCTTTGGGTCGAACACGGGGTTTTTCTTGCCTGCTTTTTGCTGCCTCTCATAGTCCTTCAGTATTCTGAATGTCTTCCCCGACAGCAGCAGAATGGCTATGATGTTTATCCATGCCATCAGTCCCACCCCCATGTCGCCCAAACTCCAGATGATACTTGCTTCCTTCAGGCTGCCGAACAACACGGCTCCCACAAACACCACCCTCAATATGTATATCAGCCTTTTTTCTTCCTTCAGCCCGTCGGCGCTCCGGCCTATCTTCATTTTGGTCAGAAGGTACACTAGGTTTGTCTCGGCATAATAGTAGTATGCCATCACCGTGGTGAAGGCAAAGAAGAACAGCGTGATGCTGATGACGATGCCGCCCCAGCCCTGACCCAAAAGGGTGCTGAGCGCGGCAATGGTGTATTCCACGCCGGGCTGTCCCAAGGATGCCACGTCGGATTGTACCAAGAAAGCACCCGTCTCGGGGTCTATCACGTTATAGCACTTCGTGGCTAGCAGCATAATGGCCGTGGCGGTGCACACCAGCAGGGTGTCCACATATACCGAAAAGCCTTGCACTAGACCCTGCTTCACAGGATGGTCCACCTTGGCAGCCGCCGCCACGATGGGTGCGGTGCCTTGGCCGGCCTCGTTGCTGTAGATGCCACGCTTGACACCCCATGCGATGGCGGCCCCCATGATGCCACCCAAAGCCTCGTGTAGGCCGAAGGCACTCAACACCATGTCTCTGAAGGCTCCCGGCACCGCCGGTGCATTTACTATCAGCACCACCACTGCCAGCAGTATGTAGGCTATGGCCATAAATGGCGTGACCAATTCTGCCACCCGCGAAATCCGTTTCACGCCGCCGATCACCACCAAGGCTATCAGCCCCGCCACAGCCACACCGATCATCCAAGGCGCGATGGAGAAGGTGTTGGAGAAGGACATGGCTATGCTGTTGCTGTGTATCGGAGGCAGAAACATGGAGCACACCAGCACGGTAATGGCAGCAAACGCCACCGCCAGCCATTTGCACCGCAGCCCTTTTTCGATATAGTATGCGGGGCCGCCGCGAAACTGAGTCCCCCTCTTTTGTTTGTATATCTGGGCCAAGGTGGCCTCGGCATAGGCCGTCCCCGACCCGAGGAAGGCAATAATCCACATCCACACAATGGCCCCGGGCCCGCCAAAGCCTATCGCCATGGCCACACCTACGATGTTGCCAGTGCCAACGCGTCCCGACAGTGCCAAGGCAAAAGCCTGAAAGGATGATATTCCGTCCTTTCTGCTCTTGTCGTTGTGAAAGAGCAGCCGAATCATCTCGCCTAAGTGCCTCACCTGCACAAAACGGGTGCCTATCGAAAAATACACTGCCGCCGCCAAGCACAGCCCAACCAAGGGCCAGCTCCAAACACAGTTGTTCAAGAAGGTAATAATCTCGTCCATAGATAATGTCTTATGTGTGTGAATATCATTGTTCTATAAATGGGAATGCAAATATACGAAAAAATATTTATTCCACTATTATTTTTCGTTATTTTTAACACAATAACATGACTATACAGCCTCGGAGAGTCTGAATCTTAATAACGTTGCAAAGGCGAGTGAAAAGGAAGCAAACTTCCTTTGGCTAGACCAGGCAACGTCTTGTAGAAACCCCATACTGCCCATACCTCCACTGCCTCGGAGAGGCTGAATCTTAATAACCCCACACAAGCCATTAGGCGCAGTGTGGGGTCAAGTGTACATACCCATACAGCGTCTCGGAGAGACGCGACAATAGCGACTATCGATGCGGCATCTTCAGATTTCCCTGGCCCTTCAGGCCGCATTCTCAACGCACAAAAACTGATCAACCCCCAGTACCTATTATCCTTTTTCATGTAGTTGTCTTCTGTTTTTTCTTTTATTAATAAAGTGATGATATGATGTCTTCTGTTTTTTTTTATGCCTATGAGGCGATATACCAAAAAAATCATGTATTTTTGCACCAAATTTTTAATACCTCACAACTATGAAAGATATCATGCCCATCAACGGTCAGTTTGCCATGATGACCCTCCCTTACGAGGCCCTCGGCGACACCATTAGTGCACAAACCCTCTCTTTCCACCACGGCAAGCACCTGCAAGCCTATGTCGACAACCTCAACAAGCAGCTCCCCGGCAGTGGCTTGGAGAACCTCCCCCTCTCCGAGGTAGTCCGCAGGTCAGAAGGTGGACTCTTCAACAATGCCGGCCAGGTACTGAACCACACTATGTATTTTGAGCAGTTCTCACCAGCTCCCAAACCCATGAGTGCCAGTTTTGCCGCCCTCCTTGCCGATAATTTCGGTAGCGTGGAAGCCTTCAAACAACAATTCGAGCAGATGGGAGCCACCCTCTTTGGCAGTGGTTGGGTCTGGCTCAGTGCCGACAAGGACAACAAGCTTGTCATCACCCAGCAAAAGAATGCCGAAAATCCCGTCACCCAAGGCCTGAAACCCCTCCTGACCTTCGACGTGTGGGAGCACGCCTATTACCTCGACTATCAGAACCGCCGACCCGCGTACCTCTCAGCCCTCTGGCAGATTGTTGACTGGCCCACTGTCGAATCCCGCCTCTAATCGGTCTTTTGGTGTCCTACCTGGCATTACCATCTGACCTTATCCTAGAAAAACAAAGAGGATGGTCCCCGTCCCGTCTGTTTAAATTTTGAGTAAAAAAGAGAGGGCAACCACAACGGCTGCCCTCTCTTTTTTGCAATGAAACGCATTAGAATCGGATACCAACGGAAATGGGAACCCATGCCGTTTCGAGGTGTAAAGTGCTAATGCCCAGTTCGGTAAATAAGGAGCAATTGTCGAATGCGTTGATGCTTACACCAACACCGAATCTGCCTTGCAATCCTTCCAACCCGATGAAGGAACCGCCGGCATCTAGAATGAAGTAAGGCGATGCAACCTTTTGTGTGGCGAAATCATAGCGGAAAGAAGCCATGATTGGTGCATAGAAATAGCCACCAAAGGGTTGGTCCAAGGCCATCATACAAGATGGAGTGATGGCAATACCTGCTGAGAAGTGGTCGGAAAACTTGTATCTTACGGCAAGATCACAGGCCAGTACTTCTAACAGGTTGGTTTTAGACATTTGAGAGATAGATGCCTCCCACTCAAATGACTTACTCTTTTGAGTGCTTTCTTGCGCTTGGACAAAAGAGGAACTGCCCAAAAACAGCAGGGCAACCAAGATGGAAATGCTTTTCTTGCTAAAGGTTGATAGTTTAATCATTTGATGGACTGTTATTTGTTTTACTTATTGGATTATTATTTCCTTGCAAATATACACAATTATTATCGAATACGATACGGCCAGATAAAAAAGAGCGCGAGAAAATATACAGAAGGTACCTGCTATTAACCCACATTGCAGCACAGCCAATACTCGTAGAAATTTATCAACACACCTTCCAATGTCAAAAGTCTACAATGCAGTAGTAAATTTTTCTGGTGTTAATTAAATAGACGTTTTCTTTTTGATGGAATTGTTAGAGGGAGACAGGGGGGAGGGGCCGAAATAGGTAACCGTGTCGGACTATTATGAAAGAGAAAGACCCGACTGTAATCGGGCCTTTCCCATTAGGCGCCTGCATGCCTTAATGGCCTGTGGCTTACGTCCGAAATCGTCTCCTAACCCTCGCAATGTGTGAAACGCCACTCATTTTACAAGTCTGCAACTGTTGACTTAACGACGCTGCAAAATTACTATTTTTTTTTATTATAAAATAAAACATGGATTCAGGATGATATTGGACCAGTACAATATGGTCCCTAGAGAAGTATTGGACATCCATACTTTTGGTAAAATATACAGAAGACCTTAACCATGTGGCAGCTATTGATCTAAACTACTCCATAACGAAAAACTTTTGGGAAGTAAAAACAGCGCAACCGCGCCGCAATTCTGAAATAGAAAGGAAAGAAAAAATGTGGCAGAATTGCCCAAGTTCTCAATAGCTCCTGCTGCTATTGCCATTTGTTCCGTTCACAATTAACAATGCAGGGTGACACAGAATATGGCCATCGGACCACAATGTTTTCAAATGCAAAAATACGATTATTTTTTTAATTACAAACAATAAAAGCAAAAAAAACATGGACTCAGAAGAGAACAACACCAACCAACAGCGGCCACTTGTGCCAAAAACCATCCGGATTCTGGCCGAAGACAACGACCAGTGGAAGCTCATCAAAGACAACCTGGTTCAGGCCAATAACAGAACCATATCCGACACCGAGGTATTCTTGGAAGCCAGCACCCGCCAACGCTTCCCCATCAACCAGACCTTGTAAGGATATTGCCTGAATTGATAGAAATTGCAGAATACAATATTTTTGGAAACCGGAAACCAACAGATAGCAAAGATATTATTGGTTACCTCCATTTCAAGTCAAAATGTTACCTCGATGGAAAGCTTGAACATGTGCGTATTGCCGTGCAGCTCCAAAGAGGTGGGATATTTTATTACAACATTGAAGTCAACAGAAAAAATGGCGATACCGCCTAAAATAACGGTATCGCCATGTCGATTGTTAAGGGCTTCACCTGACCCTGAGCTTTGCTCCGTTTTACCCTGCCGAGAGGGAATGACATCGGTTCAATCGACACTGCAAAAATACATTTTCTATTTCGACCATTATGTATGGAGGCTGTTCAACCGCAAACCTCCATACGATGACCTTAAAAATAAGGTTGACTCTTACTTCAAACAACTGACAGGCGATAATGGCGTTGGATTCTCGTTGAGCAGTACTTCCATGCTTTATTTCAATGAGAAGGCTAAGTGGTATATTGACCAGTACAGAGTATTTATGTAATGAAAGGGCGGCTTCAGATTATTCTGGTGCTGCTTTTTTCTTTTTCTTGGGATAACATACGGCAAAACTTCTTGAAACCATCACAGTGTTTATAGAGTAAGCCGGTACGATAGTTTTGGACATTTAGCATACGTTCAATCTCATTTGCTGCTGCCATAATTCGCTCTACACTGACTTGTTCGCTAATGTATGACACAGTTTCTGTCTTGTCAATATATCCTGCCAAGTATCCTTCTGACGGATTGTGTATTCCCAATCGCTCACATACTATCCAAGACACGCTCTCGGCTTCAAACTCTTTCCATTTGTGTTCAATAGCTCTTACATTCCACACCTTTTCTTTCCAGTCCCCAGGCATGAGTAGGTGGTAACAGAAAAGATGCCCCAGTTCGTGGCAGATGGATGCGAATAGTTCACTGTTTTCGGCATTTTTATTGACACTCAACAGATATCCAGATTGCCATTTGATGTTCCTATTTTTATTGAAAGGTATAGTAATGTCTTTCCGATTATCAAACAGCACCCTTATTTGAGCGCCATAGCCAGCTCCAGCAGTCATACCGAAATCCGTATCTATCCCGTGAAAAGCGAGGTTTTTTATGAGGTTGTCAAGGGTTCTCAATGGCACATCCTGCTTTATCTTGTAGGGCGCTGCTATTTCGTTGAGAATATCCTCGTCTGAAGGCACGAAGAGTGTTCCATTCCGCTCCGACTGCATTGTGTCTCCAATTTCGAAAACAAACTCAACAGGACCGAAAGGCACAAGTATGATTAGCGGTCTGGCGTTGGGCTTTAGAACGCGATTGTATCTCTTTTCCCATTGGTCTTTTGTCAGTACATACATCGAACCTGGCCTTTGCATCTCTATCAGCATGGCGTTATATGGTGCAAGATTTCTGAATCGGGTACAAGCATTCAGTATTTCCTGAAAATGTTCACTACTTCTATATTGTATAACCCCTTTCCATAATAGGTCAAGGTTGCCTTCTTGTGTTTTGTCTGCCATATAGTTCTTATATTATGAATGTTTCAAATAATTAGCGCAGTATAGACCCTTGAAGGCCTCATCAAAGACATCCCAGTCTATCTTGTTAGCCAATAGGTATAGCGGATGCTTCTGGATCAGCTGCGGCTCCAGGTCGAAGAACATCGAATGCTGGCTGGTTATTAGAGGTGTGCGTTTTGTGTACATCGTTTTGCAAGTTTTTCGGTGCGAAGGTATAACTTTTTTGCAAATCGCACAAGTATTTTAATAATTTATTTTATTAACAATCAGATTGTTGGTACTTTTTAAGGCTCGACCATATAGATTCTTTTTTCTAATGATGGTCATTAAAAACATCACCTTCCAGTTTTCTATTAACCGATTTTGGATAAAACGTAGTGCTGACACCACAAAATGCTAGCTCTACTTTTTTCAACTTATCCAAAAATATTTATCGAATATCTATATAAAAACATATAATATGCAGAAATTATAACATCTTCTGTATCATCATCTGAGTACTTGCATAGAATGGTATGTCTGTCTTGCCAAGGATAGTTGCTGGAAGCGTAGCCATTTCTGCAAGATTATCCATTGGAACCAATACATTTTTTGCACCGTTCTCAGAGAGCATTGATACCCGGTCATTGAAATTCAAGGCGCGTTCAATAGCACCACCAATACTGATATTGCCGATTACGCCAAGACCTGATTTCAGATTCCGCCCAAAAACAGATGATACGATGGCTGCAAAAACAGCACCACCAATACCTTTATGAACACATACCCCCAACAAGACAGTCACTTGAACTGTTACATCAAGATGTATCAAAGAATGTTGTTGAGACAGAATAGCCCTTTCGTTCGCGCGAATATAATTGTACGTATTCTTTATATCCTCCTTGGCTTCTGTTGAACTGCTTCCAGTCACTGTAAGTTTGCCGTTGCCAGGCATAGTAATGACCTCTATTTTTACGAGAGACACCTTGTCTCCATCGCTCGTAGCCGTGTAGCAAGTTCCCGGCTGAAGTGGTGCATCCTCTATAAGATTGGTTCCACGTTCCTCTGGAACGGACACGAAAAACTCTTCTTGTGTCTCCTTGTCAATGTAGGAGAAATTGGTATCCCAAAACTCCATACCGCCAATACGTTTCAATTGCTCTTTGACACGCCGACGCATTTCTATAGCCCAAACCAAATACTTGCGCACATCCTCCTTAGTGAAGTTTCCATCTGGATGCATCAGTTTAATCAAGCCTGAAACAGTCTTGCGTACAGGCTTCGTGTCGCGCTGCTTCATCTGTGCTCCAAGTGTGAAATATTTGTCAATAGCATCTGTGTAGGTCATCTTCCGCTGAGAATGAAGGAACTCGCTGAAGAAATCTGTACTAAAGCCAAAATGATTAGTGAAGTTTGAGGGTGCAAACTTCATTACCTCCCAGCCGGGGAGGAAGAACCCAATACGATCCAAGAAGGCGGTATCGTTACATATCTTATCCGAGAAAGGTGAGAATAGATGTGATGTCTGTAAAACTGTCTCGACAGGCTGATTGATATTGCCATTCAAGATGATTGAGGCATTGGCCGCTTTCTCGCCTGATTTTCCTGCTCTGGAGAAACTGCCACTTTCCATATAATCCTTCATCAGAGGAACCACCTCCTTATCTTTGAACAATTCATCTGTTGACTCGTCAAAGCAAATGGCATCCCATCTACCGACTGCTCCAATCTGACCACTGGAGTTGTTGACGAACAGAGATGCTGCTGTTCCCTGACCACCGCTGACGAGCATAGAATATGGGGAAAGCTCTTTGAAAACAAAAGATTTTCCAGAAGAACGTGGGCCAAGTTCAGCCATGTTGAAGTTCGACTCTACCAACGGAATAAAGCGTGATAATAGCAGCATCTTCATTCGGTCAGTCATCCCTTCCGACTCTGGCTCATATCCTCCACTACGAAGAAGTACATCAAGCCATTCCTCGTTGTTGAATAGACTGCGGGCTCTGGCTATCCTTTCTTCCTCAAAACTGGAAAGCTGGATGGGGCGCACCTTTCTAACGACAAATGGGTATATCTTTTTCCCTATCATCTGGGTTGAGTCATAATCCATGTCAATGATAGCCCATATTCCACCAGTCATCATCTTCTCGTGTTGGCTGATAATCTCTTCAGAAATATTGGCATCGCGAATAGCCAGATTTGACAACTCTGCCCAATACTTGTCTTTAGATGGGTCAAGACGAACACTTATCTTATCAATGATCTTATAGGTTCCTTGTTCTCGTATCTTTGCCTGAACAAGAGTTGCTTCGTCTGGATTTACATAGTGATCAAACAACACACGTTTCACATTCTCAATACCTTCCTGAATCTTTTCCTCGTCATCCGTGCTACACGAATTTGCAAGAAGGTATTCCAAAACAAAGACAGGTACGTTGGCACCGCCTTTAACAGAGCGCACCACATCCTTACGTACTACATACCCCTTGAACTGGTCTAATAATTTAGCATCAAGCTCTATCATACTATATTACTCGTTAATTGTTACAAAAGGTCATCAAGGTCTCTTGATGCCGATTTTATGATACTACAACTATCTATCTGCACTGAGGTTTCCCTATCCACGAGAATCACTTTATCAATCCCCTTTGTCATCTCAAACTCCACATGGACTGTTTCACCTGGCTTCATCGAGTAAATCTGATTGCCAGATACCCTTTTGTTCCCTGCATATAACAATAGTTTAACCTTCCGCTCATTGCGGAATAAATCTGACTCACAACCCTCGGCAAGCAATTTCACCGTGAAGTAGTTCCCCGTCACGGCTTTCAATTCCTTCTTGTTGGAAATCATCACTCCTAGTGCCATGTTGTTAGTCTCAATATTCAACTCATAGGCGGGAATAATACATTCCTGCGGCGTGAAGCCGCCATGAGAATAGCCATACCTGCCAGTCGTCTTAAACGGTTTGTCCGTCTTGGCAAAATACTGATAGTTACTGTTGAAATAGCGTCCAGTCCTTTCTATCAGATTCGAAGCTTTCAGAGGTTCTTCTGTCAAAACATAGCGTTCTTCGATTTTCTGGACGTTCCCTTCAGGACGAGGCTCTTTATCCGCTTCGTCCAAAAGACCAGTAAGAACAAAGCCATGATCAGTGGTAAGTACTATCTTATTATATCCAAGTCGGAATAGATGGGCAATCTTCTCTCTCAGTTCTGGCTCGTAGTTCGTAATGTCCTTTAGAGCGCCCATTTGCTTCTTCTCCCCCACTTCGTCAATATCCCCATAGTTGAGAACAAGACGCTGAGCAGTAACACCGTCGTTCAACATATTCAGTGGCATGATGACCACATCATCATAAATCGACTTCAAGGTATTGAATCTGGTCTGAGCATTCATTGTAGGCTCGCTACATCCGAACAAAGCACTCATGCCGTTTTCGGTCACAGAGGGCAGAACCGACAGAGATGTTTTTCTATTAATCTTCACATTCTTGTCGGTAATGGTGTTGACAACGGCTTCTGCTATTTCAAGGCGCAGCCCGTCACAGACTATTACCGCAGTACGTTTATCACCGGCAAGAGCATTGACCACAACATCCTTCTGCGTTGAGATATAATTGTCTTTTATGTTGAACCAGCATGTCAGCAGTTCATTATTTAAAATGGTATAGTGTTCTTGTAGTGGACGCAAGATGGCTGGCTCATTTAGCCAATCCGTATAGATACGGCGCATGGCTGTATCGAGAGCAGCAAAACGCTGCCAATAATATGTTGCGACTTCTTGATAGGTGGAAATAGCGCCAAGTCCTTCGACTTTAAACGTGCAAAGCAGCCAAACACTCTGCAACCACTGAGGCTTGAAAGCTTTTACTTTTCTGTCTTGTGTACGTTGATTAAGGAATTTGGTCAACTCCGTCGTATCCTGATGCAGCTTCATCGCATTACTAAGCATCAACATCAACTGGCGGTCAAGGGCAGCAAAAGGATGATTGGGATGTGCTTTAAGCAGATTAATGTCTGTGGGGATTGCGTAGCTGTCAGCATACTTGCGCAATGTATCATTTTTCTCCGTACTATCAGCCCATTGGTAATAGACTTCCAACAGAAGCCCCTCAATCGAGTTGTCTGCCAACGACTGCAAGATGACATTTACAACCTCCTGAGCCATCGCTTCAGCTGGCTGTTCTGTTTGAGGTTTATTAATAAGGCGATACACTTCACTGCGGAATACATTCCACACCGTCTCATCCATTTTCCGACGGGTTGCGTCAGGTACGTGAAGGAAGTCAAGCAACCAGTCCTCCAACCGCAGCGGCTCAGTAGTGCCGTCGGCGACAGACTGCCACCAGTTCTTATTCTTGCCCTCACTAAGTTTTGCGGCAAGTAGAAGTTGATCTTTGGTTAGATGGGTATTCTTACCTGTAGCTTCAAACAGTTTCTGCTTGATGTACACCTCCATGTCATCAAGCACCAATAATCCCCCTGTTTGTACGTATTCCTGCAAGAAGGTCAGTTGGGCAACTTTCTTTCTAGCATAGAATAGTATTGGGCTGTCTGCATACTTCGACTCTGCCAGATATTTTGCCTCTATCTCGCTATATTCATTGCTGATGGGTAACTGCTTGATGTCTTCTGAAAGATATTTCAGCAGAAACTCACCTTCCCCATTGGCATCTGTCACCACGACGTAGCGATGCTCAGCCAATATGCGTTCTATGTCTTCTTTAAACCAAATTCCAATCATAGTTATTACTTTATGTCGGATCCGCTAAACCAGGGTTTCTGTCTAATGGCTCATAATGATTTGTTGCATCAAAAAATTGCCTTGCTGTTCCTGGGAAATTAAGCAATGCATTTCTAACATCATCACATCCACTGAAAACAGTAAACCATATTGACCAACTACCTTTGGCTTCTACCAAATCCACAATAGTATCAATGTTAGTTTTCCCTGCATCGAATTTTGCCCTATATTTACTTGCTAAATCCCAATCATTTCTCCTTTTCTTGCAACGAGTATCTCCCGGGCATGATGTTGCAGGACTTTTACCCAGGCCAACTAAATCAAGGAGCTTCTTTGCATGATTATAAGCATCACCTGTGAGTACTGGGTTAACCTCAACTACGCCCCCTGCTTTATACACAAGGCTCTTGAATGTGTTGTTAATGTGCGGAAGATGGCACTCGTTCAGAACGACATTCTTTGTATCTTTGTTGTCAGACCCATTACATGTTGCACATGATAAAAGAAAGTTAGACCATTCTTTCTCTAAATGAGCATATATTTTAACCCCATTCTCTTCATATTTTTGGGGTTGTACATGCTCAACATGCAAATCCCGCGCTTGATGATATGCTTCTTCGCAATAGGAACAGAACATACCTAAATTGTGCACTAATGCAGGTTTTGCATCGCGATATTCATTATAATGACTGTGTACTTCTATTGAAGAACCATCAGGCATAGTATATGTTCCCGGAGTCAATTTTACAACTGGTCTCATTGTGAATTCCTTTCTGCTCTTAAAAGTGCCACATAAGCAGGATCGTCAGAAAACTGTTCCTCTATCGCATCCAACTCCTTTTTCACGTCACTTGCTTCTGCCGTATTCTCTTTGCCCGACTTAACAAGTTGATAGTATTTTTCAGCCTGCTCTACCATTTGCTGATAACGAGGGAATCTGGCTGAGTCCATATTCATCTCAGTTACAGCGATGTCCTCAATACTTCTCATGTCAGGGTTGCTGTCACCTCTAACACCATCTAATGTTATTACATTCTGACTTTTTACACTCTGTACGATAAATGGAGAATGAGTTGTGACAATAAACTGCATTTCGGGGAATGACCTCTGTAAATCTGAAAGAATATGCTGCTGCCAATGTGGATGCAAATACAGGTCAACCTCGTCTATCATGATAATGCCAGGAGTCTTCCTCACAGCATCAATTCCAAGGAATCCGTTTAATTCGATACAACGATGCGCTATCTCTGCAGTTATATTAATCATAGCTTTAAAGCCAGCACTCATCATGTCGTATGTGAGCCAATATGGAACATCGTCCTTGGTCATCTTAATCAGTGCTGTGAATTCATTGTTCTTTGTATCGATATCTATTTGATGAATGGCAGGAATCGCTTCCTTTATTGCATTTAGAAAAGCCTCATTCGTGCCAGCGAATTCACCTCCTTTATCAAAACTCTTTTCGTATCTATAGATCCAATCAAAAGCCCCTTTGAAATCAACCTGTTCATCAAGAGCACATTTATAGGCCTTCGCTTCGCGTGTTTCACGTTGCTTCGTTTTTTCGGCTCCTTTGTAGTTCTTTTCGAGGCGAGTTGCACCAAATGACAGAAAGAGTGGAAAGAGAGAGTTTGTGCCCTCATTGTCTGCATTTCTTCTTCGGTTTTCTATGTCAGCCACAAATTCCATCAGTTCTTGAGCATTGGCTTTGGAGTTTTTGTTACTTGTCCTTTTCCACCCAATCTGATTTGTAGACGTGTTTACTTGTTGTGTCGATTTATCAAATATACCGCTAACACATTCTGCATTGACTTCAATAATGGGTTTCTCGGCTATTGGAATAAAGCCTTTGCTTGATTCACTATAAACTTTAACATGGTCTGTAGGGCGAAAATTACGACTATAACCATTTCCGCCAGGCAAGAAAGTCATTTCTTGGAGGAATGCACCCAATGCGATTTGTACCGCATGTAGTAATGTTGTCTTACCTGTTGTATTGTCACCAAGTATGACATTCATTTTGGGGTCAAATGCAAAGAACTTGTGTGTAAATCCTCTGAAGTTTTCGATTGTGATATCTATAATCTTCATATTATATAGTTTTATAATCAAATATTTATACTTTTACCAATCTGCATTCAAATATTTCTTCAGTTGTCCGGCATTGAGCACTTCATAGCTGAGCATCTTGCGTTTCTGTAGTGGGGCAATATTCTTGCCAACACCGTCGTCGAGTTTCGGGTCATAACCGCTGGCAAGAAGGTCATCCACTTTCTGGCAGAACTCCTGCAACTCTGTCAGTGTCTCGCGAAGTTCCTGTGCCTCCATGCGTCCTTCGGTGTTGCTGGTATCAATGGAGTTGAGACGGTCACGAAGGGCAGCCTCACGGTTGGCGGCATAGATAGAACGAACACGATACAGGGCATCGCGGCTCCATTTATAGATGCTGACGTACAGCTCTATGGCATGATGAGGCCCACTGCTCAAGTGCCATATGAACGGTGTCTTCGGCAGATACATAAAGAGGTTCAGGTGGTCGCTGAGTTGTTGGAAGAATCGCTCTTGCAGATATTTCTCTAAACCGCAACCTAACAACTGGCATACCTGAGAGAACTGTGCAGCTGAGTAGCCACGCTCCATCATTTCCTTTTCTATGCGAATGACAAGGCGTTCCTCACCGAGTCGGTCGCCTAATGGGATGATGCCATCATCATCCTTCGCCAACACAGTGCGGATAACATCGGTCATCAGTTCGAAGGCTAATACCTGTGTGCGCTGAGGAGGCAGCACATTGGCATTCTTAAACTGCCACCATGCTTCCACGGGGTTCACATTGCGCTTGATGCAGAACTCCTCCCACTCGTTGTTATTCTGGTAAAGGGTTTCGAAGTCGGTAATCTTTGGCAGGTCATCACGCTCCTCCAAGTTCTCCAAATGTTCCAGTACATCACTCGTTGGCTTGAACTCGCTTTCTGACGTTAGCCACTGCATATAGGCAACCTTTGCCTCATGGCTCACAGGCAGGTCGCCAACAGGTATGCCTTCTTTGTCAAGTACCATTTGCTTGTCGTGTTCACTCAATTCATAGATTTTGAAGACGGTCTTGTTGATGATGCTCTCGTCGAGGAGAATTTGGGTAAGAAGAGCATTCTCCATATTGAAATATAGATAAATAGATGCACCCACATCTCCTTCAGTACGGATAGGAGATTGTTCAAATAATGGTTCAATTAAAGAACTCTTGCATAAGAGCTTCTTTATCTCCACATTTTGTTCTGAAAGTCTTCCTATATCATTTGTAATCTCAGAACTAATTGTGTCTAAATCAATAAAAGGTAACCTTTCTACATCTGTTGGCTGAACATTTACTGTTGGATTAAGACAATTACATGAATATTTAATAAGAATAGAATTAAGGACTCCGAGCACAAAATAAGTATGCGTTCCAAAAACAGCAGAACTCCCCATGTCAAACAACGTGTTATCTTCAAGGAGCCTGAAGCACAGCCCTTTAGACCCTAAACCGTTATATGTTAGCCCCGTTTGGAAATATTTCCTTGGTATATTATAACTATTTTGGGCTTTCAACATGGAAAAGTCATTCTCTACATTAAGTTTTAGCCAATTGTTTCCATACCATTTGTTGTAGAAGCCACCTTTTGTGTAAACCGCCCACTTGATGTCATCTTCTACTTCCCACCAAAACCTTAGAAGAGCTTCGTTACATCCTGTCTTAAATCCACTTACGACATCCGCCTTTTTTCCAAGGTAGTACGCAGAAAATTTATTGCGATAATTATTAGAAATCCAGTAAATAAATGGAAATAATTTAATTCCTTTCAAATCTTCCTGCTGAATTCTATATGTACGATTATCAGGTATATTATTACAGAATCTGTCATAAGCCAGGGATAGCCTTGCTTTCTTATCTTTTTCTTGTAAATTCACATTTAGTTCGAAAAAGATCGAATCAGAATTATCATTGTTGCTATCTAATACATAAAATGCAGGAGCACTCGCATACCCTGTACCCTTAAACATATTAATCCTGTCAAGCCCATAATCCACAAACAGATGTATATGCCAGTTTTCCAATATATATTTCCTAACATCAACAAAAGATTTGATAAACATGAAGGTTAAGGGGTGAATCATCCCCACCTTACCATCATCCCCAGCCAATTCACAGCATCGTTTGATAAAGCAAGCATAGAGGTTGGAATTGAACTTCAAAGGCTTTTTATAGTTCTCCTCTATAAACTTTTTCAACTCAGTTCCAAAGTCGCCACTATCCGTATAGGGCGGATTGGCTACTACCACATCATATTTGTTGGCAATGATTTCGAGGAACGAAATAGCATCGTTGGTCTTTGCCAGCGTATAGGCATTGCTGCCAAGCTCGCCCAATTCGTTCACCTTCTGCCGCAGCTGATTCATGAACTGCTGCTTAAAGGAGAACATATCCTCCATCTGTTCTTGTGCAAAGAGGCTGTGGTTGTCATCATTGGGCAGAATCTTGTTTAATGTCTCATCCACACGCACCAGCGATCCGAATTTATAAGCATTGCTTAGGTCGTCCCATATCATCCGCATGATGTTACGCTTCGACTCGTCCAGATTGTCTATGGCCTCAAAGGTGTCTTTCACCTCTTCATAATCATCAAGAAAGAAATGTGTGCTCACCACATTGGTATAAGCAGGCCAATGGCTACGATGACCACCTAATTCTCGTGCCTTGATAAAAAGTGCAATCTGAGAAATCTGGGCTGCACGCTCATCCAAGTCAACACCGAAGAGGTTGTTCTCTACAATCATCTTCGGAATATCACGGCGGCTGTAGTCGTGCTCGTAGTTTTCCATCTGATCCACGTACAAGTCGTAGAACAGCGAGAAGGCATAAATCAGGAAGTTGCCCGAACCACAAGCAGGGTCGAGTAGTCGCATCTGACGCAAATCCTTTGGATGGCGCACCTGATGGTCTGGGGTATTGGCTATCTGGTATTTCTCTTTGATATGGCTGTCGGGAAACATCTCCATATATGCCTTACCCAGCGTGTTGTCAACAAGGAACTTCACCACCCACTGAGGCGTATAAACCTGACTCTGAAGCGACACCTTATTGTATTCTGTCTTCTCGCCACTCTGCTTCAATGCCTCTTTTTCTACAGCATTGAAGTTCTCGTAGAGCCAGCCGAGGATGTCATCGCCCTTCCATACGTCGGCTCCACAGTCATCATCCTCTTCCACAGCATTGAACCGGTCGATAATCTCATTCAGTTCATTGGCTGTCGGCATCAATGCGTATGGATAGTCTTTGCGATAAAGAGGGATATGTTCACCAAGGTTGTCGAACTGGTCACTGAGAAAATGCTTCAGTCCCTCACGTTCCGCATTACGTTCTTCCGGATGGTTCTCTAACCACGCATTATGCTCAAAGGAACGTCCCGAATTCTCTTTCCGTCGAGTGACAATCTCAGGAAACAATTCTTTCGACTCCATCACCTTAATGGCAGCAATGCGGTTGAAGAGCGTGAATACACACTCGTTGATGGCAGCCTGACGCGCCTCCTCATAGTCTCCCAACTCGCTCAGGTGACTACTCATCAGCTCATCCAGTTTCCTACGCTTGTCTTGGTGCTCTGCTGGAATCTGCTCTAAAGGAGAAGCAGCTTCCTTTCGAAGTCCCATGCGAGAGAAACGGTTGTCGAATGCCTGCTGAATAAGGTGCCGTATGTCGAGAACGTGATTTATCAGTTTCATTACTCACTTAATTTTTGAAGAGTATTTATTTTATAAGCGACACGTTTAGGAACGCGACTACTATCGTTAATGTGATAGGAGTGATATGGTCTTTCTATAGCGTCAGGTTGAAGATGGGCATATTTACAACCTGCCTGAAATTCCATATACTTATCATGCTTGGTATCAAAACAATACAAAGTGTCATACATTGGTTCACCTATTGCTCTTGGCAGCAGTTCCTCTGCATGTGATATCGAACATAAAAGAAGTGAAACTTCATCTCCCTTATTACCTTTATGTGCTCCTATACCATTTTCTCCATGTTTCTCATTCCATTCATATACCCTAAGTGGCTTATGATGATTGGAAAGCCATTCAAACACATGGGATATGGACATAGGGAGAGAGCCGACGGTGAAAGTAGAAGTTTTAGTCTTCAATTCCCAGGTTTTACCCTTATCACCAAACGCATTTGTAGCTATGAGATAAGAGTTTGCAGGTGTAGATTCTATTCTTGCGGCTATTTCTGTTCTGATTTCATTTTTAATTATCTCATCGTGAATGCCGTATTCTTCTGTTTCAGAAGACACACGATTTCTACGCCAATCTTTTAATCCATATTGTTTGAATATTGATCTAAGTTGTCTTACTCTTGAAGGATAGCATTCCGGAAGTACATTTACGGCATACAAGTATGCGTTTATATTCATCGAATCATAAATCATACTGCATTCCTCATCATTGAAGAAATCGACAAATATGCCTGTCTCTTTTATCTGTACCCCCATCGTCTTGTCATCATACAACTCATCAACAACCCAGTCTTTTGAAGTGACCAGATTACCATTGTCGTTATATTCAGGAAACACCAAGGCAATTATATTTTTAGCCATATAAACCAGTTGTTAGAAGCCCATTATTGTCCGCATGTCTATATCTATTTGGTCAAAGAAACCTTTTGGAGGATTAGCAACTCTACCGTCCTCAAGTATCTTCAACGTACAAGGCTTGGACGTGTGCTGGCTTTCATCACGTTCAAAATAATATGCTTTAACCAATGGCAGATACCCTGGTTCATTCACAATGGCGACCAACGCACCATTCATAATATGGTCGCTATGTGTTTCTATGATAATCTGTATTCCAGCCTTCGCTGCCTTCATAAGCAGCTTCATAAGTTCTGCCTGAGCACGAGGATGAATATGCGCTTCAGGATTTTCTATAAGAAGAATGGCGCCAGGAGAAGCACTCAGGACTGCAATAATAATTGGCAAGACATAAGAAATACCATAACCAACATTAATCGCTGACATTGGTTCCGTCATAGTGTTCCCTTCTCTGCTGAATTTATAATTTAGCTTGAAATCATTTCCATTAAGTTCGATATTGATATTTACACGAGGCGACACTTGTTGCATCCACAATTGAACCTGTGTGGATAAAAGATCATTGTTTTCATTATCGTACAACAACTCCGGAATACAATGTATCTTATTCCCGAAATGACTCAAAAAATGTATTGCATATTCACATTGACCATTATTTTTAGAAATCTGTTTTTGGTGCTGCACCACATTTGTATCTCTTTCATATCCTTTCTGTGGACCATATCGAAATGCACTTATATACTGGAAATTAGAAGTAAACAGAGAACATTTCGATAAATCTTTATTCTGATTCTCCAAATTGATAGCAGGCAGATATGTTTCATAACTATCCGTATCTTCATAAGAGAACTCGAAATCTAAAGTTTCTGAATCATCTTCCAATTGGATGCTTAATACCCCATCAGAACAAGAATGACATTCAACATCATTGGCGATACCTAAGTCAGCCAAATCTCCTTTTAGATTTAATCCAAACAATGGGGTGTTTCCCGTGTATGACTGTCTAAGTAACAAGAGCGACTGTATGACCGATGACTTACCCATACCATTTTGACCTGTGAGCAATGTGATATTACCCAATTGAATATTAAGATTATTATGAATCTTAAAGTCCTTCAATATCAAATTAGTTATCATAGCTAATTACATGTTTAATGAGTTGATGAACTTTGGTGTGACGATATTCGACTTGAGGAGTCTTTGCTGTTCCAGAAGTGATTGATTTAATAAAATCTTCATTAATAAACAAAGAATATATTTCGTATTGAAATAGAGCTTTCCTTTGAACAAGAATTTCTTGTTCGTTTTCTGACAGTTGGGCTATTGAAACACTCAAAACCTCAAAAATAGCTTTGTTCGTTTTTAAAAAACTATTAGGTTTTTGTGGGTCTGGTCGTTTAAAAGCTGTATTCCCAAGAAGTTTGTAGCAGATTTTCATTGACCGATCAAAAGTGTCATAAATGATGTCAATTTCTTGTTGCGACATTTTATTAATCTTCTCCAATGCATCGCCCATGAACTCATCAAGATTACCATCATAGTCATTTTTGTAAAGATAGAATGCGACAAAACGGTTAGCGAAGTCACAGTCAGTCATTCGTCTTGAAGGAATTTTTCCACCAGTGGCTTTTTTGAAAGAATCCAACTTTACCATTTTCTTCAACAAATCAGTAGCCTTCTTTTGGTATAAAGCATTGCGCATCTCTTGTGGCGTCAAGGGAACTCCAGCGGTATTAACGCGTTGAAATATCACAAGCTTTACTCTTTGCGGAGTGTTCTTGCGTAATGTATTAAGAGTGACCTTTAGACTCTTAATCCTTCGAATCTGTGTGCGATCAAATTTATCATACGTCCACCCTTCTAATCCTGTCAGGAACTGCATTCCTTTCAATTTGAGTTTTTTTGTGATACAGAAATCCGAAAAAGCGCAAAGACGTTGAAGCCCATCAACTACAAGTAGTTTGTTAGATTCCGGGTCTTCACTAAAATAAAATGATGGTAAAGGGAGACCCAATAGAGCAGATTCAATCAGGCGACTTTTCTTGACTTGTGACCAAACATCACTTGCACGTTGAAACTCTGGTCGCAGATCAATTTCATTATATTCAAGTTGGTCCAAAAGAGAACCTAAATTCACAACCGATATATCAACATCTATAGCATTGGGGTCAAAAGGCCCATGAATATCTTCTATGCTATTGTCTTCTGGCTCAATATCGATATCCTCCTTTAACTGATCAAATTCGTAATCTTCCATAATTTCCATTATTATTCGTCAAATTTAAGAATGTCGTTTGTATCGAATTGATTGACCATCGCCAATTGTTGTTTCAGCCATTGCTTGTACTGAGCCACGCTGAGTTGTCCTGTTGGCAGTTGGTTACGCAACTTGCGTTCCTTAGGCTGTGGCTTTGGTTGCGGATGCGGATTGGGATCTCCAGGACCAGGCTGTGGTTGGGGCTGTGACTGTGGCGCAGGCTTCGGGTCAGATGTACAAATCTCTGTTTCCATCACATCTACGTCAACGTTCAGTTGTGGCAGCATATTGATGGCACTCACGATGTCACGAAGCTGAAGGTGACAATTGGAGCAACGAATCTCGTAGTCCTTCAACTGGATTTTCGAAATGATGTATTTCTTGCATACATCTTCCTTTTCCCTAACTTTTGCATAGAGCCTTGTATTCCACTCTGCAGGATATTGTTCAGCATTCTTCTTGATAGCTTCAATGCGGGTCAACAGGTCTCCATATCCATTAATCATCTGTTCAGCTTGATGATCCATGTTTTGGTAGTACAAGTCCTTGACGTTCTGGTACTCCTTTTTCATCTGCTGATAATTGTGTACAGGATCACTATCAAGCATCTGCAGATAGGCTTCATGAATCTGGTCAAAAGACTGCATGGGAGAACCTACAAACTCCAGTTCGTTCTTTACATCGAGGAAGTAATCCTTCTGATACTCAATCTCACGCATATTGGTATCAATGAAGCGAATATCTGCCTCTATCTTCTCCACCGCCTTGCAGAACTCCTCATTTTCGTTGTCACCAAGGAACGTTCTGGCAGTATTGAAATAGTTGTATTCTGTGACTGTTCCAGCATATTGTCGAAGTACATCCTTGGCTGCAAGAGAACGACGGAAGATGCGCTCACGCTCAGTGTCGATACATATCTGATTGTTGACTTTGTGAATCTCAGTAACGGCAAGTGACTGGATGGCTGCAACAAGCTCAAAGTCATTCATGTTGTAACTGAGATTGTTTCCAGTCAGTTCCTTGTAACGGCAGTCCTTCAAGGAATCAACAATGTCACGTTTCTCATTATAGCTCAGGCTCTTGGTGATGGCCTTAAACGAGGTACGTTGGAAGTTGCGGGAATTGGCAAACGGTTCCTTCGCTCCCTCTTGCTGCCAGGAGTGATATTCTTGATTGTTGAACTTAATAATAACCTTGCTGGCACGGAAGAGTGCTGCCAAAGTTGAGAAAACCGTACCAAAACTATAGCCGGTAGGAGCGGCTGCAAGGTCACGCTCCAAATCTGCACCATTCTTATAAGATGCCATTTGTGCCATCATTTCTGTGATGACTGGTAACTGGTCACCAATGAACTGTCCTGTGGTATCAAAGAACAAGAAGTCTGGCTGCTGACCGATAACATTCTGTAGTTGGTTTTGGCTAACTTTCAACAATTGCTGAGCAATACTATCCTTTAATGAACCGCCAAGGCGCTTCGTATAGATGTTGCCATACATCTTTAATTCTGCCTCCTTGACGATAGTTGGTGCATTCTGTGCGGTCATGATGCTGGCATTATAGAGATATACCAGTACACCGTTAGCATATGACTTCACGATGACCTGCTCCAACTGTGCCGTTTTACTCTCCAAAGAGTTGGCTATCTCGTCAACAACCTTCTTCTCCTCGGAAGTAAGATTAGGTACATTCTTGATAGAACTGATACGAAGAATTTCCTCTGCAATCTTCTGTATTTCTGTTGCGTAGTCAGAAGAAGGGACAACACTAATAATTCCCTTCTGCGACTGTGTTTCCTCTTTAACGTGTTCGACATACTCATTGAATGAGGGCTTGACACTGAGAATATCGTGGAAGACAACCTTCATGCCTTGGTCACCGCCAGTAGAAAGAGGCTCTCCACTGTCTGACTGTACAGCGAATCCTACATTGACAGAGTCAACAGTCAAATTCTGCGCACCACGAACGAGCGACATCTGCTTCACCTGCTTTGTAATCTCGCCTTTGATGCGATAGTTAGCAATGTCAATGTTGCTCATCATTTCAAAGATGCGCTGTTGGGTCTGGCTGGTGATACGGTACTCATCGCCAGAGAGGATAAGAATTTCATCGTTTGCCAGTTTTTTACAGGCTTTCTTTACTTCTTCAAGTACAGAGAAATAGTCATCCGGACAATTAACGTATGCACGGCTAATATTCTCGGCCGTTGTCTTGGCACCTGATTCGGTAAGGAAATGGATGGTCTGGAGCAGATCATGTCCCACAACTAAATGAAGATTCATCTCCTTTAGATGCTCGTCGGCCTGATTATAACGAACACGCAGTGATTCTGCCACAGCTTCTTCTGCCTGTCGGCAAAGTTGTGAGGCATTGACATGGGTGTGAATGTCTTTGTTAGAAAGAGACTCTTTCTTCAATACATCGAATGCGGAAATCAACATTCCACGAGTACCCACCTGCGTCTTGACAAGTTTTTGAGTGCCGAACAAAAAATACTGAAGCATTTTGAACTGATGCTCATAGAACGGGAAGTAATCCGCGTATGTTTTGGCATCCGTAGTTTTGTTGAGTCCCGTTCCGACTATATTGGTAATATCGGAAATCTTACCACTGTTTTTTTTATAATAATCCTGTAAGAGGTCGTTACCGTCAGCTGTCTTGGCCAAAAGACGTTTGCGGATGATCATATCCACTTCCTCAGCAGCAATAGGGATGCGCTTCCTGAAACGGTCAATAATCTTGGTCAACAGACTGCGGTTGACATTGGTGCCATTGATGACATCATCCAATTGAAGCTGAGCAATAGCAATAGTCCACACCTTGCGTCCGAGGGCGGCTACAGCTTCTGCTACTCCTTCAAGGTCAAGGATATTGATCTTCTTTTGAGCAATCGCTTCGCTCACCTCATCAATCATGAATACAATACGGATGTCTGAGTTCTTTTCAAGATAGCGCGTCAAGTCTTCTTGAAGTTTTACAGCGTCATAGTCCTGTATGCGCAGTTTTGCGGCCTCACGCATCTCGTCGTAAGCACTCTCAGAACAAAAACCGTCGAGCATGGTGTCCTCCAAAGTGTCATACACTTCATCCATATTCTGACGGCGCTTCAACCATGACTCTCCAAACTTCTGTTGGACTTTATCGCAGAAAGCCTGATAGCGACCACTCATCAACAAATTGAATTCAATGATACCTACCCAGTCATCGTTAAGTCCCAAGGACTTGAGAAATGCGCCCATCATCATGTAGCTTATACCATGATTGCCTGTAGTTTTGGCTGCATCGAAGAGCACAATATGGTTATTGGTACGTCCCAGTTCGTTAATACTGTTTTGGAGCAGACCTGCATTAGGCAATCCTATGAGCTTACTCTGGAAACGGTCACGTACAGAGGTTCCTTGAATAGTAGGATTCTTTAGCAGGAAACCTATCATCTTTGAGAAATATGACTTACCAGAACCATAGAAGCCGCTCAACCATAATCCTGGTTGAGCTGTGTTTGAGGTAAAGAAGTCGCAGAAGTCTGCCAAATGTTTTGCCAGACTCTCTGTCAGGATGAATCCGTCAAGTTCATCCATGATGCTACTCTCGTCCTGCTGGTTAAGGTCAATCACACTCTTGATATCATCTTCGAGACGAATTGAAAGTATATCTTTTATCTTAGTCATATTCATGATATAGTATAGGAATTACATAATAACCACACAGCGATATTTTGAGGCTGGTTGTAGGTCGAGAAAATATATCGTTTCATTCCTCGCCACCGCAGGATAAAAAAACACAAGCGGCTTTTGGAACTTCATCACATTTGGATCTTCCATGATGTTCTGATTGGAGAACCCCATCTTGTAGATGACGCCCGTATGTATCAATATCGGAGAGACACCTTTTGTTGCTGTATCTACAATTCTTTTCATCAGAAAACTATAAAAAGTTCCCTCAGTATAGTTTTGGCTGACAAAAACTTCCGTACCCATATTCTTGAATTGGTGTTTGAACTTGTCAAGTCCTTTGGAATCGACAAACTCTACAAATAGTTGTCGGATATCAATGAACTCATATCCGTCGGTGAACCTTTGTTTTGCCTCATCTATATACTTCTCTTCATCAACAGGTGGATAGACAAACAGGATGCTCCTTCCACCATTTGCCTCTGAAGACAAGTGTGCAAGGTCTCGTCCTAAAGCTGCCGTCAGGTCACCGAATAAACGGTTATGTTCTTGAATATAAGTAGAAGTCATATTATTTCAAATCTATAGTTATTTCATTACCTATTTGGGTAATATCCCAATGCTGGATATTCTCAATTCTTTTTAATCGACTAACCAGATTCTGCTCTTCACTGAACGAAAATATGATGTAAGGGTTGTGCAAAGTCTTGTCATCTGTTATAGTCTGGATGAAACGGATATAGTAAACAAAAAGATTGTTTGTAATGACAGGATGAACAATGCTTTTCTTGACCGCACCATCAGCTAGCCCCAACTTCTTCATGATGGTTAGATACTTGCTACCGGAAATCTTAATGGTGTCTTCACTCCAATCCAACTCTCCATTCTCTGTTTCTTTTATAAAACGTAAGAAATTTGTGATTTCTTCAGCCATAATGGTGACACGACCCGAATAGACAGCCTTCATAAACACTTCTGATGTTATCCGAGAGAATAAAAGATTGGAATAGGTCAGTTGCCAAAATAGGATGATCAGTCTTTCTTGTACTGAAAATGATTTGTTTCCGATGGCATCGAAGAACATTTTCTTGTGAGCGTCATTCCTAAATTTAAGAATACATGACTCTATCGCAGATACAAAACGTTGCAAAGACTTCTCAGTTCTGAACTCAAAGGCTCCAGTACTGCCTTCGGTGATGCCATATGTATCACTGATGTAGTCAAGCATCACATTGTAGTTGGGAACACTACCCATGATGTTGACCCCTGAATCATATTTTCCGTTATTCTTCTTCGCCATGAATGCGCTTTATTCTTACAAGTTCTGTATAATCAACTTTTAAGGCTGCGGCAATTTTGCTTAGCATGTCCAAAGACGGCTGGGAAGAATTGGTACACCACTTGCTTACTGTGGCAGCATTAACCCCAAGTTGCTCTGCGAGCCATTTATTGGTTCGCTTCTTCTCTGCCAACATCACCTTAATCCGATTTAAATCTCTATTTTCTTCCATCGTATATGGTTTTAATGCTACAAAAATTTAAAATAAAAATTGTACATAGACTGTAATAATTTGCAAATGTAATTATTAATAACGTCAAAAATTGAAAATAATTCATTTTTTTTTCGATGCAAATATACAACAATAATTTGATATGGCAAAATATTTTCATCATTTTACTACTACATCGTCAACCTTTAAAGAGAATGTTATTTTGATAGACGACTGATGAGTAGTCCTTCTTGAAACACTAGTGTCTCTTAATTATCGTTAAGCTATTTTATAAATTATTCATGCACATGGATTTGTTCGATAAAACTTGTGTCCGACATTTGAAATGTGTATATTGGTTCTCTTCACAAATAAGGAATCAATATGCATACAGGACACTATATCTTCACGCAAATCACCGTGTATTTGCCACAACGTCAGTTCAGGAGAATCGTCAAAAAGTATCCCGACAAGACAGAAGGATGGAACTTCAGCCACTGGAATCATCTGCTCGTGCTTATGTTCGGTCAACTCTTGGGATGTGGAAGTCTCCGAGAGCTCACAGATATAACTACAGCCCATGCTAATAGGTCTTACAATCTTGGATTTGGAGCGACACCTGTTGTACGGAACACACTTTCCAAGGCAAATATGCTCCGAGACAGGGCAAACGCATGAAAAATTAAAAAATCAGTACGATATCAACATTTGTGACGGAGTTGTCAACAGGTGGTCCCGTCTCAGAATTTAAAAAAAACACGTTATGAACATTTCTGGGCAGGATTGCGTGTAAATTGTTGATAACTATTTGTATGGAAGCACGTAACATTTTTGAGATAATGTTCGTTATATAGCCATAACCATCAAGAATT